>OKRF01000032.1:15535-17505 GCA_900290315.1 Candidatus Sulfopaludibacter sp. SbA3 | reverse complement strand
CGTACCACCTTTATGGAAGAACGGGCCTTAAGTGCGGAATTTTAAGTGGGAAAGTAGCTAGCCGCGCCGCCGTTGTTGCATCATTCGCAGCGCAGCGCGATCATCGGGTCTACCTGGATAGCGCGGCGTGCTGGTACCGCGCTCGCGATTGCGGCGACTCCTGTCAGGAAGGCCGCCAATCCCCCGAAAGTTGCAGGGTCGTAGAACGGGATGCCGTAGAGCAAGTCGGTCGAGCCGGGGAAGACCAGCGTGGCATGGAGCAACGTGGAACAGGCGGCCGCGCCTGCGATGCCCATGGCGATTCCCAGGATCACGGGCCGCAGGCTGCGCAGCACCACGGATCGCAGCACGCCCGCCGCACTGGCGCCCAGCGCCATCCTCACACCGATTTCCTTGACTCGCTGGCTCACCACGTAAGACATCACGCCATAGACCCCCACACCCGCCAGCGCCACCGCCAGCACCGCCAGAATCACGGCGAACATCGCGAACAGGCGTGCTTGCGCCTTCTCACGAACCATCGGGCCATCCTGCACGCTGGTCAGCCAAAGGCCGGGCAGCAGGTTCCGGTCCAGCGCTCCCACGCTGGCGCGGACCGCCTCCAGGGCTCGCCGTGGATCGCCCTCGGCGCGCAGAAGTATCCCCTGGAAATCGTCAGGCTTGGGTGTGAGATAGACATGTGCCGGATCCACGCGCGTCAAATTGGCGTATCGCACATCCCTGGCAATCCCGATCACTTCGAATTCCGCGAGTTTGCCGTTGAAGTCCATGTCGAGTTGGAAGTGACTGCCGAGCGGATCCTCCGCGGGCCAGAAACGGCGTGCCGCGGCTTGGCTGATGATGGCCACTGGCGCGTTGGCCCTCACCTCTTGCGCCGTGAATCCGCGCCCACGCAACAGCGGGATGCCCACCGTGTCCAGGTAGCTTTCCGTTCCGTAACTCGCCAGGGTGCGCCCTTGCAGCGACGCCTGCGAAGCGGCCGACTTCACGATAATCGGCGGCGTCCACGTGCCCATCATGGGGTAACTGCCCAGCGCGACGCCCTTCAGTTCCGGCAGCGTTCTGAGTTGATTCAGCAGGCGTGCCTGCGCGTCCTCCGGCTTGCCTGCGCCGAAGTCGGCGGCGAGTAGAAACAGTCCCCGCGCATCGAAGCCAGGGTCGGCGTTGTGGCTCCTCAACAGGCCGCGCATGAGCAGGCCGGCCATAATCAAAAGCAGCATCGATACCCCAACCTGCGCGCCCACCAGGAAGCCGCGCAAGCGCGAGCGGGTGAGCTTCCGCCCGAACGATGAGCCTTCTTGCTTTAACGCCACCGCCAGGTTCGGCCGCGTGAATTGCAGGGCCGGCGCAAGGCCGAAGAAGATGCCTGCCGCCAGGGACAGCGCTAACGCATAAGCGAAGACGCGAAAATCCAGGCCCAGTTCCAGCACGAACCCGGCCTTGGCCGCCGGCGTTCCTGCCAGCATTTGCGTGATCACCACTTGCAGCAAGTGGCTGCTCCACATGGAAAGCAACAGTCCCGCCATCCCACCGCAAAAGGAGAGCAGCAGGCTTTCGGTAAGCAGGTGGCGGATCATGCGGCCGCGGCCCGCGCCCAATGCCAGCCGCACGCCGATCTCGCGCTGCCGCATGGCCGCGCGCGCCAGCAGCATGTTGGCGATATTGGCGCAGGCCACCAGCAGCACCAGCCCCACCAGCAGCATCAGGCCAGCCACCACACCTTTGAAGCGGATGTCTTCGGTGTTGCCCAGCATCGCCGTGTGCTGCAGCGTGACGGCCGCTGTACCATCGCCCTCGGGTTGCTGGAACGTCTGTCCGAACTGGCGGACCAATACCGTCGTCTCCGCCTGCGCCCGCTTCATCGGAACATCCTGTTTCAAGCGGGCCAGAATCTGTAACTGGCGGGCGGCAGGTTCATTCTCCCAACGGCGCGGCGGGGCCAGTTGCGGCTGCATCGAAAGGGGCACCCA
>OKRF01000032.1:4312-15525 GCA_900290315.1 Candidatus Sulfopaludibacter sp. SbA3 | reverse complement strand
TTCATTCTCCCAACGGCGCGGCGGGGCCAGTTGCGGCTGCATCGAAAGGGGCACCCAGAACTGCGTGAAGGGATCGTTCACCGCCGTGCTGGTGAACTCCCGGGCCGCTACGCCGATGATGGTGTATCTGGCGCCATTGATCTGCATGGTCCGTCCTAGAACATTGGCATCGCCGTGGAACTTTCGCTGCCAAAACATGTGACTGATCACCATCACCGCGTTCGCGCCCGGTGTGCGATCCTCTTCGGGTGAGAACGTTCGGCCCAGTTGCGCGTCCACACCCAGATCGGCGAAATAGTTCGCCGAAACCAGTTGCCCGGCGAGCATTTCAGGCTCGCCTTCGCCCTCCATTCGGCCGGCCACAGCCAGGTTGAAACTGCCCGCCACCATGCCTGCGAAGACGTCGTTGTGGTCGCGGCAATACACGTATTCCGGGTAGGAGAAAGCATATTGGATGTCACCGTGGTTGGGGCGGTCGAACCAGCGCTCCAGGCGCACCACACGATCCGGATCGGCTACCGGCAGGGAACGCAGCGCCACCGCGTCGTACGCCGTGAACAAAGTCGAATTGACGCCCACACCCAAGGCCAACGTCAGGATGGCGAGCAAGGCGAATCCGGGCGCGCGGCTCAGGCTGCGTACGGCGTGGCGGAGGTCCTGCACGGTCTGCTCCAGCCACAAAAACGAGCGCGCGTCGCGATGCAGTTCTTTGGCCAGATCGACGCCGCCGTACGCCCTGCGTGCTGCCAGTTTCGCTTCCCTGGGCGACAGCCCACGGCGCTGAAAGTCATCCTCCAGCAGCGCCAGGTGCGAGGCGACCTCGCGCTCCTGTTCTCGTTCCGCGCGTCCGCGTCGTAAGAACGCGGAACATTTTGCCAGAAAACGTCGCATCTCAACTCTCCCCGGCGAGCAGTTTCTCCACCAATCCGGCAAGCTGGCGCCACCGCTCGGTCTCTTCCCCCAGCGCCTTCTGCCCGGCCCTCGTGATGCCGTAAAACTTGGCCTCGCGTTTGCTCTCCGTGGTTCCCCAGGTGCCTTTGATCCAACCCTGCTGCTCCAGCCGGACCAGCGCGGGATAAAGCGTGCCCTGGTTCAGATTCAGCAGGTCTTCGGAAACCTGCTGGAGCCGCGAAGCAATGCCATATGCGTGCTGCGGACCCATGGTAGCCAGGGTGCGCAGAACAATCAGATCCAGAGTGCCTTGCAGCACCTGAATTTTGGATTTGTGTTCACTAGACATTCAAGTAGAACCAGTTTTCCCCATTTCCACTGGCTTGTCAAGTGGTAAAAACCGCCGGCAGGAACGCCGGCGTTACATCCGCGTCCATCCTCGCGACAACGTGGCCATCATCGTGAACCCGGAAGGCTTCGTTACCGCGCGCGAGCACATCCCGCAGGCCCATAAATTGGCGCTCAGCGACATCGCCGCCAAAGAGCCCGTGCTGCGCTACGGATCGGTTATCGGCCACGCCAACCGGCCTATTCCTGCCGGATCCTGGGTCCGCGAGGAGATGCTGGACATGCCGGTGCCGCCGCCGCTCGACGAATTACCGCTGGCGACCGCCGTACCCGCACCCCAGCCGCCGCTCGAAGGCTATACCTTCGAAGGCTATCGCAACCCCGATGGCAGCACCGGCACGCGCAACGTTTTCGGCATCGCTACCACGGTGCAATGCGTGGCCCCGACGGTGGAATACGCCGTGAGGCGCATCAAGACCGAGATCCTGCCGCGCTTCCCAAACGTGGACGACGTGGTCGCGATCACCCACTCCTATGGCTGCGGCGTGGCCATCGATGCGCCCGGCGCGGCCGTGCCCATTCGCACGCTGCAACATATCGCCACGCACGCCAATTTCGCTGGCCGTCCGCTAGTGGTGAGCCTGGGATGCGAAAAACTGCAGCCTGCGCGCCTCTTCTCCAGCGATTTGCCGATTCTGGAGAGCGGCAACGTGATTCGCTTGCAGGACGAGCGCGGCTTCGGCGAAATGGTGTCGGCCATTCTGGAAGCGGCCGAGAAGCGCCTGTCGCAACTCGACCGGCGGCGGCGCCAGACCTGCCCCGCTTCAGACCTCGTAGTCGGCCTGCAATGCGGCGGCAGCGACGCCTTCAGCGGCGTTACCTGCAACCCCGCGGTGGGCTATGCCGCCGATCTGCTGGTCCGCGCCGGCGCCACCGTGATGTTCTCTGAAGTCTCCGAAGTTCGCGACGCCGTCCACCTGCTGACGCCGCGCGCCCAGACTCCCGGCGTGGCGCGCGACCTCATCCGCGAGATGCGCTGGTATGACGAATACCTGGCCGCAGGCCGGGCCGACCGCAGCGCCAACACCACCCCCGGCAATAAGCGCGGCGGACTCGCCAACATCGTCGAAAAGGCTTTGGGCAGCGTCGCCAAAGCAGGCAGCACCGCGCTGCGGGCCGTCGCCAGCCACGGCGAGAAAGTCACCGCCAATGGCCTCGTCTTTGCCGCCACTCCCGCCAGCGATTTCATCTGCGGCACTCAGCAACTCGCTTCCATGAATCTGCACGTCTTCACAACGGGGGAAGGCAGTCCATACGGCCTGGCGCTGGTGCCCGTGGTCAAAGTCTCATCGCGCACCGCCCTGGCGGAGAAGTGGCACGACCTGATCGATATCGATGCCGGCCGCATCGCCACCGGACAGGCCACCATCGAAGAAGTGGGCTGGCATCTCTTCCACTTCATTCTCGAGGTGGCCGGGGGCCGTAAAACCTGGGCCGAACACTGGGGCTTGGCCAACGCCCTCTCGCCTTTCAATCCCGGCCCGGTGACGTAGTACCGTAGGACAGACGATCGTTTTTTGTCGTCTGTCTTCCCGGCTCACGATTGGGGAACGCCAGCGATCTTGTCGCCGGTCTGTTTTCACTCCGCCCGCAACGCGTCCACTGGCTCGACCGCCGTGGCCCGATGCGCCGGAATGTAGCCCGCCAGCAATGCCGCCGCTGCCAACACGAGAGACACTCCCGCGTAGGTGAGCGGATCCAGCGGACTGATGCCGAACAGCAGAGCCGACATCAGCCGCGTCAGCCCGATCGCCGCCGCCAGTCCGCACGCCACTCCGATCCCGGTGACCGATCCCGGTGAGCGTGAGGGCATAGCGAACGAACATGCCGCGCACCTGCCGCTGCTGTGCACCCAAAGCCACACGGATCCCGATTTCGCGCGTGCGCTGCGAGATCGAATAAGAGATCACGCCGTAGATTCCGACCACGCCCAGCAGCAGGGCCATGCCCGCCGCAATGGTCAGCAGAACGAAGGTGAACGAAGTTCGCGCCATGGAGCGCTCGTAGATCTCCTGCACCGTGCGAACGTTGGCGATGGTCAGGTTGGGATTCACCGACCACACCGCTTGTTGCACTTCCTTCAGGAACCCGGCCGAACCGGTCCGCCGGCTGCGGACGACGAAGCAGAGGTCGCGATCCACCACTTCTTTCTCGCCCCAGAAGTCCCGGCGTGCTATGGGCCAGTAGACAATCGCAGTGGCCTTTTGGTCCACTCCGTCATCGCGCTCGTTGCCCACCACACCCACCACTTCGCGCCACCGCCCCTTGGGAGTCTCGCGCTTGCCCAGCGCCGCGCCCGCCGAGCCCCAGAACTCGCGCGCCAGATTCTCCGAGACCAGCACTACCGGAAGCCTTTCGGTAATGTCCGTCCAGGTAAGGTCGCGGCCGGCTAACAGTGGATTGCCCATGGTGCGGAACAGGCCTGGAGCGATTTGCTTGTACCGCCGCAGTGCGGGAATCTGGCTCTCCGAATACACGTGCCCTTCGGCGTATATGGGATCGTTGTCGGTATAGCCATCCATGGTGACGGAATTCGTCAGACCCACCGACGTCACTCCGGGAATCGAACGCATCCTGCGAAGGATCTCCCGATCCGCCTGGATCACCTGATCGTGATTCGGCATCTGTGCGCCGGGAATGGAGACCCGCAAGGTGAGGATGGCGGCGGGATCTGTGAAGCCCGGCGGCACTCGCTTCAGCGCCACCAGCGTCCGGATCATCAGGCCCGAACTGATGAGCAGCACCAATGCCAGCGCCACTTGTACCACTACCAGGACGCTGCGGGCGCGATGACGCTCGCGGCCCTGGCTCGCATTTCGCCCACCCTGTCGCAAAGCGCCGGACAAGCGTGGTCCGGCGTACTTGAATACCGGGATCACACCAAATAGAAGCCCGGCGGCTAACGATATCGCCAGCGTGAACAGCAGGGCGGGCAGGTCGATCGAGATTTCATCCAGCCGCGGCAGGCTCGCCGGGCCCAACTGTATCAGCAGGCGACAAGGCCAAGCCGGCTGCGCCGCCGGCGAGTCCCAGGGTGACACTCTCGAGCAGCAGTTCGCGCGCCACCCGCGTCCAACTGGCCCCCAGGGCCGCGCGAATTGCCAGTTCCTGCTGGCGCCCTTCGGCCCGCACCAGCAGCAGGTTCGCCACATTGGCGCAGGCAATGAACAGCACGATCCCAACTGTCCCCATGAGCAGCCACAACACCTTGCCCACATCGCCGATCACGTCGTCCTTGAGCGGGTGTACATCCGGCCCCAGACGCGCTTCTTCAATCATCTTGGCGTTCATGCCGGGCGCTGGAGGGAACTTGGCGGAAAGCATGGGAAGCATGCGCGCCACATCGCCATTGGCGGCGGCCAGCGTCACGCCGTTTCGCAGACGAGCCACGGCCCGGTAACTGAAATTCCCCACGAACACTTTGGCGCGGTCCAGTTGGAAGGGCACAATGAGCGACGCGTCAAGATTCATGAACCGAAAACTACGAGGCAGCACGCCAATGACTTCCCACGCCTTGCCATCCAGCGTGAGGTTGCGGCCTAATACCGCGGGATCGCCGCCGAAGCGCTTCTGCCAGTACCCGTACGACAGAATCACCGTTCGCGGCGCGTCCGGCAAATCGTCCTGGCGCGTGAATCCCCGGCCCAGCAGCGGGCGAACGCCCAGAATCGGCAGCGTGCCATCCGTCACAGAAAGGCTGCGGACCTCTTCCGGCTGCGCGATTCCGGTGACGCTCATGGTATCCCTGCGCCACAATCCAATGTCTTGAAACGCGCGCTCTTCCTCGCGATAGGTGAAGTAAGTGGCGGGCGATGCATCCAGTTGCTTGATGCCGATGCCCGGCGCAGTCTGCCATACGCCCACCAGTCGCTCCGGGTTGGAGAATGGCAGCGGCTTGAGTAGCACGCCGTTCAGTACGCTGAAGATGGCGGCATTCGCGCCGATCGCCACGGCCAGCGTAAGGATGGTGATTCCGGTGAACGCGGGCGAGCGCCTCAGGCGCCGGCACACCTGTCGCAACTGGGTCATATCGACTAATACGGCCGGGCGAAGCAAAAGTTCGCAGACAAATTCTCACCGAGACGCAGAGGCGCGGAGGAAGACGTCGAGAAAACCAAACACGAAACCGATGAGGCAAAACTGATTCTTGTCTTTTGCCTTTCTCCGCGCTTTCCTCCGCGTCTCCGCGCCTCCGCGGTGAAGCGAAGTCCGAGCTTACCTGGCCGTCCAACCGCCATCGATCAGAATGTCGCTGCCCGTGATGTACGCCCCGCCCTCTCCGCACAGGAAAAGCGCGAGATGGCCGATCTCTTCCACCTTCCCCCAGCGTCCTAGCGGGGTATTGGACATGAATTGTTGGTTGACCTCGGGATTCGTCATCAGCACCGTATTCAGTTCCGTGGCGAAGGGGCCGGGACTGATGCCGACTACCGTGATGCCTTCCGGCGCCAATTCCTGCGCCAGCGCCCTGTTGAGCCCCAGCAGCGCGGATTTGCTGGCCGAGTACGCCGTGCGGCCCGGCAGTGAAACGTGGCTCATCATCGACGTCATGTTGAGGATGCGGCCGTAACCGCGGCCCGTCATGTGCGGAATCATGGCGCGGCACATCAGAAACACCGAGGTCAGATTAGTGTCCGTCACTTTGCGCCACTCCTCCAGCGAATATTGCACCAGGTGCTTGCGGATATTGGTGCCGGCGTTGTTAATCAGGATGTCGACGTGTCCGAACTGCGAGACCACCAGTTCCGCCAGGGTCGCCACCTGTGCTTCATCGGTGACATCGGCAACGAAGACCGCCGAATCCGAACCCAGCGCCGCCACGGCTGATGCGGTCTCCTCCAGTTTGGCGCGATCGCGCGCCACCAGCGCCAACTTCGCGCCCGCGCCGGCCAACGCCAGCGCCATCGCCTTCCCCAGGCCGCGGCTCGCGCCGGTGATCACAGCAACTTTCCCGTCCAGAATTCTTGACATAGTATCTGCCATTATCACCAATTGGTGATAGACCCATCCGGCCGGTAATACAGTTGGCGATTGCGAATGGGCTCGGTGATTTCCGCAATCAGCTTGAGCGGCTTCAAATCCAGTTCCACGCCCAGGCCCGGACGATCGTTGGCGTAAAGCTTTCCGTTCTTGAAATCCAGCGCCGCGGGCAGGTGTGCGAACGTCCTGCCCTGGAAGTTGTATTCCATGAGTACAGGACCGGAGAATGTCCCCAGCGAATTCACCAGCGCCGCCGTGGCGATGGGCCCGGTGAAGTGCGGCACGATTCCCACAAAGTGCGTTTCACAAATGGCCGCCACCTTCATCATCTCGGTGATGCCGCCAACATTCGGCAAGGTGGCGCGCAGGAAATCGATATCATGAGACTCCACCAGCTTGTTGAAGTCCCAGCGATTGCCCCACTCTTCCCCAGCGGCGATGGGCACCTTCACGGTGCGGCGCAAGATCGGCAGATCTTCCTGAAACGCCTCGGTGCGCACGGGATCCTCCACAAAGAAAGGCGCCAGGTTCTGGATCAGGTCGCATCCGCGGATCGCCTCGTTCAGGTCGAACCGCTGGTGAAAATCGATCACGAAGTCGCCGTTTTTGCCCACGCCCTCGCGCACTTGCACGCAATCGTCATACACCTGATTGAGCCGTTCCCGCGTGTTGAATGTGCTGGTGCCGCGCGTATCGGCGGCGCCCATGCGGAAAGCGCGATAGCCTGCTTCGATGGTGGCCTGGGCGCGCTCCCGCAGGCTCATCCCCGGTTTGATGGCCGGAATGCTGCCCGCCGTGTTGTAGCACTCGCAATAGTTGCGGACCATGCCGCCCAGCAGTGCATGCACCGGCAGGCCCTGTACCTTGCCCTTGATGTCCCACAGTGCGAGATCGAGCGCCCCCAGCGCGTGCATCTTTTCGCGGCCCGGTGGGTAGAAGAAAGACCGCGACATGTCCTGCCACAAATGTTCGATGAAGTGAGGATCCTGCCCGATCAGCCGGCCCGCGCACTGCTCCAGCGTGTCCTTCGACCCGCCCTCGCCAATCCCGGTCACGCCGCCGTCGGTTTCCACCATCACCACCATGTCGCTCTGGTTGAAGAGCGTGTTCCGGTTGGGAGGCTCGTAGACGCGCACCCGCGTGATCTTCATCTTGGGCGTGGCGGCCTGCACCAACGGCAAACCGGCCAGAGCGGCGCCTGAGCAGAAAAACGCTCTGCGATTCATCGACACCTCCAAGGACAGTGGGACAGACGATCGTTTTGTGTCGTCTGTCACCTTCGGGACTGCACAACGACAGACGACAAAAAACGATCGTCTGTCCCACAGCCTACCACTTGTCGATGTACAGCGGATTCGCCGGCGCCTTGCCTTCGCACCAATAGTGGTCGAAGCCGGTGATGCCGGCAAGCTCCGTGAGCGCTTCCTCGTCGATCCACTGACGGCCGGTGACGTCGCGAGGCTCATGGGCGAAGATGGCCAGCGAGGCATCGCACAAAATCTCAGGTGTGCGCCACTGCGAACGGTCGGCCATCTTCCAGTTGATGGAGGCTTGGCTTTCGATGATGGTCCGCGGCCAGAGCGCGTTGCCGGCGATATTGTCGCGCCGATGCTCCGCCGCGAGTCCTATGGCAACGCGAGCCATGCCGAGTTTGGAAATCATGTACGCCACCTTGCCCGGTGATGGCTCCACGGTGAGCCGCGGGCACATGTTTAGCACGTGCCCCCACTGCTGTTTCACCATGTGCGGCAGCGCGTAGTAGCAGGCGATATAGGCCGCGCGGACATTGACCTCCATCATCAGGTCGAACCGTTTCGGCGGAGTCTGCAGAATCGGTTGCGGCCAGATGGCCCCGGCGTTGTTGACCAGAATATCGACGCGGCCGAACTCGCTGGCAGCGCGCTCGATCATGTTGCGGATGGCGTCCTCTTCCCGTACATCGGTGGCTACGGCGAGAGCGCGGCCGCCCGCTGCGTGAATCTCCGCGGCCGTTTCGTGGATGCTGCCGGGCAGCCGCTCGGTTGACTGTTCGCTCTTGGCGGCAACCACCACCGCGGCGCCCTCGCGCGCCAGCCGGAGCGCCAGGGCTTTGCCGATTCCACGGCTGGCACCCGTGACGATGGCGACACGGCCGTGCAGATCCGGATGTAGTACGGAATGGTTCATGCCTTTGAGTATCGCCCCGCGGCCCGGCACACTTCACGGAACGACTCCCCGATGAAATCGCGAAGCTTGTTCACATCGGGCGCCGTGCGCATCGGCCGTGAGGCCGAAGAAGATTTTGCCGTTGTACGTCTGCGCCGCGCAGCCCACCCCCAGTTCGTAGCCCGTGGGCACTTGCGGATAAGCCGCCAACATCCGCCGTCCCACCGAATACAGCGGCACCGGCGAGCCCGGCACGTTCGTGCAGATGATGTTGAACAGGGGCACCGGCAATTTCAGCGAAGGAATGGCGCCCCAGAACAGCGCCTGCAAAGGCGGAGGAGCGGCGCCCAGCCAACTGGCTGCGATGGCTACCAGTTCAGCCGCCCGGGCGCTCTTCATCGCCTGGGTGCGGGCCGCCACTGCCTCCAGCATGCGCATGGCGTTGGGCTCGTTCATGGGCAGAATCACCGGCATGAACGTAATCCGATTGCCCAACGACTGGCCTTGCTCCTGGCTCCTTATGTTGACCGGGCAGACCACGTGCAGGTATCGCTTGGCCACCTTTTCGCCGTGCATCTTGACATACTTCACCAGGGCCCGGTTGAGCACCGTCAGAATAACGTCGTTGACCTTGCACCCAACCTTCGCACGGACTGCCTGCAAATCGCCAAATTCGAATTCCGCCCAGGTGAACAGGCGCTCCCCGGTGCAGGGCTTATTAAAAGGAAGCCGCTTCGGAGGCGTCGCCAGTTCCGGCAGCAGCGCGGCCAGTTCCTTAAGCCCAGCCTGCATCCGGTCGCCGAGCAGCGACTGCGCAAAATCCAGCATGCCCTCTTCGGCCGCGATCAGATTCTCCAGCGAACTGTGCACGGCGCTGGTGAGCGCGTCCGGCAGCGACTTCGGGGGGAGCGTCTTGGGCAACGGGCGGGAGCGCGGCTTACGGATGGCCCGCGAACCTTCCGGCGTCGGGTCCAGCATGATGTTCAGTAAGGCCGCACCGGAAACGCCATCGGCCAGAGCGTGATGCACGCGAGCGATCATGGCGCCGCGGCCATCGTTCAAGCCGGACACCACGTAGATTTCCCACAGTGGCTTGCTGCGGTCCATCACCTGGCTGAGAATCCGGCCGGCCAGCGCGGAGAGCTCCGCCTCGCCGCCGGGAGCTTCTACTTCCACGTGAAAGATGTGGCGCTGGATGTCGAATTCCGGATCCGGCTCCCAGGTGGGATACCCGAGATCGAAGGGTGGCGCCACTACGATCTGCTGGTAGCGCGGCAGCAGGTGCAGCTTGGAATCGATGTTCGCGACGAATTCGTCGAACGGTATAGGTTCCTCGAACAGCGCCACGCTGGCGATGTGCAGAGGAATCTCTTTCCGTTCTAGATAAAGGAAGGCCGCATCAATGCCGGACAATCGCCGGCTCTGCGCGGCCCCATTGGATACCGCGGCCACGGCACTCACAGACAACTGGCGTGGCCGCCCACGGCTTCTTCTTCATCCGAACAGTCCTCGGTGGCGGCGAGGTCCCTGCGGCACGAGCGCTGCCATAGTTCGAATGCGATAAGGTCCATCTCTTCTTCTTCGTTAGGGGCGGGAATCAGAGCTTCAAGCATAATCAGACCTTCGACTCTGCTTCGTAGATTAGGACGGATCGCGCGGTATGTCAACGGGGGTGCCGGCGGCGGTGCGGCGGCGCGCCTCAGTTTTCCGTTGGCGTCTTGGCGATGTGGTCCACAACCAGTGTATCGATAGATACCTTCTGGGATCGCAAAGCCAAGCCGACCTTGTGCAGCGCGCCCGCGATGGCCGGAAGCCGGTCGGGCGGCTCGTTTTCGCCGGATGGTGTCTCCTCGCGCGTCCATTCGAGGGTGAAATCGAATCCACCCCGCAGGCCAGTCATGTCCACGATAATCGGTGGCGCACCAGCCCGCACTTTGCTCATGTCTGCAGTTTCCCTCACGATCGATGCCACCAGCGGCATACCGGCATTGCGGAAGGTAATGGACTGCCGGGTCGAATCGTTGCCCACCCGCTTGTCGAAGTCGGCTTCTGCGTTGGGTGCCGCGGGCGGGTTGAGCTTGTGGCCGCCTTTGTCCACGACCAGCGCATAGGCCTGCTCCATCCTCGATTCGCGATGGCTTACAAGCTGGAATCGATCCGCCAACAGAGACTGCAGCATCAGCCGCATCTGGGCTTGCGGCACCGGGCCGGCGGACTTCGCAACGATATCGTAGCGCTGGCGGAAAAGCGGCTCGAACTCACCCAAGGAGTACTGTTCGGGTGCGAGTTCGTACGCCTGGAACAGAATGTTCGCCAGAGGCAGGTTGAGCATGGTCAGAGTTTCCGGCGAGAACTGGACGCTGCGGCGGGAATCGGTGTTATTCGGCTTGATGGAGGCGATCTCGAAAGCCGGACGGGGTTGTGCCCACACCAGTCCCGCGGCCGCCATCATGAATATTGTTCCGTGGTGTTTCATTCCCTCCTCCGCCGGTTTTATCATCGCACGCGCGCGCCAAAACTGTGCTACAAGGAGGCTATTGGCTTGGCGATAGATCGGCAGTTGCTCGCGAGGCTGGCTTCGCGAATCATCTTGGTCACCGGCGCCCACACACTTGCGACCCAGACCGCTATGGGCCGGATCGTTGTTCTCCACTCTGGACATCCCGGCGACGCTGCCGCCGCTGTCTTCCTATGTGGAAGCGACTGTGTGGGTGGGCGGCAAACCGACTGACAAAAATCCGGCGGCAAGACAGGCTCGTGCGCGACCCGGTAGGACAGACGGTCGTCTT
>OKRF01000032.1:0-4307 GCA_900290315.1 Candidatus Sulfopaludibacter sp. SbA3 | reverse complement strand
GTGCGCGACCCGGTAGGACAGACGGTCGTCTTGTGTCGTCCGTCGGGCCTGTGGTGGAAACCTCATGAAAAAACGAGGACGGCGGCAGCGCCGGCGTTACCATTCGCTGGACCGGTTTTTCGGCCACCAGGCCGCGTGTTTCATCGAGAGAAGCGATCTGTCCGTGTGATTCCCTGCCCCTCGCGAACCACCACCAGGCAATCGGCAGGGACATCCTCCAGTTTTTCCCGGGCTCCATTCGGCCAGTGGATATCCAGGTTCGCAGAGGTAGCGCTGCCCAGTCCGAAATGCAGACGGCGATCATTGACCGACAGGTAGGATGATTGCGCCAGAACCGCCTGCACCTGTTTGCGTTCTCCATAGGTGGCAATAACCTGTGCGCCAATGGCGGATCGGTTCGAGACGACACCGAACAGGAGCACCTTGAGCCAGTGATTGCCACCGCTGACGTCATTGCGAAGGAGCGAGGGCGGCTCGTTCATATTCATGATGAGAATGTCGATATCGCCATCGTTGTCGAAATCGCCAAAGGCGACTCCGCGGCTGGAGTGCAGTTCTGTGATCGCGGGGCCGGCCTCACTGAGTAACTCCTCGAACTTGCCCCCTCCTAAGTTCCGAAACACTACGTTCGGCGTCTTATACGGCGCATCCGGCAGCTTCTGCTCCACCTCGGGATAGACCATGCCGGTCGTACAGAAAAGGTCGGGCAGACCATCGTTGTCAAGGTCCACGATCCCAGCGCCCCAAGCCACAAAGCGGGTTTCCACTCCCAGACCGGAGCGAATTGTCACGTCTCGAAAATTACCCTTTCCGTTATTGCGGTAGAGCACCGGGGTGTCACCGCGAAAGTGAGTCTTGAAAATGTCGAGGTACCCGTCGGGGTCGTAATCGCCGATCCCCAGCCCCATCCCCGCCTGCTCCTGGCCGTCCTCGCTCAACGAGACGCCGCTCTCCAGACCGCACTCCGAAAAGGTGCCGTCGCGATTGTTTCGGAATAGCAGGCTGGGCGAGGTATCGCAGGCGACGTAGATATCGGGCCAGCCATCGCCATCGAAATCCGCCGCCGCCGCGGTCAGGGCGTAGCCCGGTTTGACGGCAGAGATGCCGGACTTATCGCTGACGTCGGTGAAGGTCCCGTCTCCATTGTTGTGGTAGAGGCGGCAACTCTCCTGGGGTAAGCCAGCCGGACCGCAGTAGACGGGAATTCCGGTGTAGTTACAGCCCGGGTCCTTTCCGCGCGGCGCCACTTTGTCCGCGTCGAACACCAGATAGTGCGAGACGAAGAGATCGAGCCTGCCATCGCGATCATAATCGATCCACGTGCAGCCCGTTCCATATCGCGTACCCGGATGAATCAGCCCGGCCTTTGTAGTTACATCGGAGAAAGTACCGTCGCCGTTATTGTGAAACAGTATGTTCTGGCCCCAGCACGTAATGAAGAGGTCGTCGAAGCCGTCGTTATCGTAGTCGCCCACGGTAATACCTGTCGCCCAGACGCTGCGGCCCAGACCCGACTTTGCTGTGACATCGGAGAATGTGCCGTCGCGATTGTTGCGATACAGGCGGATGATGGCATCCTGCGGAGTGGACTCGCGCCGGCGCCCGGTGAGGACCACGATATCCTGCCACCCGTCATTGTCGTAGTCGAGGAATGCTACGCCGCATCCCATGGAGTCGACGATGTAGTCGTTGTGGGCAACATCGCCATAGATGACCGGAGCGCGCAGGCCGGCCTTCTGTGCGATATTGACGAATTGCGCGTGAAACGGCAGTCCGGAAGGCTTGCCCCGGGGAACGGATTGAACGCCGCGGGAAGCCATGCCGCGGACCTGCTGCGCGCTCGCCCGAGCGCCGGCTAGGGCCAGGGGAAGCGATAGTGCCTGTCTGCGCGTCATTCGATACTCCTTTGGAAAACTCTCTTCAAATAAGGAGGCTCATCGCTTGGAGCGACGCGGCCAGCGAGTGCCCGGATCCACGGGTCGCCGGGCCGGCACCGCGGAGTTTGCCGAACGAGCGTTTCCGCGGCATCCTTGCCCCCGGTCGGTCGCGATGGCGAGATCGAGCCCCGTGCCGCACTGCTCGATGCTGTGCTGCGCCTGCGCGAGTTCATCGTGTTCGGCGGGACCCTCTGGTTGGCGAGCGAGATACCTTTGCAACTCGGCGATACTCTGCTCCAGTTTCCCCATTTTGGCCGCCACGCGCTCGCGGCGCGCTATGGTGAGCGGGCTCCCACCGCAGATCGGAGAATTCGCGCCGCTGACTGGAAGTCGCCGCGCTGCATGGCGGCGGACGCAGATTGCGTGGCCGCGCCCGGATAGGCGCCAGTGGCCCTGCAAGGCAGCAAGGTCGCAAATAGTGCGACGGAATGCGCGACCGGGCGACCCATGGAAATCCAGTGTACCCCTATTCCCGCCTGGCACTCGCGAAGGCGTGCAAACGCCGCCGGGACGCTGTGCGCGCAATCAGGCATTGAATGAAGGGATTGGACTGGGACGCGCTGGCAAGGTCCGCCAGTGCCGCGGGCCTCCCGGTATTAGTCTTGTTGCTGGAATGTCCGCCAATCGCGGAGTTGACGTGTTTCAAAAGTCACCCTCGAAAATCCCGAGCCGCGTATCCGCTGCAAATCCGTGCCAGGCTCGAAATTCGCCGCAAATCCCGACGCGTTTGCCCCGCCATTTTCATACCCATCGTTGCCCGCGAGCGGGCCCCCTATTAGGCTCAAAATGAGGGCCGCTGTGCCCGGCGGCTCGGCGCTGGAGTACTTGCCATACTACGTCTCTCCGCTATACTGCCCATAACAACTCGTAATGAGCAGTACAGGATATCCATTCCATGTTTCGGCGAATTTTCAGCTCCAGTAAGCGCGGGTTTCGATGATGCGCCAGCTTCAAGGAGTTCTCACTGTAAGGAGTAGTCTGAAGTCGCCATTTGTCGACTGCGAACAGCGGTCCTGAGGCGCTGGGAACTGGTCCCCATAAGACGACGTGAAAGAGCCGAGTCCGGCCGATTTATCCCCCTCGCACCAACAAACTCCGGCCTGATTTAATGCCTATGCCCCTAGTCTGTGACTCCCGCGAAACCTGGTAACGCCGGCGGTCTTGCCGCCGGTCAAACTCGCGCCCGCTCAATCCGACGCAGTCGGCGGCGTTGCTGGCCTCCAGCCCCAAGCATTGGTCCCCGACCTCCTGTGCCATAATGACCCCGTATGTCCATCAAGTCTCAGGCCCAGTTTGAAAAGTTGCGAGCCATCGGAAAAATCGTGCGCCAGGCCCTCGATCAAACCGCCGCAGCGACCCGGCCCGGCATTACCACCGGGGAGTTGGACCATGTGGGCGCCCGCGTGTTGGCCGAAAACGGGGCCGAATCCGCGCCGCCGAAGGTCTACGGCTTTCCCGGCGCCCTGTGCATCAGCGTGAACGATGAAGCCATCCACGGCATCCCCGGCGATCGCGTGATTCAAACCGGCGACCTGGTCAAACTGGACCTGGTAGCCGAAAAGGACGGCTTTTACGCCGATGCCGCCGTGACGATTCGGGCGGGTCAGGCCAGCGTGCAGGCTGACGCCCTGGCGCGCTGCGCGGAGACGGCCTTCTACCAGGCCTTGCCGGCGGCCCGCGCCGGAAATCGTGTGTACGCCATCGGCCGCGCGGTGGAGCGGGAGACGGAACGCTGCGGCTTTCAAGTCATGCGCGAGCTGTGCGGCCACGGCGTAGGGCGCACCATTCATGAGCCGCCGAGCATTCCGAACTATCACGATCCGCAATTTCGCACGCGGCTCACCGAGGGTCTCGTGATCACCATCGAGCCAATCATCGCGGCCGGCAGCGGACAGGGCGTGCTGCAGCAGGACCGTTGGACCATCCGCACGGCGGACGGCAGCCTGTCCGCCCATTACGAACATACCGTGGTCATCACCAAGGGCACGCCCATCCTGCTGACCGCGGCGTAGACGCCAGTCCCGCATCCGGACACCGCCCGCGCACCCGCAAGCGAAATCTAAACCACTTACTCGCGGCCTCCGGCGTGCATCCACCTCTTTTCTTATGCTCACGACTGGTATTGCTCGCGACATCAGTTACGGTCTGCGCCGCCTGCGCCAGACCCCCGGCTTCACCTTCATCGCCATCCTGACGCTGGCTTTGGGTATCGGCGCCAACACGGCTATCTTTACGGCCGTGTATCATGTGCTGCTGCGTCCGTTGCCTTACACCGATTCGTCGCGGCTGGTGGCGCTGTGGCAGGATTTTAGTTTCCATTACCGGGTCTAAACCCTTCGCCTTTCAGGCGAAGAGCTTCCAGCAGGTTTC
>OKRF01000039.1:44829-67515 GCA_900290315.1 Candidatus Sulfopaludibacter sp. SbA3 | reverse complement strand
TACTTTTATTCCACACGGCTGCGGATGGATCAGCGGTGGGGCACGGCCACACCCATCACGATCCGCGACAAGGAGTTCGGCGCGGTGCGGTTGCGTGGGTATGGCATTTATTCCTACCGCATTTGCGATGCGCGGCTGTTTTACAGCAAGGTGAGCGGCACGCGCGACACTTACTATGTCTCCGACCTGGAGGGCCAGCTTCGCAACACCATTGTGTCGAAGATGACCGACATCCTCGCTCCCAGCGAAGTGGCGTTCTTGGATATGGCGGCGAACCAGGGCAAGCTGGCCGAGAAAATCGCAGAGGACTGGGATTGGAACTAGCTCAGTTCATCGTGGAGAACCTGTCGCTTCCGGACGAACTGCAGAAGGTGCTGGACCAGCGAATCGGTGTCAATCTGGCGGGCGACCTGGGCCGGTACACGCAGTTTCAGGCAGCGCAGGCTTTGCCGGTAGCGGCGGCAAATCCAGGCGGCACGGCCGGGGCGGGAGTGGGACTGGGCGCCGGGTTGGCGATGGCTCAAACCATGGCTCAAACGATGTCGGGCGCGCTGAGGCCTGTGGCGGAAGGAACCGAGTCGAAGTTCTGTGTCGATTGCGGGCAGCCTATGCCCAGACGGGCGAAGTTCTGTCCGGAGTGCGGCAACCCACAGCTATGAACTGCCCGTCATGCGGCGCGCCTCTGCGCCTGGAAGGTGACCAGGAAGGCCTGGCCTGCGATTACTGCAAGAGCATCTACTACGCCGACAAGAACGACGAGGGAGTGCGCGTGCTGGGCGATGCGGCAGAGCAAGCGTGCCCCGTCTGCGCCGTCCCGCTGATGCACGCCATCGTGGCGCGCGAGCGAATTCGCTACTGCCCGCGATGCCGCGGAATGCTGATACCGATGGCGAGATTCCTGCCGTTGGTGGAGGAACTGAAGGCGGGCATGCCCGAGTGTGCGGCTCCGCAAGCGCCGGACCGGGGGGAGCTGGACCGGCACATCGATTGCCCGCAATGCCACCAGCGGATGGACACTCACTTCTACGGCGGACCGGGCAACGTGGTGATTGACGACTGTTCCAGGTGCTTCCTGAACTGGCTGGACCACGGCGAACTGATGCGCATCGCGCAGGCGCCAGACCGGTCGTATCGCGAGGAGTACGGGCAGGAGCGGGAAACGTTCGTGCAAAGCTAGCCGGTAGACACTCTCGAAGAAACAGGGGCCGGGGGTCTGGGGTTGTGTGCGTCTCGCCGGACCGGCGACAAGATTGCCGGCGCTACCGCCGCGCTCGTTCTTCATGAAGTCTGGCGGGCGAAACGCCCATCCCACACAGGGTCGAAAAACTTCTGAACCGCAAGGTCCGTGACCGCGCGGTTTCGTGCACCGGCTTTGGTGGCCGATCGCGGCCATCCTAACAGGGTCGAAAAACCGGCCCAGCGACTGGGTAACGCCGGCGATCTTGTCGCCGGTCGGCGAGTGCAACCGGCGGCGAGACCGCCGGCGCTACCAACCGCCGGTTTTTCAGCCCGTATTGCGGGGCGGTCGCCCCTGATTGACAGACGACGCAAAACGATCGTCTGTCCCACCGGGCTGCGTGTGCCACAATAAAAGTATCCATGCACCAGAAACTGAATGAGAGGGTTGTGGACCTGGATCCACAGGAAACTTCAGAGTGGGTAGAGGCCCTGCATCAAGTCATCGATGAAGCCGGTCCGGACCGCGCCGCATACCTTTTGGAGAAGCTGACGGACCGTGCTCGCGCCAATGGCGCCGAGTTGCCGATTCACCTCAACACCCCGTACGTCAACACCATCCAACCGCACGAAGAAGCGCCCTATCCCGGCGACCGCGCCATGGAGCGGCGGATCAAGAGCCTGATTCGCTGGAATGCCATGGCCATGGTGGTGCGGCAGAACAAATACGACGCCGGAATCGGCGGCCACATCTCCACCTACGCCTCACTGGCGACGCTGCTGGAGGTGGGTTTCAACCACTTTTTCCACGCCAGGCACGGAGATCAACCGGGCGACCTCATTTATTTCCAGGGACACGCCTCTCCTGGAGTGTATGCGCGTGCATTTCTGGAAGGGCGTCTCAGCGAGGAGCACCTGAAGAATTTTCGCCACGAACTGCGCGAGCATCCGGGACTTTCCTCGTATCCGCACCCGTGGCTGATGCCGGATTTCTGGAACTTCCCCACGGTTTCGATGGGACTGGGTCCCATCAACGCCATCTACCAGGCGCGCTTCATGCGCTACCTGGAGAACCGCGGCGTGATTCCGGCCACTCCGCGCAAGATCTGGGCCTTCCTGGGCGATGGCGAAATGGATGAGCCGGAATCGATGGGCTCGCTCACGCTGGCCTCCCGGGAATCGCTGGACAACCTGATCTTCGTGATCAACTGCAATCTGCAACGGCTGGATGGACCGGTCCGCGGCAACGGCAAAGTGATTCAGGAACTGGAAGCGGCTTTCCGCGGCGCCGGCTGGAACGTCATAAAGCTGATCTGGGGCGAGGATTGGGATTCGCTGCTGGCTCGTGACACCTCAGGCCTGCTGATGAAGCGCATGGGCGAGGTGGTGGACGGCGAGTTCCAGACGTACGTCACCAAAGATGGCGCGTACATTCGCCAGCACTTCTTCGGCAAGTATCCGGAACTGCTGGAACTGGTGTCGCATTTGAGTGACGACGACTTGTTGCGGCTGCGTCGCGGCGGGCACGATCCGCGAAAGGTCTACAACGCCTTCAAGGCTGCAGTGGAGACCACCGGACAGCCCACCCTGATTCTGGCCCACACCATCAAGGGCTACGGTCTGGGCGAAGCCGGCGAGGGCCGCAACATCACGCACCAGCAGAAGAAGCTAAACGAGCAGGAAATCGCCCATTTCAAGTCGCGGTTCGAGATTCCGATTCCGGATGAAGCCGCGCGCAACGCATCGTTCTACCGGCCGCCCATGGACAGCCCGGAGATGGCGTACCTGCACGAGCGGCGCCGCCTGTTGGGCGGATACATGCCGAGCAGGACCGTTCCCGCCAGCCGGCGGGAAGCGCTGCCGCTGGAGTACATGAAGGAAGCGCTGGAGGGGTCGGCCGGCCGCGAGCTTTCCAGCACTATGGCGTTCGTGAGGGTGCTGACGCAGCTCATGAAGCATCCGCAATTGGGCAAACACGTGGTGCCCATCATTCCGGATGAAGCGCGCACGTTCGGTATGGAATCGCTGTTCCGGCAGTTCGGCATCTACGCCAGCAAGGGGCAGCTCTACAAGCCGCACGATGCGGAGATGTTCCTGTACTACAAGGAATCCAAGGACGGCCAGATTCTGGAAGAGGGAATCACGGAGGCCGGATCGATGGCGAGCTTTACTGCCGCCGGCACCTCCTATGTGAACTACGCCACGGAGATGATCCCGTTCTTCATCTACTATTCGATGTTCGGATTCCAGCGCATCGGCGACATGATCTGGCTGTTCGGCGACGCGCGCGGCAAGGGTTTCCTGTGCGGCGGCACGGCCGGCCGGACTACGCTTTCCGGCGAAGGGTTACAACACCAGGATGGCCACAGCGTGGTGCTTTCGAGTACCGTGCCCAACTGCATCACCTACGATCCGGCGTATTCCTACGAGATCGCCATCATTGTGCAGGAAGGTATCCGGCACATGTACCAGGAGAACAAGCCAGGCTTCTACTATCTGACTTTGTACAACGAAAACTACGCCATGCCGGCCATGCCGCAGGGCCTGAATCCCGCCGATGTGCTGAAGGGAATCTACCGTTATCAGGCGGCGGAAAAGGGTGGGGCGCAGGTGCAGCTTTTCGGCAGCGGTCCCATTCTCAACGAGGCTTTGCGGGCTCAGAAGATTCTGGCCGACAAGTACGGCGTACCGAGCGATGTCTGGAGCGTGACCAGCTATAACGAACTGCGCCGCGACGCTTTGGAAGTGGAGCGCTGGAACCGGCTGCATCCCGACGAGCCGGAGCGGATTCCGTTTATCGTGGAAGCGCTCAAGGGCGTCGACGGGCCGATTGTGGCGGCTACCGATTATATGAAGGTGGTGGCCGACCAGATCGCTCCGTGGCTTCCCGGGCGAATGGAGACGCTAGGCACGGACGGCTTCGGGCGCAGCGACAATCGCGAGTACCTGCGCAAGCATTTCGAGATCAACGCGGAATCGATCGCGGCGGCGGCGTTGTCGCGCCTGGCGCGCGAGGGCAAGTTCGACGCCAAAAAGGCCAAGGCGGCGTTCGCCGACCTGGGTTTGGATACCGAAAGCAAAGACCCCGCGCGGGCATAACGGCCTCACCCGCATACCATGCAGACCGGCCAACGTGTCGCGGTCCTCGGCATGGCGGTGAGCGGCGCGCTGGCTCTGGTGAAGATTATCGCTGGGATGGCGGGCCATTCCACAGCGGTAGTTGCCGATGGGCTGGAATCGACGGGCGACGTTTTCGCTTCGGGATTCGTGCTGCTGGGCCTGACTCTGGCCGCGATTCCCGCGGATGAGAATCATCCCTATGGCCACGGGCGCGTGGAGACACTGACCGGTCTGCTGATCGGCATGCTGCTCGCGGCGGGCGGCTCGCTGATCTCCTATATCTCCGTGGAGAGCCTGGGGCAGCCCAGGCAGCCAGTGGCGGCGTTCGTGATCTATCCGCTGCTGGCGTCGCTGGTCGCCAAGAGTTCGCTGGCGGCCTACAAGTTTCGTTATGGCCGGCGCCTGCAAAGCGCCGCGCTCACGGCTGACGCGTGGAACGACAGTATGGATGGCGTCTCGGCCGTGGCTGCACTCATCGCTGTGGGATTGACCCTGGCCGACCCCGTGCGATTTCGCGAGGCCGATCGTTACGGTGGGTTCCTGGTGGGGCTGATCGTGGTGACCACCGGGATTCGCGTGGCCTACGACACCGCCATGCAGTTGATGGACACCATGCCCCGGGACGCCCTGATGAATCAGCTTCGCGAAGTCGCGCGCAGCGAGCCCGGCGTGCGCGGGGTGGAGAAATGCTTCGCGCGCAAAACGGGATTGAAGTACCACGTGGACCTGCACCTGGAGGTGGATCCGGAGATGACGGTACGGCGGTCGCACGATATCGCCCACCAGGTGCGGCTGCGCATTCTGGAGCGGCTGGACTGGGTGGCGGACGTGCTGGTGCATGTGGAGCCGGCTCCGTAGAGTTGGGCGTTCAGACCGTCAACCTGCGAGCCCGTCTTACTCGCACCGCAAAGCAATGATCGGATCGATAACTGTGGCCCGGCGCGCCGGAATGTAGATAGCCACCGCGGCGGCGGCAAGCAAGACCAGCGGGATGCCAAAGAACGTGGCTGGATCGCTGGCAGGCACCCCAAAAATGAGCACCGCCATCAGACGAGCCATGGCGTAAGCCGCCACCAGGCCCGCCGCGATGCCGCCCACCACAGTCACCAGACCGCGGCGGAAGACCATGCCGAGAACGCTGGGCCGCGAAGCGCCCAAAGCCACCCGCACACCGATGTCGTGAGTCTGCTGCGAAACCAGGTAGCTCATCACGCCGTAGACGCCAACACACGAGAGAATCAGGGCCACCAGGCCGTAGAATCCCATGATGATGGCCACGTAAATCAACCCGAGCGTCTCATGCTTGGCCAGATCCTCGAAGGAAAACACGTCGGTGATAGGCTCTTCCGGATCCACGGCATGGATGGCTTTGACCACCGCCGCCGCCATGAGCTTGGGATCGCCCGTCGTACGCACGCCGAAATCCATGTGCTCTTGCGGGAACTGTTCGACGGGGACATAGATCACAGGGTTGGGCCCACGTTCGAACGGTTCGTGAGGCACGTCCGCAACCATGCCGGCAATGGTGACCCACTCTCCCGCGCCTTGCGATAAATCGAACCGAATGTGCTTGCCGATGGGCGCCGGTTCGCCCGGCCACCAGCGCCGCGCCGCGTACTCGCTGATCACGGCGACGTGCGGGTTGTCTCGCCCGTCGGCTGCGATCAGGAAACGGCCCTGGCGAAGCGGAACGTGCATGGTGGAGAAATAGTTCGGACTCACCACCTGAAACAGCGCCGCAGGTTGGTTGCCAGGCTCGGGGACGCGATTCTCAATGGTGAAGCTGCGTCCATAGTAGTGGCCGCTGTAGGGCATGGATTTCACCGCGAATGCGGTGCGGACGCCCGGAATGGCGCTGGTGCGCTCCACCGCCTGGCGATAAAATGCGGCCTGCTGGCTGCTCTTGGGGTAGCGATTTCGGGTGATGGAAAGGCGCAAAGTGAGCAGCGTGCCCGGCTCGAAGCACTGGCTGTTGTTGATGAGAGCGCCAGTTCCGCGGATCATCAGGCTGGCCCCCACCAGCAGGACCATGGACAGGGCGATTTCGGCGGCTACAAGGACGCCCCGCAGGCGACTGCGGCCACGGCCAGCAGACGCGGTGCGGCCGCCTTCCTTCAATGCTTCATGCAGGTTGCTCCGCGCGCCCTGCCAGGCCGGTAACAGGCCAGCCAAAACGCCGCTGGCCACGGCTGCAAGCAGCGTGAACAGCAGTGTGCGCCGGTCCATTCGGATTTCGTACCAGCCAGGGATGTATTTCGCCACGGCGGCAGGCATTCCCGCAAGAATCGCCTGGATGTCCCAACTGGCAATCAACAAACCAAGGGCAGCGCCGGCCAGCGAGAGGGTGAGGCTTTCGGTGAGTTGTTGGGCGATCAGGCGTCCGCGGCCGGCGCCCAATGCGGCGCGCACCGCCACCTCGCGTGAGCGGCCCAGAGCGCGTGCAAATTGGAGGTTGGCTACGTTGCCGCAGGCGATCAGCAGCACGAACAACACGGAGATAAACATCATGATCGAGTATTGATGCGAGTAGGTGCCGATCAGGAATTCATGAGCGCTCATGGAAAAGAAGACGCGCTCCTTGTTGGTGTTGGGATATTCCCGCGCCAGCCGGGACGCGATGGTCCTCACTTCCACTTCGGCCTGGCTGATTCCCCGGCCAGGCTTTAATAAACCCATCAACGAGAGATACTGGCTGCTGCGCTCGTTACGCTCGGCGGGTGAAAGGGACAGCGGTGTCCATAACTCGGAGGTCATCGGGAAAACGAACTTGTGCGGCATCACGCCGATTACCCGGAAGTCTTCATCGTTGATGCGGATATCGCGGCCGATGATGGCTGGGTCGGCAGCGAAGCGGCGTCTCCATAGCGCGTCGCCGAGCACCACCACGCGCTCCCGTCCCGGTTGGTCTTCATCGGGCCCGAAGGTGCGTCCGAGGGCCGGTCGGGCTCCCGACAAGGCGAAGAAGTTGGGCGTCACCATGTAACGGCTGGCGCGCTCCGGGGTGGCGCCGTTACCGGCCAGATTGCAGAGTTCGTTATCCCAGGCGGCGACTCCTTCGAACGCGGTCTGCTGCCGGCGGATGTCGTCGAAGTCGGCGGGAGCCATCCTCCTCCACTCGTTGGGCTGATCGGGAATCCGCTGTAACACCATCGCCAGCCGGTTCAGGTTCGGCAACGGCAGAGGTTTCCACAGCATGGCATCGCAGACGCTGAAATTGGCTGTGGTGGAGCCGATCCCCAGAGCCAACGTGGCGATGGCTGTCAGGGTGAAACCCGGGGATTTGCGCAGCGTGCGCACGCCGTAGCGAATGTCCTGCAAGAGCGGCATAAGTTTGTATCGATATTGCAATTGCGCTGCCGCCGGCAACTTACTGAAAAAGCTGCACGGCGGGCAGCCGGATGTCCGCTAATGGGACGTCCATGTCCTTATTCACTCACGAACCCGGAAGATGACAGACGACAAAAAACGATCGTCTGTCCTACGGTGCGACCGGAAATGTGGCCGCCGTGCCTCCTCCGGAACTGCCCTGAACCGAGACGCCGAGTTGGGTGGGCGCTTCGTGCGGCACTTGCACGTCGATCTGTTCCAGCCCCACCGTTCCCGGCGCCAGCCCGGCGAACAGAACCTCCGCCTTGAATGGAAAGTTGATCGGCAAGTCTCCCGCCCAAAACACGTACACGGGGCCGGTCATCATCGAAAGGGTCGACTGGGGAGCGGCCTGCCCCGTGGCCACCGCAGGCGTGGCGGCGCCCAGCCCCGTCAAATACAAGTGCAGGATCTCATCGGGATGCGCCGGATCGCCTGGCGTGACCAGCCCGTGGAAATCTCCATGTACGATTGCGGGCGAACCATCGGCCGTGGACCAGAAAGCTGGCACCGCGGGCTGAATCTGCAGAGTGGCCGAGAGCGCTTCTTCGAACGGCGACTGGTGTTGGGCCAACGTCAGCGTGTGCGTGCCTTGCATCTCCCACGGGACTTGGAACACGATATCCGCCGGCGCCACAGACAGCAGCGGCAGCGGCTGGCCATCGGCCAACAGTTGGACTCCGCCTACGGTGGTGGCCAGCGGCAACGTTGAGGATGCGGATTGCGCCGCCAGGCCGCGGCCGGTCAAATGCACCAGCGCCCCCGGCGCAGCCACCAAGGGAAACCCGAGCGTGTTTTGATCCACTGCCGTGGTCTGCGAAATAATCTCCTGCGTGGCGCCCGTGTTGCGATCCATGCGTATCAGCCGGCCCGCCAATGTGACCGCCCAGACCACGCTGCCGTTCCCCGAAAGGGTCGCTTCGGCGATGCCCGCGACATCGTGACCTACCGGCCGTATGACTTGTGATGTAGTATCCACCACCCAGCATTCGGGGAGCCCGGCGGCGTTGCTGCCATCGAAGTTCGCCGGGGAAGTGAATAGCACCGTTGTGCCATCGGCCGATAGCGTCTGCATCGTGCACGGCTGGCCGGATTGGACCAGGGCTGTGGGCTGGGCGCTGGCGGATGCGCTGGTCAAGATGAGTGCACATCCCGCGGTCGCGGCTTGATAAACAATGTGTGTCCCGGAATCGTCCACGGCGGCGCGTGCCGCAAACGAAGAGAATGGCGATGTCGAGGGGATCGGCACGTTGAAAGTCGGTACCAACTGCGCACTTCCGTCAGGAGCGAAAAGCCACAGACCGTCCGCGTAAGCCAGCACCGCGCCAGCCGACGTCACTTGCCGGCCGCCTGCTGTGATTGCCTGGAAGATCCCGACCAGGACATCCCTTTTTTGCAGGGTTGTCAGATCGATGACTTCGAACTGGTCTGTGGGAGCGGAATAAGTGTAGTTTTCGCGCAGGAGGTATCGTCCATTACGGCTCAGGTGAAACGTGCCAGGCAGGATGAGGGGACCGTTCGCCGTGGTAACGACTCCCTGGCTGTAGTCTGTCGCCCGGCAGGCAACGTGCCCTGGACAGTAGTACTCCGCTGTATAGGCGAGTACGGTGCCATCGCCGGAAACTTCCGGATTGGTCAGCAGGGAATAGGAATCGCTGGCCGCCGCTTGGGCAATGAGTTGCACGTTGCCCGATGCGTTGGCAATGAAGATTTTGGGAAACTGATTCTGTTGTGTGCCGCGGAGTTGGAGGGCGGACGAAAACCACACGCGGCTGCCTGCATCGTCTGTCGCCAGGTTCGAAAACTGCGCCGCCAGCGGCAACGCCGCCACGAACACCAGACCAAGGCGGAAGGTCGTCATTTTTGTCATCCTACTTCTAAGACCCGCAGATTGGGTTTCCAACTACAGGGCGATTTACAGAAGCGCGGCGTGTCTGCGGCACAGGGAAGGCGATTCCAGAAGCGTGAATCCCGCGTCGCGCGCCGCCTTGCGACTCCGCTGCAAACTGGGAATCCGTGACATGCCCCTTTGGTTCGACGAAGAGCATGCGCGCACCGGGCTTCGAGCCGTCACGCTTCCTCTTTTTACTCTACGAGACCGTTGATCTTTAGGGTAACCAATATTCGCTGCCCGGCACGCTGGCTGCTTCCGGGCTGGCCGACGCATTCAAGCCACGTTCTGTGTACTCAGGCACAAATGTATCCGGCTCAGGTTCGACGACAGATACCATACTGGTGCGCCACAGCGCTTGGTCATCCTGGCTTTCGGACGGAGAAGAATACCACATACCAATCTCGATTCTCGCTTAACAGGTAGTTTACCCTGATTATATAACACTCTGGTGACGACAATTCGCGAGCTGGTAGTAGCGCCGCCGTCTGCTGTAAACTAGTGCCTCTACGTACCTTCGGGCCAGGAGCGACTAGCAATGCGACATCTACGTCACGGACGAATCCTGTTGGTCATCACGCTCGGCATATCGTCGAATGCCTGGGGCCAGGGCGGCACCGGCCGGGCCGGCCGGGCTGCTGCGGCGCAACAGGCCGGCGCCCCTGCCACCGCCCCTGCGACTCCGCCCGGGCGCGGTGCTGCCGCAGTTGGCGCGGGAGGTGGCGCCAGCGATTTCTACACTTACGATCCGGCCGCGGGCTCGGGGCCGGCAATACCCGATTCCCAGCCCACCGAAGCCCACCAGAAAATTACGTCCAACGGGGAAGCCCTGGCCTACACCACACGAGTGGGCTTCATGCCCCTCCGCAACGCCACCACGGGACAATCGGAAGCCCACCTGTTTTATACCAGCTACACCAGAGACGGCGTCAGCGAGGGGACCGTGCGGCCGGTGCTGTTTTTCCTCGGCGGCGCTCCGGGTGTGGCGGCGGCATGGCAGGAGTTTGGCGGCGTAGGCCCGAAGCGCATGAAATGGACGAATGACGGCACCGCCGGCATGCCACCCTATACCTGGGTGGACAACCCCAATACTCTGCTGGGTCAGGCGGATCTCGTATTTGTGAATCCGGTGGGCACCGCATACAGCCGGCCTGACCAGCCGAGTCGCGGCCCCAGCTTTTGGAATACGGCAGCGGACGTCGCCTCCCTCGGAGAGTTCGTACGCAGCTTCATCCACACCTCCAATCGGCGGAATTCGCCGCTCTTCCTGGCCGGCGAGGATTTCGGCACTGCGCGAGTGGCCGGCTTGGCCGCCTACCTCATCGAACACCAGATTCCCGTTCACGGCGTGGTGCTGCTTTCGATGGCCCCGAGCGGCGACGCCGTCGCGGGCGACGCGCAGTACATCACGCTGTTGCCGAGCCTGATCATGACCGCCTGGCACCACAAGAAACTGGCGCCGGACTTGAACGCGATGAGCGCCGAACAGATTTCGGGACAGGCTCGCCAGTTTGCATCGCGAGAGTATTTGCACGCGCTCTACAAGGGCGACCGCATGACTCCGGAAGAGCGCACCAAGGTAGTGGCGAACCTCTCGCGGCTCACCGGCCTGACGAAGGCATTTATCCTAAACAACGATTTACGCATCTCCCTGGATCGCTTCAGCAGCGAACTGATGCGCGACCAGCACCGCAGCCTGGCGAACTCGGACGCGCGCGTTACCGGCTTTATCCCGTCCGCCGGCGGAGGACGCGGTGGACGCGGCGGCTTTGGCGCGCCCGCCGCCGCCATCGATTTCAATGAGAGCAATCTCGCCGGCGGCTTCCAGACGGCATATGAGTCCTACCTGCAGCGTGAACTCACCTACAACGGCAGCAGCAGTGGAATCTTCTACCTGTCGAGCGGCGGTGTGGGCGTATTCACATCCACCGGGAGCGATGACGCCAGCCTCGCCGCGGCTTTCGCTCGCAATCCGAAATTGCGCCTTTTCGTAGGCATCAACTATTTTGACCTGAATGCGCCGTTCTATGCCGCCGAGTTCACTCTGGCCCACCTGAACGTGTCGCCCGAGGTCCGCGCCCGCAACATCACCGTCAGCCATTTCGAGGCTGGGCAGAGGACCTATGTCGACAACAAGGCGCTGGCTAAACTACAGAGCGAGCTTTCCCGGTTCGTCAAAGGAGCACTGCAATGAGAGTTCACCTTCGGTTGAGCATCTTCCTCATCCTCATCGCCGCCACGGCCGCTGGCGCCTACGCACAGGGCCGCGGCAGGGGAGCGGCGACGGGCGCTACCAACGACTTCTATCGCTTCAATTACAACAGCGAAGAAGGGATGCAGCAGATCAGATACCCGGAGCAGCCCATCACCACGCAGCACCAGATCACGCTGCACGGAGAGACCATCGCCTATACGGCCCACGCCGGGTTCATACCCATCCGCCAGGCCACCAGCGGAGCCACCAGGGGACACCTGTTCTACATTTACTATTCCAAGAACGGCGTCACTGACAGGTCCAAACGGCCGGTCTGGTTTCTGTTCAACGGCGGACCGGGAGCGGCTACCGTCTGGCTGCACATGGGCGCCTTTGGCCCCAAGATGGTGAAGATGGCCCCGAACGGCCTGGCTACACCGCCGCCGTACACCTACGTAGACAATCCCAACTGCTTGCTGGATACTGGCGATCTGGTGTTCATCGACGCCATGGGCACGGGCTTCAGCCGTCCGGACCAGCCGCAATTCGGTCCTGAGTTCGGGGGCGTGGAGAACGATCTGGCCGCCTTCGGCGAATTCATCCGCAGCTTCCTGAACGAATACAATCTGTGGGGCTCGCCGCTATTTGTCGGCGGGGAGAGCTACGGCACCACGCGAGCGGCGGGGCTCGCCGGCTACCTGACCGACCACGACATTCCCATCAACGGAGTGATGCTCCTATCGGCCGTCATCGATTCCAACGCCGCCGCGGGCGAGCAGCGCCAGCTCAGCACGCTGCCCACCGAAATCATGACGGCGCATTTTCACAAGAAGCTGCCGCCGGATCTGCAGAAGCTCACGGTCGACCAGATCGCCAAGCAGGCGCGCGACTTTGCTTCCGGCGAATACCTGGAGTACCTGTTCGATGGCGCGCGCGCCACGCAGGCCCAGCGCGACAAGGTCCTAGCCGACATGGCGCGATTTACCGGGTTGTCGAAGAGTTACATCGATGGGCTTGACCTGCGTGTCCCGCTGGGGCCCTTCAGCACGGAACTGCTGCGCGATCAGCACCTGATGACGTCACGGCTGGATTCGCGCTTTGCCGGCTACCAACTGGACGGCGGCGCCACCAATACCAGCTTCGATTACAGCAATGCCAACATCGAAGACTGTTTCCTTACCGCCTTTGAGTCGTACGTTCGCAATGACCTGAACTACAAGAATGACAACCTCTATTACGTTGCCGGCAACGCGCCGCCCTGGTCGGGCGAATACAACACGGTAGTCAACCTGGAAGACGGCTTCGCCAAGAATCCTCACATGCACCTCTTCGTGGGAATGGGATATTACGATTTTGCCTGCCCCTTCTACCCCGTAGAGTGGACCATCGCTCACCTGAAGGCTTCGGACGAAATCAAGAAGAACAACATTTCGCTGGGCTATTACGAGTCCGGACATATGGTGTACATCGATCAGCCCGCGGCGGCCAAATATCACGCCGACCTGGTGAAGTTCGTGCAGGCGTCTTTGCCGAAATGAGCGGGGGAGCGAAAATCCGTCAGCCTGATCCGAGCGATTTATCACGGATCGCAATAATCGCGCAGATCAGGCTGACGGATTTTCCTTGGTGAGCACCGTTCCTATTGTCGCTGCGGAGGGTGTGAACAGCGACATCTGGTCGGGGTCGGCGAAAACGGCCTCGTAGCCGGCGGGAGTGAAGGCGCGTTCCAGGCGGGCCGCGAAGGTCTCGCGCAAGAGACGCGCGTAGTGATCGGCGTCATAGTCGCGGACGCCTGTTTCCGTTTCGTCAATGACGCCGCCGGAGCCCGACTTCGTGCGATACACCCGGATGCGGTCGCCGGCCGTCCACGACGCGCGGCCGCTTGCCAGCATCGCTTCGTAGGCCAGTTCGCGACGCGTGTCCCGGGTTTCGAGGTATTCCTCCGGTGTCTTGGTAAGCCGCACCTTGGACGAGACATCGTACGCGGGAAGTTCGCGGCGGCGCAGGGCATCCAGGGTGGCCACGTAGATGTCGCGCACGCCGGCCACGTCCCCTGCGAGGAGTCGCGCGATCGAGCGCCGCAGGAATGCCTCGCCGAATGGCTCCGCGCGGCTCGAACGGAAGGCCACACCGCGAAGGAGCAGCGAGCCATCGTACGCGAGGAGCGCGTAATTCTTCGGTTCATGCGAAAGCATGGCGGCATAACGCCCTTCGAATTCGAGTTGCACGAGCGTAGGGAGCAAAGCGGCGACCTCTGCCACCACGCGCCGCTCGTCCTTCTCGCCCCACTCCTCGGGCACCGCGAAGTAGACGCCGTCAATGTCCGCCTCGAGCAGCGTCACGCCGCGAGCGGCCAGTTCGCGGCACATCAGCTCCAGCGTTGCGCGGCCGCGCCGGGTCACCTCGTTGGCGGCGTGCACGTCGGCGAAGCGCGTGAGATCGCCGCCTGCCGCAAGGTATCCGTAGGCCGAGTTCACCACCAGCTTCATAGCCGCGGACATGGCTTCGTGGGCATACCGCTCCGCCGAGCCCGCCGGCGCCGCCCGCGCACTTGCCTTGGCAGCGAGCCGCCGCTCCACCAATCGATCCACCAACGCAAGCATCGCGCCCAGATGGTCGCGCGNNACGGATACAGGCTGGCGACGTCCGCCTTCACCACGCGCCGCGCCACGCCGGTGGCGAACAGGTGGAGGGCCGCGCCCGTGTGCGTCGTTCCGTCACCGGGCTGATGCGCGGGCAACGCCATCCCCGCGCGCAGGTACGCCCGCACCAGCAACGGATCGATCACCCCGGTGGCCGCTCCCGCATCCGCAAGCCGCTCGTACCTCCGCGGAGCCATCTGCGCCAGGGCAAACGCCGCGCCGCCGAGCATGCGGGCGAGCGCAGCGACCTCCTGCACATCGCCGGTCGCATAGCGGCGCACACGCGCCGGGTCGCGGCGATACACCGTATAGACCTGATCGCCTGGAATGTACTCGCGATCCGGGCTGGCGATCCCCAGGTGCCGCGCCACGCTCTTGAGCCCGTGATCCGGCAGCTCGCGCGTGGCGAAGTCGTAGCGCAGCACCGCATCCAGGGAGTCGATCAGTTCGCGCCCCGGAGCGACGAAGCGCACGCGGCGAGAAGCGTCCGCACCGCTCGCAGTCCCGCGCCGGGCTCCCCGCTGCCGCAACCCCGGCGGGCCGATTCGTCCCAGCGCGAGAGGCACCCGCAGAAGGCGCGCGCGGCGATCCAGAAACGGCAGGTCGAACCCGTGCAGGTTGTGATTCTCGATGACGTCCGGGTCCTCCGCTTGCACTTTCGCCACCAGCCGGCGAATCAGATCGGCTTCGCCGGCATCCCCGTCCGTCTCCGCTTCCAGTACTTCGGTTTCGCCCGACGAATATCGGATCGCCACCATAAAAATGCGGTCGCGGTTGGCATCGAGCCCGGTCGTTTCGAGATCGAACTGCATGCGGTGCAGGTGGTCGAACGAGAGATCACGGAAGTACGTTCTGCCGGATGTGACGAGGTATTGCTCTTCAGGTGGTAGCGCCAGCACGGCGGCCTTTCCCAAATCGCGCAGGTTGCCAATACGCCGCCCCTTCAGGACCGCCGCCGTCAATGTCTTCCCATCATCGGCGCTGACCAGGTACCGCAACGTACCCGGGCCTTCGAGTTCCGTACAAGTCACGTCACCGCAATGCTGCAGATCGTCCAGCCGATCGAGCAGTAGCCAGGGGCGGAACCGCGCCTCCTCACGCACCAACTGGTCCCCTGCGAGCCGGCGCCACACCATGGCGCGTCCATCGGCCTCCGCCCACACTGAGACGATTCCCGGCGTGAGATCCCATCCGGTCAACCATTCGTCCTCCACGGGCATGCTGCGAGTCTACTAAACTTAGACACTAGGACTGTGCATGACGAGTTGGCTCTGGAAATCCATGTTGGCTTTTGGGCTGGCTGCCGCCATTCTGATCGGCCAGCAGGAGCACGCGGTTCACCAATTCCCGGTCGTTCCCCTGCCTGAAAAGACCGGCCCCCTGCGCAAAGCCCTGCTCCTGTTGCGCGAGGGCAAGACCGCAGAGGCCCGCCAGGAACTCGAAGCCCAGCGCAAATTGCGGCCCGACGATTCCGAGGTGCTCTACCAGATCGCCCGCGCGTACCTGATGGACTTCTACCAAATGGAAGACCCCGAAAAGCGCCGCGTGTCCCTGGCCCTTGCGATGGAGATGCTGGACGGCACCCTGCAGCACAATCCCGATCACATTCCCGCCCTGCGCGCCAAGGCCGTGATTCACGCGCGAGCCGAGTTGTTGTACTACAATCCCAACCTGGCGTACGAACTGGCTGCCCGTGCGGCCAAGCTCGAGCCGCACGCCAACGGATTTCTTCTGGACCTGAGCGCCTGGATGAGCGGCGAAGTCCGCTTCACCAAAGAGGGCGGCCACCGCGTGCCGCATGATCCCATGCTCGGCCTGGACCGCTCCATCGACATGCTGGAGCAGGTGCTGGACGATTCCATGCCGTTCAGCACCGACGAATCCACCGCGTTGCTGCTCATGGGCAACGCGCACTCCCGCCGCGGCAACTTTCCCGAGGCCGTTTCCTTCTACAAACAGGCCCTCACGCGCAACCTCTCGGCTGCCCAGAAGATGGAGGTGCTGCGCGAACTGGGCGCATGCTACTACCGCATGGGCGACTTCGTGCAGGCCGGCCGCAATTTCTACGAAGCCCTGCAGGTTCACATGAATCCCACTGACCAGTGGCTGCTGCGCGTAGCGCTCGACCGGCTGCAGGGCCCGCCTCCGCCCATGCCCGCCGCGGTGCAGTTCCCGGTGGATGAGCCCGCCATCGATCCCGCTAATCCGCCGCTCCTGGCCTTTGAGGACATCGCGTCCAAAGTGGGCATCCACTCGCTCCACGGCAATGGCACGGTGGCCTGGGGCGACATCGATGGCGATGGCAAGCTGGATGTGATCGTCAGCGGCAGCGGCACCTTCATCCGGGTCTATCACAATGACGGCGACAAGTTCACCGAAGTCACCGATCAGGTAGGTCTAGGCGGCGTCCCCTCCGGCTACTCCCTGAACCTGGTGGATTACGACAACGATGGATGGCTCGACCTGTTCATCTCGCTCAACGGATGGAACGGCCCCATGCCGGACAAACTGTTCCACAACGAACACGGCCACTTCGTCGACGTCTCCCAGAAGAGCGGGCTCGACGATCCGGGCTCGGGCTTCGTTTCTCTGTGGGGCGATCTGGATAACGATGGGTGGCTCGACGTGGTGATCGCCAACGGCGTGCTCAAGGATGGCAGCGTGCCGCAGATCTACCGCAATAATCGCGACGGAACCTTTACCAACATGACCAAAGCCGCCGGCATCAATGAGCCCGCCGCGTTCGGCGCGGTCGGCGCAGCCCTCGGCGATTACGATAAAGACGGCCGCCTCGACATTCTCTTCAACGGCCTCGACCCCGCGCCCAATCGCCTGTATCACAACGATGGCAACTGGCATTTCACGGAGGTTGCCAAAAAGGCAGGCGTTTATCAGGGTCCTCACAACGGATTTGTCTGCTTCTTCGTGGATTACAACAACGACGGCTGGCCCGATATCCTCACCACCAGCCTGGCTTCCTGGGATGCCACGGTGGAAGGGCTGCGGAAGGGGTACGCCCCGGCCAATGCCCGCGCCGTGAACAAAGACAACAACCGCCTCTATCGCAACAACCGCGACGGTACGTTTAGCGACGTCACCTTCGATGCCAAGCTCTACTACCCCATGGGCACCATGGGCGCCGGCGTGGCCGACGTGGATAACGATGGCTACGTGGATTTCTATTTCGGCACGGGCGATCCGCAGATCAGCCGCCTGGAGCCCAACCGCTTTTTCCGCAATAACGGCAACGGCACGTTTTCCGATCTCACCCGCTACGTGGGCTTTGCCCGCCCCGGTAACAAGGGGCACGGCGTGGCCTTCGTGGATCTGTACAACACCGGCGCGCTCGACATCTTCGCCCAACTCGGCGGCCATTACCCCGGCGACCACGCCTATGACGCCATTTATCACAACCTGAAGGCCAACCAGAACAACTGGCTGGAAGTGGACCTGCGCGGCGTGAAGAGCAACCGCTTCGCTGTGGGCACGCAACTCACCGCGAAAGCGGGCGACCTGCTGGTCTATCGCGAAGTGAAGGGCAGCGAGGGCTTTGGCGCCACTTGCCCTTACCGCCAGCATTTCGGACTGGGTAAGAAAGCAAAAATCGATNNGGACGTCAACCAGATCATCTCCGTTCGCGAGGACAGTCCGGATTGGAAAAAGCTGAACTAGGGAGGCTCGCAAAATATGACGGCGCGGCAAACGTATGCGCCGCAAAGCCGTGGCAGGCGAGGAATTTCGCCGCTTTTGCGAAATTGGTTGCCTGTCACCGTTTTGCCCCTTTACGCAATCCCGATGCGTCGTCCCTCATATCCGACTGTCGCCGTGTTTTGCGAGCCTCGTTAATCGCGCGGCCGTTGGCCGTCTGCGCGCTGCTGGCGGCGATTGTCGCGTCGCCTGGTGCAGCGCCGCCGGGCGCGATCGAGTTTGAGGACATCACCGCCAATTCCGGTATTGAATTCGTGCTACGCAACGGCGCGGTTCCCGGCGAAAAGCACCAGATCGAGACGATGCTGGGCGGCGTCGCTCTGTTCGACTACGATGGCGACGGGCTTCTCGATATCTTCCTGGCCAACGGAGCACTGCAGCCGGGCTTCGGCAAGCGCGACCCGCGCTACTGGAATCGCTTATACCGCAATCGCGGCAACGGCGTCTTCGAAGACGTCACCGCGAAGGCCGGCGTCGCTGGCGAGGGCTACAGCATGGGCGTGGCGGCCGCCGACTACGATAACGACGGCCATCCCGATTTGTTCGTCGCGGGAGTAGGCCGCAACATTCTTTACCACAACCGCGGCGACGGCACCTTTGAAGATGTCACAGCCAAGGCGGGCATTCGCGGCGAGCCGTGGTCGGTAGCCGCCGGCTGGTTCGATGCCGATGGCGATGGGCAGCTCGACCTGTTCGTGGTCAACTACGTCGCGTGGGATGCGAAGAATGAACCCTCGTGCCGCGATCCGCGGTCGGGCGCCCTGCTCCACTGCCATCCCGATCTTTACTCCGGACTGCCGAACACGCTCTACCACAACAACGGTGACGGCACCTTTACCGACGTCTCCGAATCCGCCGGCATCCGCCGGTACATCGGCAAGGGCATGGGAGTGGCGTTCGCCGATTACGATGGCGATGGCCGCATCGATATCCTGGTGACCAACGACACGCTGCCTAATTTCCTGTTCCACAACGAAGGCAACGGCCGATTCCGCGAAGTGGGGCTGGCCGCGGGAGTCGCAGTGAACGACGATGGCCGCACTCTTTCTTCGATGGGTGTGGACTTCCGCGATGTGGATAACGACGGCCGCCCGGACCTTTTCCTGACCGCCATCGCTCACGAGACCTACCCGCTCTACCGCAATCTGGGCAAGGGCCTGTTCGCCGATTTCACCTACCGCTCGCGGGTGGGCGCCGCCACTGTCGCCACCACCGGATGGAGCAATGGCATTTACGATTTCAACAACGATGGCCGCAAGGATCTGTTCGCCGTCAATGGCGACCTGAACGAGAACGCCGACGCTGTCTCCGGCACTTCGGCGCGGCAGCACAGCCTGGCATTGGTGCAGCGGCCCGATGGCACGTTCGACCCCGTGCCCGCCGGTCCTGCGGCGCTAAACCGCGGCGCGGCGTTCGGCGATTTCGATAACGATGGCCGCATCGATGTGGTGATCTCACGCCTGGGAGAGAAGCCCGCGCTGCTGCGCAATATCACGGGCGGCGGCAATCACTGGCTGGGGTTGAAGCTGATCGGCCACGCGAGCAATCGCGACGCCATCGGTGCCACAGTCCACATCCGGACCGCAAAAGGCGAACAGTGGAATCACGTCACCACGTCGGTCGGCTACGCCAGTTCCAGCGACGTGCGGGTGCATTTCGGATTAGGCGCGGAGACTCGCGCGGCGGTCGAAATCCACTGGCCCAGCGGAGCGGTCTCCCACGTGGAAGGCGCACCGGCGGATCGCTACTTAACCGTTCGCGAGCCCGAGTAGGACAGACGATCGTTTTTTGTCGTCTGTTGGGATGGGCGTTCCGCCAGTCGGATAGACGACCGCTTTATGTCGTCTGTCTTCCTCGCCCTCAACGGCTCCAGCGCGCCGATCTCACGTAGACCTGAAAGGGCGCCCAGAAATAAGGCTTGCGGAAACGCGGATCGCCCTGCAGCGTGGCGAGTTTGGCGTTGTGCAGAGCCAGGGCGGGTGGCTGCCCAGCGGCGATGCCGGCGTAGAGCTGATCCATGAGAAAGCGGGAGGAGCCATCGTTGACGTCCCAGAGCCCGGCGATCACCGCGTTCGAGCCGGCTTCCAGGAATGCCCAGGCCAGCCCGATCAGCCCTTCGCCGGCGTAAACCCGCGACCCGGCGCTGCGGCACGCCGAAATAGTGACCAGGTCGGCATTCAACCTGGTGCCGACGATGTCGCGGGCCTTCAAACGATATTGACCCTGCTGCGGCGATAACACGATGGCCGATTCGAGGGGACTTTCGGGATTCGGTTCGGCATGGGCGGCGAAGTGGATCAAGGAAAACTGCCCCGGGGTCACTTTCTGATAGGCCGCCAGGGTGGCCGCGGCGCCAGTGAAGACAGCCTTGGATGCCTCGGGAAAGCGATTCTGGATGGCGGCGATTTCGGCGTCGGCCTGGGGCAGTTTCTCGAAATTGGCAACCGGAACAGGAGCGCCCATCAGCAGCAGCGACGGAGCGCCGGGATGCCACGGTTTGGCATTCGCCGCCACGAGAGTGATGGAGGGAGCGACGGCCAGTTCCACGTCCTCGACCCAGTAATGGGGATTGGGTCCAGGCACCGGCAGCGTCTCCAGGTTGAGGCGATGCAGCGCCCCATCGGGCACCACGATCACGCGGCTGCCTTTCGGGATCCGCGGCGCCATCTCCCCGAGCAGAACGGTCCACAGCTTCGTTCCGGCGGCGTCGTTCGCGGCAAGGGGATCGCCCCACGAATGCTCCACGGAATTCCGGTACGCGGCAATCAGCGATTCGATTTCGCCCGCGGGAGGCAGGGTGAAGCGCCGTACTTCGCGGGGCGTAATCAGCCAAGCGAAGGATCGTTCCGGCGCCAGCCAGAAGGAGATCACCGAACTCCCGGTGTTTTCGGCAAGGCGCTTCAGTCCGGACGCGTCGAAGATCGTGGAATCTGCTTTGCGCCGCAGCGATTCGGACAGCACACGCGCCCGGCTGGACTCGATTACCGTGAGCGCTTTAGCGTCGTTGTCCTGCTCCACTAGACTGTCAACGTACTCCTTGTAGAACGAAATCAGGCTGGAGAAGAGCGTGATGCGGTTTTGCGGATTCTCCACCTGTAGGCGGGCGTCGTCGATTTCAGCGAGCGCGGCCCCGAATTCCTCGTCGGCCTTGCTGAACCGCCGCGCCCGGGCGTCGATGCTCCCCAGAACAGCATAGGCCTCCCATCGCAGGATGGGGCTCTTCTGCGTACTTGCCAGCAAGGTGCGGCTCACCCGGACCGCCGCGTCAAGATCTCCGCTCCCGTGGGCGATGTGCGCATCGTTTCTGGCGAGGTAGGGCAGGATCGAACTTCCGCCCGGCTGTGCGGCCAAATCCGCAGCCTTCTGGTTCCACGACGCCGCACTGCTCCATTCCTTGGTCTTGATGAGGGCCATAGCCAGGTTCGCAGCGGATCGCGCAGCCTCGACCTTCTTGTCCAACTCCATGGCTACGCGGTAAGCGCGTTCATAGCTCTGAATGGCTCCGGCAAAGTCGTCCTCGGCATAGTGCACGACGCCCAGCAGATTCCAGGCGGTCATCAGGTCGGCGCGGGCGTCGATCGGTTCGAGGAGTTTGATCGCTTGCCGCACGTGATCCGACGCACCGCCGATGTTTCCCAAATAAATGTAGTAGTTCGTAAGATTGTTGTGGGCCTGCCCCGCGACCATTTGGGCATGCGCGCGGCTGGCTGTGTCGAGCGCCTTGGAAGCGAATTCCACCGCCGTTTCGTAGTCGCCGTGACGGCGGGCGCAATACGACAGATTGTTCAGAGCTCCCGCCTCGCGGTAGGCGTTTCCGGCGGCGGACGCCCCTTTCAGCGCGGCGGTGAACTCCGCCTCTGCCTTCTCGATTTCGTTCGCACCCACCCAGCCCACGCCCTTGAGAAGCCGGATGCGGAGCTGCAGGTCGGAGTCTGTGACGTTTGCTGAAGCTTGATCCAGCAGCGCGTTGGCTTGCTGTCGGTCGGAACTTAAGTACAGATTGGCTAGGTCCACCTGGCGGCGGAGGGTGATCTGGCTCAGTGCCGATAGCGGGGGCACCGGGTTTTGCAGAAGAGCGGCGGCTTCCTTAAGCTTGCTCTGGCCCAGCAATGCTTCCGCGTGCAGCAGACGAAACTTCCAAAACCAGACACTCCTCGGCCGATCTTTCCAGTGCTCGGATTCTTTGGAAACAGTCAGGATGGTCTGCGGCAGATCCCCGGCGACGTATTGGGCCCAAGCCCGCTGATAGACTCGCTCGGGGGAGTCGGGCCGGGCGCATGCGCCTGCCAGCAGAAACAGGACAGACGCGACAGCACTACGTCGATAAACTGCCGTTTGTTGAGGCATCGCCAACCGATCCGGATCCGCCGGCATCCGATCCCATGTCGAGACGGACCATCGTCATTCTGCGCTGGTTATCGCCTACCAGCACCTCACCCAAGAAGATGCGCCCGAATCCAGGCCATACGATCTGGTTGTGCCGGGGGCGCGGAATCTTCGCTAGGTCACGTTTCGAGCCGCTCAGCTTGATCTGCTGAACCAGCGAGAAATGATAGTAGCCGTTGTGATCCTGAATGGCCGGCGCTCCC
>OKRF01000039.1:29655-44819 GCA_900290315.1 Candidatus Sulfopaludibacter sp. SbA3 | reverse complement strand
AGAAATGATAGTAGCCGTTGTGATCCTGAATGGCCGGCGCTCCCGCCCTGGTGCCAAAGCGCCAGGCATGGCGTTCGCGAAACGCCTCGTCCTGCCGGGCATAATAGTCGGCCAGTTGCTGTTTGGTGCCGCAGTGCTCCAGAGTTTCGTTGTCCAGAACCACGGTCACTTCCACTTTTCCCAGACGCATCCCCTCGATATGGTTCCCCGCCGTGCGGATGGCCGGTGGCTTTGTCCCTTTTCGGGTCGAGGACATGTTCAATTCCACCAGGTCGATGTGCAGCTTCTCGACGATGTCCACATTTTGGATCTTCGAGTGGACAACGGTGCGATAGCCATCTTGTTCCAGCGTGCCTAGCGCCGAACTGGCGACGTGTACCACCGAAATCAGGGAACGCTTCCACGGCTTCTCCACCGGATAGTGGTAATCGGCGACGTCAGCCTGCGAAAGGCCTCCGGTGACCGGCAGCACGGCGGCGCCGACGGCCGGAATCGCGTGATTCAGCCCTTCCAGCTTTCCCAAACGATGAAAATGCGCAGCGACACCCACGGCGTGTCCGCTGAACACATAACGCTTGCTGCTTTTCGTCATTAATTGGTGTGCTCCTGGTCCGTTCCCACTGCAAAAGCCTGTCTCGCGATTTGGTCCCCGGGACGGCCGTTCAGAAAAGAACGTATCGTTATGATATACCGCCCCGGTTTGAGTGTCCCAGGAAAATAAATATCGACCGGCTGTTGGGCCTTGGGCGCCGGCACAGAGCCGCTGCGGAGCGTCTTGCCCGAGTCGGTGCTCAATTCCACCCAGACCAGCTCCGCGTTTGCGGGCCGCTCCGGCGCAACCAGGAAATGCAGCGGATCGGCCGGACCCAATCGGGGGAGGGAAGCTCGCGAAGTAAGATCCAGCGCCAGTGCCGGGAGCGCACGGGGAGCATTCAGGGCCGGAATGACGACGGCGTTCTGAAAGGCAATGACCGCGACCGCAGCGGCAGCAACCGCCACCAGTGCCGGAGAAAGCCACTTCGCCCGCAGCCAGTCCATCACCGAGAGTTTGGCGGGCGCGGCANNTGTGAGCCGCACATCGGCGGAGCAAGTGTCGCAAGTGAAATAGTGATCTTCAAAGGCGTCCCGCTCTTCGACGGACATTTCGCCCATGAGGTATCGCTCGACGGCGTGGTTGGCGACGGCGAATTCGTGTTCCATGCTCTCCCCTTAGTTGGTGGCGATAGGGCGCATATCGTTACAAATTCGTCTTACGGGCCTTGCAAGTGGAGGTGGTGGCGGCGGGGCGACTCGAACGCCCGACCTGCGGATTATGAGACCGCCGCTCTAGCCAGCTGAGCTACACCGCCACGGAGATTCCAGTGTAGCAAAATCGGGCTTTTGGACCAAAAGCGCTGGTCCATTCATACCGGGGCGGGGTTTTACCTGATTGCAAACTGTGGAAAAGCGCAGAAATGTTTCCCGAACGGGTACTATCGTTCTGTAACATGCGGCGAGGATTTTGGTTTGCCCTCTAATTCCTTATGAGTCAATAAATTACGGAAATATGCTGTGCCGTGGTTCAAAGCGTGATAAGTCGCTTTTATTACAGCACTTACTGCCCCGGTAGAGCGTCTTTCCCACAGAGTTTTCCACAGTCGCTGTGGATACTGTCATAGGGCCGGCAGGCGGCGTCTGAGGGATTCGGGAATCTCGGCATCCACCTCGCAGCAGTCTTCTTCATAGCGCGTGGAGAGGACGCGGCCGAACTCGTGGAGCATCGCCAGGGTGGCGCCATCGCCCGCTGGGAGGCGCAGCGTGGTGCGCACGATGGGATCCATCGGCAGAACGGTGTCAATGAGCGTTAACAGCCGATCCACGCCTTCACCGTTGAGGGCGGAGAGAGCGACGGCATGGGTTTCGTGGTGGCTGCCGGCGACGCTCAGCAGGCGGCGGCACAGGGTTTCGGAATCGCCGGCGTCCGCGGGGAACCGGTCCATCTTGTTGATCGCCAGAATCTGCGGGATCGCGGCAGCGCCGATTTCGGCCAGCACTTCGACCACATGGGCGGTATGCTCCATGGCGGAAGGCGCCGAGCCATCCACCACGTGGAGGAGGAGCGCGGCCTCGGTGACTTCTTCCAGCGTGGCCCGGAACGCCTTGACCAACGTCGTGGGGAGATTGCGGATGAAGCCGACGGTATCGCTGGCCAGCACGCGCCGGCGCGAGGGCAGAATCAGAGGCCGCACGGTGGGATCGAGCGTGGCGAACATGCGGGCATCCGCCAGCACTCCGGATTGCGTCAGGCGATTGAACAGGGTGGATTTGCCGGCGTTGGTATATCCGGCGAGCGCGATGGTGGCCAGGGGCACAGCGCCACGGCGGCGGCGGTGCAAGGCGCGTCCGGCGCGCACGCCTTCCAGCTCATCTTCCACCTTCTTGATGCGCACGGAGATCCGGCGCCGGTCGGTTTCCAGCTTGGTTTCACCGGGGCCGCGCGTGCCGATGCCGCCACCCAGGCGGGACATTTCCACGCCATGTCCGGAAAGCCGCGGCCGCAAGTAATTCAACTGGGCCAGTTCCACTTGCAGGCGGCCTTCCCGCGTGCGGGCGCGCGCCGCGAAGATATCCAGGATCAGTTGCGTCCGGCCGATCACTTTGCAACGGAGCGCCTTTTCCAGGTTCCGCTGCTGAGTGGGAGTGAGATCGTGATCGAAGATCACGACATCGGCGGCGTCGCACGCCACCTCGGCGGCGAGTTCCTCGACTTTGCCTTGTCCCACCAGAGTCGCGGCTTCCGGAGCGACACGCGCCTGAATAACGCGGCCTGTGACTTCGGCCCCCGCACTGTGGGCCAGTTCGGCCAATTCATCGAGCGATTCCTCCACGCGCGCGGCGGAGTGGCGGCCCGGCGTCAGAGCGGCGCGGGACGCCCCTTTCCATTCCAGCCCGACCAGAATTGCCCGCTCGCGAACGGGATTGCGGGGCGGCGTGGGCTATGCCTCCGAAGTCTGGTGAACCGGCACGCCAGGTACGGAACTACTCGAGACACTGGAGGCGGCGGCCTGGGAACTACTGGAGTAGGAGTGGGTGGTTTTCTGCGTAACCACAGTGGAGATGGCGTGCTTGAAGATCAACTGCTCCTGGTTGTTGGTTTCGAGCACCAATGAGTACTTGTCGAAACTCTTGATGCGTCCCGACAACTTGACACCACTCATCAAGTAGATGGTGAGGACAATTTTGTCCTTGCGAGCGTTGTTCAAAAAGCTGTCTTGGATGTTCTGTGCCGGTTTGGTCTCCATGCTTCCCCCAAAAAAGCCCCGTTCGGGCAAAGTAGAGCAGTGTTACGGTTGCGATAGTAATTGTACACCTAATTACGGTGGGGTTGCTGGAGTCGTAACACCGGCGGTCTTGCCGCCGGATGCACTGGCCGACCGGCGACGAGATCGCCGGCGTTACCGATGGGAAGGGAACGCTATTCGTCGTCGTGATCGTCGTGGCCCGCGGCAGGGCCCGTGGCGGCCAATCGGGACAGTTCCTCGCGCCCCACGGAGCGCGACTTCGGGGCGTTCTTCTTGTCGGTAATCACGACTGGTTCGAGCAGGAACTGGCCGGCCGAGACCAGTTCCTGCTCCAGGTTGAAATCGGGAATCCCCTTCAGTTCGGGAACCTGTGCGATGCCATGTTCGGTGATGACGCATTCCATGCCGTTGTGCAGGCGGAACCGAATTTTCAATTGTCTCTTAATGGAGAGCCTGCGCAAATCGGCCAGGGTCATCGATCGGCTTCCTGAAACTCGTTTTCCAGCTCGCCGGCGGCGATGCGCGCGGCAATGGCTTCCTGGCAGGTCACGCAATAGCGCGCCCACGGTACGGCATCGAGACGTTTGACGGAAATCGGCTCTTCGCACTCCATGCAGACACCGTACTGGCCGGTTTCAATGCGATGCAGCGCATCGGCGATTTCGCGCAATAACTTCATATCGATAGTATTGCGGTTCAGGAAGATCCACTCTTCGTGATGCTGTTGACTGAGATCGCCCTCGTCGGAAGGAATATCCAATCGGGCAACCACCTGCGCCGCCTTCTGGGCGGACATGCTGCGGCGGACCTCTTCCGCTTTCTTCTCGAGCACCTTTTTGTACGTGGCCGTTTTGGGCTTCGGCGCGACTTTTGTGTTGGTATTCATCTCTTTATTACTGCCCATGCTAAATAGATCAGATAGTTAGGACGCAAACCCGGCTTCAAAAGTTGCATGGCTCGCTGTTGAGGGGGTCAAGGGGCGGATTGAAAAGTATAGCGAGCGGCCTCAGAAAAGTCAAATAGGCCTTTTATTTACGAATATTTACAAAGGTGCGAAAGAAGACAGACGACGAAAAACGATCGTCTGTCCTACAGGGCCGAATAGCTGCAACCAAGTGGAATCGTTACTTGGCCTTTTTGAGCGCTTCCACGAGTTCCGGGACCACCTGGAACAGATCGCCGACAATGCCGTAATCCGCCACCTCAAAAATGGGGGCATTGGCATCTTTGTTGATGGCGACGATGGTGCGCGATCCCTTCATGCCCACCAGGTGCTGGATCGCTCCGGAGATTCCGACCGCAAGGTACATTTTCGGAGCCACCGTTTGTCCGGAGCTTCCCACCTGCCTCTCCATAGGCAGCCAGCCGGCATCGCAGATGGGGCGGGATGCAGCCAGTTTCGCAGATGGGGCGGGATGCAGCCAGTTCGGCGCCCAGGACGTCGGCGAGTTGCTGCACGATGGGGATGTTGTCGGCCTCCTTGATGCCGCGTCCCACGGACACGATGATCTCGGCGGCGCCCAGGTCCACGGCGCGCTGCGACTCGCGGAACAGTTCCAGCGGCTTGATGCGAATCTCGCCCGCGGCGAGGGTGGGTACGAACTTTTCCACAGGCGCCGAGCCCGCGGCGATCTGGTCGGCGCGATAGGCTCCGGCCTGCAGGGAGGCGAAGTTGGGTCCGGGACCCGTGAACCGGAGGTCGGCGTTCACCTTGCCCTGAAACAGTTGCCGCACCAGCACGAGTTCCCCGGAGGCCACCCGATGGGCCACCACATCGCTCACCGCGACCTTGCCGAGGGATGTCGCCAGTTTGGGCAGGAAATCGCGCACCTGGTAGGTGTGCGGAAAAAGCACGAGCGAGGGCTGGGCTTGCTGGATGAGCTGACGCAGCGCCGCGGTGTAGGCATCCGGGGTGTAGTCCTGCAGCAGATCGTGATCTACCGCGTACACTTTTTCGAGCTGTTTGGAGGTCAACTCAGCGGCCAGAGCTTCCATGCCCTGCCCCAGCAAAGCGGCCGAGGCCGACGTTCCCAGCTCTTTGGCAAGCTGCTGGGCGGCGGAGAGGGTCTCGAAAGACATGCGGTTCCACACGCCCGCACGCTGTTCCAATACCACCAGGATACTCATATGACTCGCGCCTCAAATTTCAGTTTCTCCACCAGTTGGGCAGCCGCTTCCTTGGGGCTGCCTTCGAATAGTTGCGTGCGCTTGGTGCGCTCGGGAAGGTAAATGCGATCGAGCGCGATGGCTGGCGACCCGGCGGAGCCGCCCAAATCAGCGGCGGTGAAGCGTTTGACCNNGGCCTTCTTGATTCCCATGAGGGTGGCGTAGCGCAGCTTGCTGATGCCGCTCTGAATGGTGAGCAGCGCGGGGAGCGGCATTTCCACGTGCTGGAACCAGCCGTCCTCCAACTCGCGCTTCACCTTGATGCCGCCGGCCAGCATTTCCACCTGCATGATGATGGTGGCATGCGGCAGACCCAGCAGTTCGGCCAGGATGACGCCGGTCTGGCCATAGCCCAAGTCGTCGGATTGCAGGCCCGTGAGCACCAGGCCGGGGGCTTCGGCCCGGATGGCGGCGGCCAGCAAATGGGCCGCGGCCAACGGGTCCAGGGCGCCCATCTCTTCTTCGATGTGGATGGCGCGGTCGGCGCCTTTGGCCAGGGCTTCGCGGATGGTTTGGGCGGCGCGGGCGGGAGCGGCGCACAGCGCCACTACTTCGCCGCCGTGCTTCTCTTTGAGTTGCAGGGCCTCTTCCAAGGCATAGGCGTCCGGCTCATTGATCTCGTAAGCGATATCGCCATCCTCGATCCATTTGCCCGAGGATGCGATTTTCAACTGCGAATCGCGAGCGGGAACCTGCTTGATGGCAACGACGATTTTCATAAGTGTATGGGGTAGAAAATCCGTCAGGAGCGATCTGCGCGATTTTCTTATTCGAACCGTTTAAAGATCAGACAACCGTTAGTGCCGCCAAAGCCGAAACTGTTGGAAAGAGCATACTCCATTTTCATGGAACGCGCTGTGTGCGGCACATAGTCCAAATCGCATCCCTCATCGGGATTGTCGAGGTTGATGGTTAGCGGCGCAAGCTGATCGCGCAGCGCCATCACGGTGATGCCGGCTTCCAATCCGCCGGCTCCGCCCAAGAGGTGGCCGGTCATGCTCTTGGTGGAACTGACCGCCACTTTATAGGCATGGTCGCCGAAAGCCCGCTTGATGGCGGCGGTTTCGGCGCGATCGCCCACACTGGTGGAGGTGCCGTGGGCGTTCACATAGTCGACCTGTTGCGGCTCTATTTTGGCGTCGCGCATGGCGTTGCGCATCACCCGATACGCGCCATCGCCGTCGTCCGGCGGGGCGGTAACGTGGAACGCGTCGGCGCTCATGCCATAGCCAACCACTTCGGCCTGGATCCTGGCGCCCCGTTTCCGGGCGAACTCCAACTCCTCAAGCACCAGAATGCCGGCGCCTTCGCCCACCACGAAGCCGTCACGGTCCTTATCCCAGGGTCGTGAAGCGTGCAGCGGGTCATCGTTGCGTGTGGAGAGGGCGCGCATGGCGGCGAACCCGCCAATCCCCATGGGGGTGATGCAGGCTTCGGTGCCGCCGCAGATCATGGCATCGGCATCGCCGTGCTGAATGAGCCGGAAGGAATCCCCAATGGAATGAGCGCTGGTGGTGCATGCTGTGGCCGTGGCGGAATTGGGACCCTTGGCTCCGCTTTTGATGGAAACATACCCGGAGGCCAGATTGATGATGGTGGCGGGAATGAAAAAAGGCGAAATCCGGCGCGGCCCGTCTTTGATCAGCGTCAGATGCTCGCGTTCAATGACTTCGAACCCTCCGATGCCGCTGCCAATATAGACTCCCACCTGTTCGGCGTCTTCCGGCGCCACTTTCAGGTTGGCATCGGCGAGGGCGTACCCCGCCGCCGCGATGGAGAACTGAATAAAGCGCCCCATCTTCTTGATCTCTTTTTTTTCGATGTAACTGGCCGGATCGAACCCCTTGACCTCTCCCGCGATCCTGCAGGAGAACGCCGCTGCATCGAACTGGGTAATGGGCCCGATTCCGCACTTTCCGGCGCGGATGGCCTCCCAGGACGCCTTAGTCCCGATCCCAAGCGGCGTCAGCAAGCCGACGCCGGTCACTACTACTCTTCGCGACAAAACGACTCTCCCTGGTGAGAAGCGGGCTATTTCTTGGAAGTCTTACCTTCGATGTAATCGACTGCGTCCTTGACAGTTGTGATTTTCTCTGCGTCTTCGTCGGGGATCTCGAGCTCGAAAGCCTCTTCAAAGGCCATGACGAGTTCAACGATATCGAGGGAATCGGCGCCCAGGTCGTCAACGAACGACGCGTTGCTGTCAACCTGGCTTTCGTCTACTCCGAGTTGCTCGACAATGATCTGCTTCACCTTCTGCTCAACAGCCATGATTCCTCCTGGGATATGGTGCGGACGCGATGATTTTAGCGAGCTTTACGGAGCTTCCGCAACCTGACGGAACAATCGTATCAGCACACAACGGGCGCTTTCCCGTAAATCATGTCCGGTTCACCCCTATTCTGCCACGAAATTCTTTAGATGTCCGGGAACTTTTCCGGTTGCAAGAGAGTCCATTGGCGTCATGAGGACGGAATTTATCCAGGATCTAAGATTTGCCGGGCGGAGCCTGATCCGCAACCGGAGCTTCAGCGCGGTCGCCATTCTCTCGTTGGCTTTGGGCATCGGCGCCACAACTTCGGTGTTCAGCGTGGTGGACCGGATTCTTTTTCGCAGCCTCCCGTTCGGAGACAGCGAGCGTCTGATCTCACTGGGAATCAAGGCGCCGGCCCTGCCTTACGACTTCTTTTTCGGGGCCGGATACCTGAATCTGAAGCGGCACCTGCCCGGCAGCCTCCAGGCTGTGACGAGTTGGACAGGGGTCAACGACTGCGACTTGACGGATGGCGAACCGGTCCGCCTGAGCTGCGCGGCGGTGGAATCCACCTTCCTGGCGACGGCTGGAGTGGCCCCTGTGCTAGGCCGCAGCTTCACGGCGGCGGAAGATGCGCCGCGCGCGCCGAAGACCGTCCTGCTTGCGTACGGGCTCTGGCAGGCGCGCTTTGGCGGGCGGCCCGACGTTTTGGACCGCGTGATCTCGCTCAACGGCGGGCCGGCCCAGGTGGTGGGCGTGCTGCCGCGCGATTTCGAGACTCCCACGCTGGCACACGCCGATCTGCTGGTGCCGCAGGCCGTGGATGACGCCACGCTAGCCCGTGCGGTGACGGGAAGGCCCCTGCGCGTGATTGGGCGGCTACGTCCCAGCGCGAGCATGGCACAGGCGCAGGCCGAAGGCGAAGCGATTCTGGCGGACGCACTGACCATGGCGCACTCCATGATGCCAAAAGGCAGCGATATTGAAGTCCGCGTGCACTCGATGCGCGACCTGCAGGTAGGCGATGGCAAGACGGTGTCCTGGGTGCTGCTGGGGATGGTGCTGGCGGTGTTGCTGCTGGCTTGTGCCAACGTGATGAATCTGCTGCTGGCCCGTTCTTTCGCCCGCCAGCGGGAAATGGCCATCCGGATGGCTCTGGGGGCGGGGAGAGTCCGGTTGCTGCGCCAGGCGTTGACCGAGAGCCTGGTGCTGGCCTGTTCCGGTGGCGCGGCGGGCGCACTTCTGGGCCTGGCGATGCTCCGCCTGTTCGTCCGGTTGGCCCCCCAGGGCATTCCGCGGCTGGCCGAGGCAACTTTGGATGTGCGCGTCCTGATCTTTGCACTGCTGTGCTCGCTGGCCGCGGGGCTGCTGTTCGGCCTGCTGCCGGGATTCCGGGGCGAAGGGCGCGTGGCTGCCGCGAACCCGGGCGGGGTACTGCGTCCTCTGCTGGTCGTCACGCAGTTTACTCTTTCGTTGGCCTTGCTGACCGGAGCGGGACTGCTGGGGCGCGCCCTGTGGAGCTTCCAACAGAAGCCCCTGGGAATGGAAACGCAGCAGATAGTGACGGCCTCCCTTTCGCTTTCCGCCCAGCAATATCCACTGGCGGCGCAGCAATTGGCCTTTGCCGAACGATGGGAGGAGCGTCTGCGCTCCATACCTGGCATGACTGTGGTAGCGATTGGCGATTCCTTCCCGCCCAACGTCCCGCAGCGGTCGCGGCCCGCCATGGCACTACGGATCGATGGCCGGCCCGCTGACGCGCCCCTGTCGGGCTCGGTGGCCTGGCGCGCCGTTTCCCCCGACTATTTCCACGCGCTCGGCATTCTCATTCTGCGCGGCCGTCCATTCACCGAACAAGACCGCACGGGCGCGGGCGACGTCGTGATTGTCAGCGAATCCCTGGCCCGGCGCCTCTTCGGCACGGCCGACCCGCTGGGCCATTCGCTTTCCGTCGCCGATTCCAAAGAGAGACCCCGGATTGTGGGAGTGGCAGAGAACGTCCGCAATAGCGGAGGGACCGCACCGGACGATCCCGAATACTACGTTCCGCGAGTCCATTCGGCCAACGCTTCGATGTACGCCGCTCCCGATGAATTGCGGCGCATGGCGGCGATTGTACGCACTCCGCTGGCTCCGGAGGCCGCCGCACGCGCGCTGCGCCAGAGTGTCGTGTCCTTGGACGCGGGCGTCCCCGTACAGATCGCCACGCTGGCCGAAAGCACGGCGCGCCTGGCCGTGCGGCCGCGCTTCAACGCCCTGGTGCTGGCCCTCTTCGCCGCGATCGGCCTGGCTCTGGCGGCCTTCGGGCTGTACGGCGTGCTGGGCTTCCTGGTGGCGCAGCGGACGCGCGAGATCGGGGTCCGCATGGCGATCGGCGCCACCCCGGCCGCCATCGGACGGATGGTCCTCGCCAGCGCGGGCCGCTGGCTGGCATTGGGATTGATCCTGGGATTATGGGCGTCCGCGGGAGTATCGCACGGGCTGCGGTCCCTGCTCCTGGGGGTGTCGCCAGGCGATCCGCTGGCGTGGCTGGCATCGGCGGGTTTGCTGCTGGCCGCCGCATTTGCCGCAGCATGGTTCCCCGCGCGCCGCGCCGCGTCCGTGGCCCCCATGGAGGCGCTACGGCACGAGTAGGCGAAAAATTCCGTCAGCCTGATCTGCGTTATTTATTGCATATTGCAATTAATCGCGCAGATCAGGCTGACGGATTTATTCAGGCGTTACCCAAATGGGCGGAGCGAACCAGGTGGGGTCCGGGTTCGCTCCGCCCATTCTTTGGGTCAGAGCCGGTCGGTCGGCGGCCCTAACTCTACGGAACCAGCACCACGGGAGCTTGCCAGAAGGCTGCTTTCTGGCTTGTGGGATCCAGTACCGTCACCTGGCAATCGTACTTGCCAGGCTGTAACTTGCTCAATGCCAGGTTGAAGCGCAGAGGAACTGCCTTGGTCTTGGGATCCAGGCCATCGGTCACGGGCAAAGGCGATGTCTCGAACGCCTTAGTCTGTCCGCGATAGAAGGTCACGAAGGCGACCAATGGCTGCGTGGTGGTCTGCCCGCGCTCGTAAGCCTGCAGGTAAACATAAAGGTCGCGGTTCGTGCTGAAGACGTGGGTGACGCTCGGCACCAGCCTGAGGCCGTCCTGCACCAGCGGATCTACCGATGGCAACTTGTCCTTGATGGCCACGTTGAACAGTGCATCGTGCACGTCCGTACGCTGGCTGCTCAATACCACGCTGCTGATGGGCACGCGCTTCAATTCCTTGTTCAGGTTGGGAATGGTGAACTTGGACATGAAGGTCCCGATGCGGCCCGTTTCGTCGTCGCGCGCCAGCACTTTGATGCTGTACGTGCCCGGCAGAATGGTGAAACCGGTGCTGTACTGAATCGGCTGCTTAGCCAATTGCGCCGCGGTTTCACCGGTCATCTTGATGTCCACCGAATCGCGGACGTTGGTTACGGTCACGCCGTATTCGTCCTTCACTTCGCCGATGAAATCGATCACGGTGTGATCCACACCGCGCCTTTTCGCCAGGGCCAGTTCGCGTCCCGGAATCTTCATGGCCACCGGCACGAAGTATTCGGCCGAGTTCAATTGGAAGTAATTCACTTCCATGGCGATGGTGAGTTCGGTGATGGGGTCGCCCAGCATGAGGGCGTCGTGCAACTGAGTCTCCTTATCGACCTTGTTGAAATTCGCGAAGGTTTTGCCGGCATAGTAGCCGACGCGATAGGCTATCTTCGCCGAGGGATCGCCATTGTAAGTGATCTTGATTTTGCGGAATTTGCCGTCCAGCGCGATGTTACTCGAGTAATAGCCGAGCACGTAGTAACTGTCGATCGATTTCTCCGCGTTCACCACGCCCTGGGCCAGGTCGTTGTTGTCCAGGAGCGCCTTGCCGCCGGTATCGGCCGCCAGGGCGTACAGCGTATCCTGCGACCTCGTGAAATTGGCCGTGCGCGCCATGGCGGAACTGCCGGAATACATGCCCTGTCCGCCCGGAGAGCCCTGCGTGGAATCGCCGAGGGGCGGCTGCGCCACCAGGCCGCGGGCATCCACCGTGTAGAACGAGACGCCGGAGCGGATGGCCGCATTGCTGGTGGCCATCAACTGGGCCTGGTTATCGATGCCGTTGAGCCGCACGCCGCTGGCGAAATACACCAGTACTTTCTTTTCGTTGAGTTGGCCGAGCATCTTCACCGCGGTCTGCAGGGCGGCGAGTTGGCGGTCTGTGTTGAAGATATTGAATTCGCTATCGTCCTCGCCAAAGGCACTGCCCACGTCGGCGGCGCTATCGTCGTTGTAGCCCGTATCCAGGCCCTGATCTTCTCCAATGAACAGCTTGTCCAGCACCTTGAGCAGGCCGTCCTTGTCGTCGGTGAAATCCTGCAACACATGCAGCCGGTCCGAGAAGGACATCAGCGCCATCAAGTCGGCGGGTGCCATCTGCTTCTTGATAAACTTCACGGCGGCGTCCATGGCGCGGTACTGGTCGGCGGGCGGCATAGCGCCCATGTCGAAGTACAGCACCATCAGGCGGCGATCTTTATAGCGGATGTTGCCGGGCGATTCGGGCTGAATCTGGAACTGGGTCACCGGATCCACCTTGGGCTTGTCGGGTTCGGAGGGCGCCGTAGTCACCGGCCTTTGCTGTAGGGCTGGACCCTCGGCTTCCAGCAGTTTCTGGAACTCGCAAAAGGCCACGGTCTGCGCTGCGCCGTCTTCGGTGACCGTGAAATCCTTGGCTGTAAGTCCTTCAATGGGCTTGCCGCTCTTGTCGGTAACGGTGACTGCTTCCACCACCAACTGCGCATTCGCTGTAAACTTGGCGGGGCCGTCGGAGGGCGTCTGGACCGCCCCTTTTTGTGGCTGCGCCGCCGGTTTCTGCTGGGGCTGCTGGGCCGCCGCCAACACGATGATCAGAAGTATCGAAAGAGTTAGCTTCATGTTAGAACCTCCACCGCAGAGTCAGTTGAACCTGGCGCATCTGGTTGGCCGAATTGGGCAAGCCGAACTGCAGGCTGGACGCATTGGTATTCCAACTGGGATAAGTCACGTGATTGAGAGCGTTGGTGGCATCCAGGCGCACGTCGATCACGTCCTCAAAGGTGCGCTGCATCGAAGCGTTCAGCGCGAATTGAGTGGGGCCGATAATGGAATCGCGCCCAGCGTTGCCCCACTGGCCGGGGAGTGGCGCAATAAATGCCTGAGGATTCAGGAAGCGGCCCACCGGGCCGTCATACACGTCCGCGCCCGTGTACTCTGGCCGGATGGGACCCGAAATGGCCGTGTTGGCAATCGTGGCCGCGGGGTAAGTCGGGGTGGCCGGCCTGCCGCTGCCGGCAGTGATGGAACTTAAGACGGTCCACCGCTTCAGGGCTACGCCGCGCCATCCACTGAGCAGCGTTCCACCTTTGATACCCACGCCGCTGGTGTACTGCATGTTGAACGTCAGCAGGTGGCGCTGGTCGAAGGGCGAGAGGCCGCGCTCCCCCGCCAGGTTGAGCCAGTTCTGCGCCACCACCGAACCGCCGCTGGCCCTGCCGCCGAGCGCCGCGTCGTCGATCGCTTTAGAGAAGGTGTAGTTGACTGTAGCCGCAATGCCGTTGTGGAAGCGGCGCTGCAATTGCACTTGTCCGCTTTCCTTGGTGGAATTGCCGTTGGATGTCATGTAATAAAAATTCGAGGGACATGCCAGGCAGGGGTTCACCGCCCCAGTGGGGTACGAATTCGGCACGAAGACCTGCACCGCGCGCGTCCCCTTGATCCCCAGGTAGGTCACAGTGAGCACATTGCCGCCGGGCAGATCGCGCTGCGCGGAGACCTGCCAGCTATGCACATAGCCGATGTGGAAATCGGGATCGATGGCGAATGTATTGGGCGTAGTGCCGGCCGGGCTATTGAATGCATTCGTGAGAGTCAGCGGGTTGGCTGCGGTACTGAACAGGTTGAGAGTCCGCGAGAGCGGCGATTGCTGCGCCATCTGGTTGGCGATGGTCTGATAGACCGAAGTATCGTAATTCATGCCGTAGCCGGCGCGCACCACCAGGGAAGAGCCGAAGATGGGGTGCCACGCCAAGGCCACGCGCGGCTGCACGGCATGCTTATCCGGTTGCACCAGCGAGTCGGGATACTTCTTGCCGGTCAGCGGTCCCACCGGATCGTTGCCCACCACGGGCGCCACCGAGTTGAAGAAGCCGTTGACGTCCAGGTTCACCAGCCGGCCGTACTTCTCGACGATGGGCGAGCTGTATTCCCAGCGCACGCCGTAGTTGATGCTCAGCGACGGTCCGACGCGCCAATCGTCGTTGAAATAAAGGTCGTAGTTGGAAGTGCGGAAATACTTGTCCGCGTTGCCCACGGCAAGTGAAACCAGGTCCGGCCGCCCCAACAGAAAATCGGCGAAATCCGAACCGGTATTCGGTAAGCTCACGCCGTTGACCACTTCCTGAGTACCGGCACCCGTGAAGGTGAACCCGCCGCGCCCGTTCGACAGGGTCAGCGGATTGGCGTCTATGCGACGGAAATCGCCGCCAAACTGAAAGTTGTGCGGCCTGTGGATCCACAACATGTTGTAACCCACGGCGCTGGTCTGGTTGCGGGTAAAATTCGCGCTTGCGTCACCGAGTCCGGAGATACCGCTGCCGCCGCTGAAACCGATACCGGGGGGTCCCCAATTGTTCGGCGACTGGTCGTTACCCGTGATGCCAAGTTCCGCCGAGAGGTTCACCCGGTTGGCGAAGAACGGAGTCGTCCGCGTAGACTGACGGCTGTATGTGTAACTCCAGTTTCCGTTGATGCGCTGGTTGAACATGTGCCGGTAAGAGAAGCTGCCTTGCATGCCCAACGATTCGGTGGGATCGACGAAGCCGAACAGGTTGACACTTTGCCCGTCCGTTCGCTGAAATCCGTAGGAGCCATTGATAAAGTTCTTGCGGTTGAGGTTCCGGTTGAATCGCACCTGTCCCGCATCCGAATTGCTCACGCTGGTGAGCGGGGCCTGGTAGTTGTAGCCCTGCGGGCTAACGAAATTCGGCTGGGGATAAAACGCCAGCAGCTTGAGAGCCGCCGGATCGAGGCGATTCACCGGGATGACGTTGCCCGGGAAAGGAAGTCCGGTAGTGGGGTCCACGATGGTGAGCGGCTGTCCCAGAAGGTTGACCGCCTGGGAAAAGTCGCCTGTACGTTCTGCCAGGCTGGGCATCGNNTTGCGCGTTCCCGTGTAATTGAAGTAGATCTGGCCGTTGCTCTTCAGAATATGTGGAATGTAGAGCGGCCCGCCGAAGGAACCGCCGAAGCGCAGGTTATTATACGCCGGCTGCGGCGTAGCCTGCCCGGTGAGCGAATAAGTGTGGGCGTTCAGGTAGGAATTGGAAAACACTGCCATCACGTCGCCGCGGTACAGCGCTCCCGGCCCCTTGCGTGCGTTGCCGATGACCCGCCGCTCGATTCCATTACTGACGCT
>OKRF01000039.1:27671-29645 GCA_900290315.1 Candidatus Sulfopaludibacter sp. SbA3 | reverse complement strand
CACCGATGCCGCTATCGGCCGGTGGAGGCGCGCCGCCTCCGGCGGCATTCACGTCCGCGCGCTGAAACCCATTGGACGGATTGGCGGGGGTGGCGCTTGCCGCTTTGGTGTTCTTGGCGTTGGGCTTCGCATTCTTGGTCTTGCTCTTGCCGGTGCCGTTGGCAGCATCTTCCGCCGCTGCGATGGATGGCTTGGGCGGGGCGCCGTCAGCAGCCGGGGTCGCGGTGGTGACATTGGAAGGCGCGGCTGTGGGCGGCGTGGAAGGCTGCGTGGGCGGAGGGGCCGATGCCTTGATCTGATCGAGCGGCAGCAACTTCATTTCCCACTCCGGCCTGGGAGCACCGGGCGCGATGGCCACGTCCTGCTTGACGGGCTCGAAGCACAGCATGTCCACTTGCAGCGCCCAATTGCCATCCGGCACGTCGGCGAACGTGTAGGCGCCTTGCCCGTCCGTGATGGCAACCAGCTTCTTATCCCCCTGCGACAACGTGACAGTTGCGCCAGGAAGCGGAAGGCCCCCAAACTTCACTACGCCGTGGTGCTCCGCGGCGGCCAGCGGCAACGCCGCCAGGCACGCCAGAGCGCCGTACGCCAGATACTTGCAAATCCGATTCCACATGAGAGAAATGCTCCGAGTTTATTAGTCGCTTCAGGTGCTATCTTTATTACGATTCGAGTCCCTAGTTTTCCGTCGGTATCTTTTCCGCACGGTCGATAATCAGCATTTCAATCGGACCTTTTTTGGGCTCCAACCTGAGGCCCAATTGTTGCTGCACCGCCATGATGATGATGGTGTCACGGTCCTCCACGGCCACCTTGTCCGGAGACGGCTTGCCGTCGGCGTCCAGCGGGATATAGCTCATCAGGTCGAGCGTAAAATCGAACGCGCCTTTGAGTCCGGTGTTGTCGATCACTGGTCGCTGCAGCGGTTGGCTGACCAGTTCCGCGAACTGCGCCATGGAAGTTCTTTCGGCGCTGACAGCCATTTTTCCACCGCCACCCTTCGGGGGACCGAAGTTGCTCGGGCCCTCCGCTGTGGAGGGTTTCAGCTTGTGGCCACCTTTCGCTATTGTCATCTCGTAGACCGGAAGTTCCTTGATTTCGCGATGAATCGCCAGTTTGAAGCGCTCGGCCAGGAGCGCCTGCATCATCGGCCGAAGTTCGGCATCCTTCGCCGGTCCCGCTGCTTTGGCGAAAATGTCATAGGCTTCGTTGTCCGTCCACCGCGGTCCCTCCACCTGATATTCTTTGACGTCGTAAGCCCACCGAACGATGGCACTCAGGGGCATATGTTGTACCGTCACGGCGCCCGGGGAAGTTCTCAAACCAAAACGGGCTTTACCTTCGCCGCCTCCGGTGACGAGTTGCGCCGCCTTAACGGAAGCCACTTCGAAGCTCGCCGGTGCGGCCGAGGGCTGACCGAATGCCGCGCCCACGGTGACGAATAGAAAAGTAACAAGTGTACGCATAAGTGGCTCCGGCTAGTTCTCCGTAGGTACCCTTTCGATATGGTCGATCACCAGGATCTCGATCGGTGCTTTGCGAGCTTCCAGTTTCAGGCCCAATTGTTCCTGCAATGCCATCATCAGAGGCGGATAGGTTTCCTTTTCCGATTTCCCGCCATCCTTGGCCTGCAGGACTTCTTCCGGCGTCCACCGGAGCGTAAGGTCATACGCACCCTTCAACTCAGTCATGTCCACTACGGGCCGGTCCATCTCGCTGGACAGGAATTCGGCCAGACCATCCATGGAAGCTGGTTTGCCTGAGAAGCGGCCGCGCCCTGAGTTGGTGCTGCGGTTACCCTTATCCTCAACCTCTTTAGACTTGATTCCGCCCTTGCCAACTACCAGAGCGTACGCTGAAGACATCTTGGTCTCGCGGTGGAGCGCCATCTTGAATCGGTCCGCCAGCATGGCGCGAAGCATGAGCGCCACTTCCTCTTCCTTCGTCACCGGCGACGGAGGCTTGGCCGCC
>OKRF01000039.1:0-27661 GCA_900290315.1 Candidatus Sulfopaludibacter sp. SbA3 | reverse complement strand
AGGGTGTTTCGGTTCATGGCTAGTCCCTTTTACCGGTTATGACGATTTGGACGCCGCTCGGTTAACCTTTGCTCCTAGTTTTCTGTCGGAACTCTTTCGATACGGTCTATTACTACATTATCCAGAGGCAACTTCTTAGCTTCGAGCTTCAGACCCAGGGTCTGCTGGACGGCCGCATAGATGGTCATCCCGGTGGGCTCCGACGCCATCGGCATCCTGCCGCCTTCGCCGCCGCCTGCGCCCGGCGGAGGGGGCGGCATACCACCCATCATCATGGGTCCACCCTCGGCGGTGTCCGGAGCATAATCCAGAGTGAAGTCATAGATTCCCTTGAGCTCCGTCTGGTCGATCACGGGCTTGCCGGTAATGTTCGACAACAGGTTGGCCAATCCCTCAACCCCGATTCTCTTGGCCTGCAGGTGGCCGGGCCGCATCATCATCATGCCGCCCCGGCCGGATCCACCGCCGGTTCCTCGGCCCGCCCCGCCAGGAGGCGGTGGAGGGGGAGGAGGGGGTCCATTCAGCGGCGTTCCCGCACGAACCCGGCCGCCGTCGCTCCCGGGCATCATCATGGGGGCAAATCCCGAGGTATCATTCGGGTCCGATTCCTGCAGCTTGGGTCCTCCTTTGCCCACCGTCAGGGCATAAACCGCATGTTCTCTCGTATCGTGGTGAAAGGCCATTTTGAAGCGGTCCGCCAGCAGCTTTTGCAGCATCAGGCGGTATTGTTCCTTTGACGTATTCGGCGGAATCTTAGCCGTGACGTCGAACCGCTCACTCTTCATCCATTCCTGGCCCTGCAGTTGGTAATCCTTTATATTGAAGGCGGTGGTGACTATGTTCTGGAGGCTGACGTTGGTCCAATCCAGCCGCCCGGGGTCCTCGCTGCCGGGGCCGCCGTTCATCATCACGCGGATGCCGTTGCCGGTCGGCGGCGGAGCGGGTTTGACCGACACCACTTCAAATTCCGGGACTGCCTCGGTCTGAGCATAGGCTCCGAAGGCCAGGCAGGCCGACAGAGCCGCCGCCAGAGCTCTTGTCTTCATCACCAACTCCTTTGTCCTCAGTAGAGGCCTATTTACCTATTTCCCGGGCTAGACCGTCCAGGATACGGTCCTTTTCGTATATGACGAGAAAAGAGCCGAAAGCGTTCGAAATTCCCCAAGACTCTTGCCGAAAAGCTCGCCTCCCGTGGGCGGGAACGGCACACCTGTGATGCGCGAAAACGGCTTCAGGAGAATAACGACCCTGCGAGAAGCTTTGTGACAATCAGGCCTTCTCCCTTCTCCGCAGCTCTTTCACAGCCTTTTCCGCCTGCCGGACATCCTCCAGGGTGAGCCGGCCGGTCTCGATCAGGTGGCACATCACCGGTTGGGTGCGGCCTCCGAAGAACGCCAGCAGATCGTCAATCAAGCGTCCTTGCGCGGCATCGCGCGAGACCACCGCTTCGAAGATATGGGCGTTACTGATCTTCTTGACCCGGCGCAGCGCCTTCTTCGCCTCCATGCGGTAAACCGTGGTCTGGATGGTGGTGTAAGCAGGGCGGCTAGGTTCCGGAAAGGCTTCCTGGATTTCGCGAATGGAGCAGACGCCGCGGCTCCACAGCGCCTCCATGATCTGCATTTCGAGCTTGCTCAGTTTGGGTTGCGCCATGTGCGTAAACTACTCGTGTTTGCAAGTCTACTATACGAGTTTGTATCTGCGCAAGCGGTAACGCCGGCGATCGTGTCGCCGGCAGCGTTAATTGGCCGTGGGGACTTTTTCGATATGGTCGATGATCACATGGTCCAGCAACATTTTCCGCAACATTTTCCGGGGCTCCAATCGAAGGCCCAGTTCCTGCTGAATGGCCGCATAAATCGTCGGCCCCGAGCTCGCGTCCGAGGCCCCCTCGGGAGCCCAATTCAACGTGAACTGGTAGAATCCCGTGAGCCCAGTCTCATCGATGACCGGCCTGTCCACGAACGTGGAAAGCATGCTGGCAATTCCCGCCGCCACAATTTTCCTGGCCTGCAGGTGTCCCCCACCCATGACTGCCATCGCGCCCGGACCACCGCCCGCGTCATTGGCGTCCGGCGCCTTCAACTTCGAGCCGCCCTTAGCCACCACCAGGGCATACACGGCCTGTTCCCTGGACTCGTGGTGATAGGTCATCTGGAAGCGGCCGGCCAGCAGTTTCTGGATCATCAACCCGAACTGTTCCTTGGTGATGTTGGCAGGCACCTTGGCGGAGATGTCGAACCTCTCGGTGGCGAGCCATTCCGGGCCCTGCACCTGGTAGTCCTTCACATCGAAGGCATTCATGAGCATTACCCGGAGAGTGGTGTTGGTCCATTCGGCCCTGCCGGGGTCATCGGTGCCGGGACCGCCGCGGAGCAGACCCGTCGGCCGGGGGCTTAGGCCGGCGAGTGGCTGTGCCGAGTGGCTGTGCAGGCTTGACGGAAGCCACCTCAAATTCCGGGAGGGTCTGGGAAAACGCCCCCGCGGCCAGCAGCGAAGAGATGGCAGCGGCCAGGATGCCTGTTTTCATGGGCGCGACTCCTTTTGCCCAAGAAGGGCAGCACGCACCATGCCAACGAGGAGAGTCCCTGCTCCCACTTCTTCAGCGTGGCCGATTGGAAGCCGAATTTCGCCGCGAATTCCCCGCCTGGCTTAATCCAAGCCTGCGGCGGACGAAGACAAATGCCCTACTCCTGCCGCAGCGCCACCGCGGGGTCGATGCGCAGCGACTGGCGGGCGGGAATGTAACATGCCACCAGCGCCAGCGCGCCTAACAGCAGCGGAGTGCCCACCAGCAGCACGGGGTCCGAGTCCGACGTGCCGGCCGTCTGCGCAACCTGGGCCATGGCCGCGGACAAGGCACGCATTCCGGCGCGCGCCAGCAGCAGTCCGGCCACGGAGCCCATGGCCACCAGCACCACCGCCTCCCGGATCACCAGGCCCATTACGTCGCTGTGCCCTGCGCCCAGCGCTACCCGGATGCCGATTTCGCGCCGCCGGCGAGCCACCGAGTACGCCGTCACACCGGCCAGCCCCACAGCGGCCAGAATCAGGCCGAAGAGGCCGATTACGCCATACGTCCAGAGCGCCACTTTCACAGGAAACATCGTCTCCTCGATTTGTTCCGGCATGCTGTGCGGGTTGAAGGGCGTGATTTTATCGTCCATCGCCGCGACCTCCCGCCGCACGGCCGCGATGGCGTCGATTCCAGGGACGGCGCGTACCAGCAGAATCATTCCCTGCAGCGACGAGCGGGCATAATCGGCCGGCCGCAGAGGCAGGTAGATCACACCCGGCGCATCCGCAGCCCTGGTGACCAGGCCCTCGCGGACATTCCGCGCCACGCCGATCACTTGGACGATGCGCGTTTTCCCGCTAGTGCCGCCACGCCGGCCTTTGGGGCCGCCAACGAAGAACTCCGGGACGCCTTCGTCGCCGATCTCGAAACGGCGTCCGACGGGGTCTTCGTCCTTCCAACAGGTCTGCGCCAGTTTTTCGCTGACGATGGCGACGGCCGCATCGTCGGTCTCATCCTCCGCCCGGAACGTACGGCCGCGCAGAATCGGAATGCCGAGCGTGTCGAAGAAGGCGCGCTGCACCGTGTACCGGCGGCCCGAATGGATCTGCTTCCCGCCCGGTTCCAGCGCATAGAAGGTCACGCCCGGCTTACCGATCATGGTCATGGTCAGCGAATCGGCCAGGCTCGCGGAAGTGAACGCGGGCGTGAACGCGGGCACTCGCTTCAGGCGGTCGAGCAGGTTGCGGAAAAAGGCGGTGGCCTGTTCCCCGGAGTAGCCATCGCGCAGGGGATCGAGCGAAATGAGATAGAGGTTGCGGGTTTCGAAGCCGGCATTCGGTGCGGCCATCCTCTGGTGGCCAATCACCAGGAATCCGGTGATCAGCAGCAGCGCCAGCGACCCGGCCACTTCCGCAAGCACCAGGCCGTTGCGCAAACTCAAGTTGCGGAATCGCGGCAGCCGGACATAGCCGCCTTCCTTCAAAGCCGGGGTCAGGTCCACATGGGTCGCCTGCAGGGCAGGCACGAGTCCGAAGATCAGGCCGGTGAAGGCGCTCAGCGCGATGGTGAACAGCAGGACGTGCCCATCCGGCTCCAACTGAAAGTTGATCGGCATGGGGTAAGGCATCTTCTCCTGCGAAGCCAGGCTCATCAGGGCATAGGCGAACAGGAAGCCCAGCACGCCGGCGGCAGCTGCTACGAGCATGCTCTCGGTGAGCAGTTGGCGCACCAGCCGCGGACGGCTGGCGCCCAGTGCGAGTCGCACGGCGATCTCTTTGCGCCGCTCGCCCGCGCGCGCCAGCATCATGTTGATCACGTTGAAAACGGCAATCAGCAGAATCATGCCGCCCAGGACGGCCATAAAGCCGGTAAGGAGTGGACGATCCTCTTTGCGGATGGGAACCATCTTGCCCGCGGGCAGCAGCGCGACGCGGCGGCCTTTGTTTTCGCGGTTGGGGTCGCCGTACTCCTGTTCCATCTGGCGGGCGATGGTATCCAGTTCGGATTCGACGCGCGCCTCGGAGATTCCCGGCCGCAGACGGCCCACCACATGAAAGATACCCGCATCGTGCCGTTCCAGCGCGTGATCCACCAACTCAGGCGCGATCCCCTTCACGGAAACGGGAAGCCACAGGTCCGACGCATAGATCATGGGAGAGGCGCCGGCAAAATCCTCGGGGCCAACGCCCAGGATGGTGCACGGGTGCCCGTTGATGCGCAGCGCTTTGCCGATGATCGTCGGGTCGAAGCCCAGGTGATTGCGCCAGAAGCTGTAGCTCACCACCACGCGCGGCTCGCTTCCTCTCTGTTCGTCATCGGCGCGGAAGAATCGTCCCAGCGTGGGGTGGACGCCCAAGGTATCGAAGTAAGACGCGGTCACGATGTGGCCCCAGGTGCGCACGGTGCGCCCATCCACCTGAATGCCCAGCGCCACCGGCGCCACATAGGCGAGGGTGCTTTCGAACAAGTCCGCGCGCTCGCGATAGCGCTGGTAATTGAGGTAGGATGTGGGGCCGGTCAATACCAGTTGTTCCGGATGGCGCACGCCGGGCACGTCGCGGCCGATGAAGCCGTTGAGCTCGCTGAAGCCGGCGGTGGCCACGCCGATGCCCAGTGTCAGGGAGACCAGCGCGACCGCGGTGAATCCCCGCGAACTGGCTAGCGAGCGCATACCGTAGCGGACATCCTGCCGGAATTCCGCCAGGTACTCGGTGGGCAGACGCAGCGCGATATCCAGCAGCAGCCGCAGCAGGCCCAGGATGCCCAGGCTTCGCCAGGTGGGTTCGATAGCCTCTTCGCCGGTCTGCAGCAACTCGTCGCCGAACGCGTTCTTGAATTCCCACGGGAACGCGCGGGCCAGTGCGCGGTACAGGCGCAAGCTTAGGGTGGCCGGCCGGCTCATGTCAGGGCCTTCCTTTCGGTCAAACCGCGCTTGGAACGGATGACGCGAACCAGATCTTCCAGGCGGCGGCTCTCCGCGTCCAGCACACGGCGCCCCAGCGGAGTCAGCCGATAATAGCGGCGGCGGGCGTCATCCAATTCAGCGGCAGGCCGGCCGCCGGTCGGATTCATTGATCAGGTCCGCCTCCATCAGCCTCTTGAGCGTGCCATAGAGCGTGGCGGGCCACAGACGCACCTTGCCTTCGGTGCGCTCCAGCACCTCCTGCATGATGCCGTAGCCATGCTGCTCCTGATCCGCCAGGCAGAGCAGAACGTGGAACCAGTGCGGCTTGAGCGGAAGAAAACTCTCGGGCTTCATAAATATAGATCAATTGATATATATATCGATCGGGAGCGAAAGTCAAGCAGAAATCCTTGACTTTCGATGTTGCTGAGTATATATATGGATCGGTACATAGTGCCATGGAAAAACCGAACGGAAGCCGGCCGGTGGCGATCAGCCTCCGGCTGTACCGGGCGCTAGCGCGCGCGTTCCCATTTGAGTTCAAGAATGTCTATGAAGAAGAGATCCTGCAGGTGACCGAAGACGCCATCGAGCCTATCTGGCGCCGTCACGGCCTGCTCGGATTGCTGCGGCTGCTGGTGGATCTCGCCATCCGCATTCCGGCCGAGCATCTCACCGAGCTGCGCCAGGATATCCGCTACGGCGTGCGCATGTTGCGCGCTTCGCCGGGTTTCACCGCCGTGGCCATCATCTCGCTCACCTTGGGCATAGGAGTGGCCACCTCCGGATTCAGCAACATCCAGGGGACGATTCTGAGCGACGTGCCGGGAGTCGCGAAACCAGACCAGCTGGTGTCGCTCCAGGCGCCTACGTCATATCCCCTCTGCAAACGCTACGGCGAACTGCCCGGCCTCTTCTCTTCGTCGCTTGCTTACGTGGCCCCGGTGCCGTTCGGGGTCCTGCTGTGAGGGCGCACGGAACGCGCCCTCGGGCACCTGGTGACGCCATCGTACTTTTCCACGCTAGGGGTGCATCCCGCGATGGGCCGTTTTCTAAGCGAAGAAAACGAGCAATCCGGCGCCGGGCCGCCTTTAGTAGTGAGCTACCGTTTCTGGGCGAATCACCTGGGGTCCGACCCCTCCATTGTCGGCCGGACACTGCGTGTGAACGGCCACGCCTGTACCGTCATTGGCGTCGGGCCGAAGGAGTTTCTGGGCGCATCGCCCATGATCTTTGTGGCCGATTTGTGGCTGCCGCTGTCGGTAGGAGAGCGCATCGCTCCGGAACTGGCGGGCAACGCCCTGGAGCGGCGCGACCGCACCATGTTCCAGTTTGTGGCGCGCCTGAGACCGCGAGTCACGTCTCGCCGCGCGGAAGCCGCCATGGACACCGTGACGCGGCAATTCCTGCAGGCGTACGGCGAAGACGACAAGACGCAGAAAGGCCGGCAAGTGCGGCTGAGCACCGGTGGCCGGCTGGTGCCCGTGCGCGAACAGGACCTGGGATTATTCCTGGCGTTCCCGGCGGTGTTGCTCGCCCTGATCCTGCTGATCGCCTGTTCCAACGTGGCCAACATGATGCTCGCCCGTGCCGCCGCCCGGCGCAGGGAAATCGCCGTGCGTCTCTCGCTGGGCGCCAGCCGCGCTCGCTTGGTCCGCCAGTTGCTCACCGAGAGCATGCTGGTGTCGATGAGCGCCGGCATCCTCGGGTTCCTCCTCACCATGTGGCTGATGCATCTATATTCCCAGTCGCCCAGCGCGGCGTTTCAGGTGGGTGTGAACTACGGGACGCCGGTGACCTTCCATCTGGAGCCGGAGTGGCGCACCCTGATCTTCACGCTCTGCGTTACGCTATTCACCGGTCTTGCCTTCGGCCTGGTGCCCGCCCTGCAGGCCACGCGAAGCGATTTGACGCCGGCGCTCAAAGAGGGCGGCGACGTCAAGGTGCTCAAGCATCGGCGGCTCAGCCTGCGCAACGTGCTGATGGTGTGCCAGGTGTCCGGGTCCCTCACGCTCCTCCTGCTCACCGCCTTTCTGGTGATCGGGTTTCGTGGCACGGCTGGCATGGAGTTGGGCTTCGACCCTTCCAATCTCCAACTGATTTCACTGGATCCCATTCGGGACGGTTATTCCGCCGAGCAGAGCGTGGCAATGTTTCCGAAGGTGCTCGATCGCGTCAACACGCTTCCTTCGGTTCGCTCGGCGAGCCTGACGGAGTCGGTTCCCATGGGCGTGCTCCGCCGAGGGGCGGTGATGTTCTCTTCGGGGTCGGGGGTCATCAATAGCGCTCGCCGGTATGTGGTTGGGAAGGATTACTTCGATACGCTGGGCATTCCGATTCTGCGCGGCCGCACCTTTCGCGAAGAGGACGAGGCGGAGAACGCCACGGCCGTGATCGTCAGTGAGCAACTGGTGCACCAGTTTTTTCCGGGGGAGGATGTGCTTGGCCGGCGCATCGAGATTGTCGAGGACCAGGTCGCCCGCAAGTCCGGCAAGGGGCGCAACGTCGCGCATGCGTACGAAATCGTAGGCGTAGCCCGGAATACCAAAGTGGAGTTCGTGATTGAGCCGGCGAAACCGGCCATCTACTTCCCTCTGCATCCGGCGGACCTTACGCAGTCTTCCCTCGGCGGCGTCACCCTGATGGTGCGTGCCACGCCGGGCAGCGACACCTTGACCGCCGTGGTGCGCGAGATTCAGACCATCGACTCGAAACTCACTCCGTTCGACATCCGCACCATGCGGGAGCAGGTGGAGCGGATGGTCTTCGTCATCAGACTAGGCGAGGCGGTCTACGGTTTTCAGGGAGTTTTCGGGCTGATCCTGGCCGCTGTCGGCTTGGCCGGAGTCACGGCATACTCCGTCGCGCATCGCCGCCGCGAGATCGGCATTCGCATGGCACTGGGAGCGACCCGCCGCGATGTGCTGGGACTGGTGATGAAGGAGAGCATGACTCTGGTGATTGTGGGCTCGGCAATCGGCTTGGCGGGCGCCAAGGCCTTGACGCGCGTGTTGGCGCACTTCATGACCTCGGTGTGGCGGACTACCAGCTCCAGCAGTTCCGATCCGGTGCTGCTGGCAGGGGGGCCGCTGCTGCTCGCCACCATGGCCCTGGTTGCCTGCTATCTGCCGGCCCGCAAATCAACTCGCATCGACCCCATGGTGGCTTTACGTCACGAATAAGGCCGGCCGCCCACTTTGGGAAGACGTCAGAATCGTTTCAAGTTGCGCAAGAGCGAGAACGAGGTGCCGCCGGGCTGAATCTCCACAGAATGAATGGGTCGCCAGTTCGCATCCATAGTACCGATATAAGTGGGACCCAACAAGATGACGGTGAAGCGCCGGAAGCCCAGCGCACGATACTCATGCACTCCATCGCCCCAGACATGTTCGCTGGCGGGCTTACCCAACTTGTGTACCACGGACGGATAATCGTCACGGCCGCTTAGTTCCAGATAGGGACGTTGGCGCAATTCGCCCACATGCATAACGTTCGTTACCACGGCGTGCAGCAGGATAGCCACAGCCAGCCCACCGCCTAACCAACGCAAGGGGCGCTTGTCGCGGCGGCTTTCCAGCCGGATCCCCACTACGGGAGCGGGCGAATCGCGCCGGGGGGCCGTGGAGCGCCCCATGGAGCGCCCCATGGATTCGCCCACCGCGACCGGCATCTCGATGACGCGCCGCTGATAAGGCCACACGGCGCCATCCTTGTACTCCAGTTCGCGCAGCAGTCCGACAATCACCACGGGATGGTCGATGCTGGAAACTTCGCCCACAAATCGCCGCGGAATCGAGACTTCCAGTCCACTCTTGCGGTTCACCACAATCAGTTCGGACCACGTGGCTTTGCGAAACTGCCACTCGTTATGTTCGATGTGGCGGATGGCGGGGTAGAAGGAGAAAGGATGCCCCGGCAGCGGCGGAATAGGTGGCGACGCCATCTGGTTGGATTCTATATTACCTCATTAGTGCTTGGAGCGATCGGCGCCGTTGGGTCGCATGGAGTACTTATCCAACTCGGCAATCAAAGGCTGGGCCGCGGGTGGCGGAGGCATGGAACCCATCAGCACTTCGCGATTGTTCATCTTGTGGCCATACAGTTCCGCGTTACGATCTACATCCTGCCGCAAAGTGGAGCCATTGACCGAAACGCCGGCGAAGAGTCCCTTGGCGCGCGACCAGGCCAGGATCTCGGCGGTCATTTTTACATCCGTATCAGCGTTGGCCGTGCGGCCCACGGGGCCGGCCGCCAGGCTCGCATCCGCTCCCAGGGTGAACTTATCGCCCACCAGCTTATCCATGCCTCTCTTACTCATCACGAGCAGGATCAGGTCGGTGGCAGATCCGCCGATCTGAAAGCCCACGCTGGCGCCTTCCATGCGGACCGCGGCGGGTGCACCCCAGCCAAATCCATCGGCTTTGCGGCACTCAGCGAATCCGCGGCCATACTCTCCACCCACCACGAACGCAGCTTTCTTCATGCCGGGAACAATTACCACGCACTGCGCCTTGGCGAGCAGATCCTGCGGGATCCCTTTATCCGGTGTTGCCATCACTTCTGAAAGTACGGCCGCGGCATCGTTCAGTCGCTCGGTGGCTTTGGGTTTGTCGGCTGCCCACGCCGCCGCGGCAAGAATCAAAGAAGCTGTTATCGCTGTGAATTTCATTCGGACCTCCTCTTTCCGATTATCTCTTAGCACGCGCAGCGCCAAGGTGCGCTTAGCCGGCCCTTACTTGCGTCCCAGGAATCGCAACCTTACGCTGAACGCGCGGGTCTGGCCGCGTGCGTAAGTCAGGAACTGTGGGCTTCCCAGCACATTATTGACGAAATTCGGATTGCCGTTGTTAGTAAGGTTGTCGAATCCAAAACGCCATGCCCATAAGTAATGAATCGCACGAAACTGCCGCTCGAAGTGCAGGTNGGACTGCCGATCAGGAACCCCTCCTGGTCCACCACGCTGAACGGAAAGCCGGTGCGATACTCCGCCAGGTAAGCCGCGGTAGTGTTGCGGGTGACGAAATTCAGCAGCCTGGGATGTGCGGCCGGCACGGGAAGCCAGCCCCACACGTGAATGCGGTTGGGGGTGTCCCAGGCGAAAGGTCCCGGCATCTGCGGTGCGAAGATGGGATTCTGCAGGCTGTAATCCACGGCGGCGCTGGTGTGCGCGTAGGATCGCGTATAACCGGCGAACCATTCGTACTTGCCGGCAAACGTGCGTTTCAGGCTCAAGGTCACGGCGTCGTAGCGGTCGTTGCGGCGGTTCTGCAGCATGTAGACCGCCCCGTTGTAAAACTGCGGTCCCGCGATGGGCGCCTGCGTATCAAACGCGAATCCGTGCGCGCCGGTGCGGCTGGTCAAGCTCAGCGCTCCGTAGAAATCCCACGGGAGCTTCCGTTCCGCGCTGAGACTGCCGTTGCGGTAGTAGGGCGCCTTCAGCGACTGGTCATTCACCAGGAAGGAGGTGGGCACCGGGCCGTGGATGGTTCCATCCGGCAGATAGAACGTGGCGAAACTGGTCTGATCCTGGCGGGACACTACGTCCAGGTTGATGGCATCGTAGTAAACGCCCCACCCCGCGGAGAATTTGGTCCCGCCCAGGGCCGCGGGCGCCCAGGCGGCAGAGACGCGCGGGGCCACCTCCAGGCTGCGCACAATCTCGTTCCATTCCAGGCGCACGCCGGTCTCTACAGTGAGGCCTTCGCGCACCTGCCAGTGGTCCTGCAGGTAGTTGGCGCCTTCGAAATTCTTGTGCCGCTCAAAAGGACTGCCGGTGAAAGTGACATAGCGAGCCAGAGAAGAATCGGCCAGCAGGACTTCGTAGTCGCGCAGGAGCGAGGACTGGTGGAAGGCTTCCCGTTCGAAGTCCGTTCCGAACTTCAGTTGGTGGGTGCCGCGGAGGTGCAGGGTGGGCAGAAAGAGGTTGGCCAGCGCCTGCTGCCGGTAGAAGTGACGATCCAGGTCTTCGAAATAATTGCCGAAGTTCCCGAGGGGAGTGATCTGATAGATGTTGGTGCCCTGAGGCGAGCTGCGGAGCATGCCGCGCGTATCGGCGAAGCCCAGGTCAAGCAGTGCGCCGCCACTGAAATAGTGCTTATCGCGGATGGTGCTCATGAAAGTCAACTGGCGCGAGTTGGTGGTGGCTTCGGCCGGATTGAGAAAACTCAAGCCGATGCGCGTGGTGTCCGCGAGGTTCAGCAGAAAGCCGGCCGATAGAATGTTGGCGGGAGTCAGGTTCACCTGAAAGCGGGTGAGATCGCTGATGGTGGTGCCGTGGGTGCGATTCTGGCCGCGGGGCAGGCCGTGGATGGTGTCATTGCTGTAGAACACGTCCGCCCCATTGTGAAACCAGACACGGCCCTTGACCAACGGGCCGGAGACCTCCAGACGGGGCGTCCACTTGTTGATGTGCCAGCCGCCGTCGGAAGCAACGCCGGGAATGAAATTGGTGCCGCTGAAGCGGAGGCGGTCGTCGCCCATCTTGGTGTTCAGGTCCAGCACACCGGCCGAACCGCGGCCGTTCTCCGCGGAGAAGCGGCTATTCTGCACGGTCATGGCCTGGATGCTGTCGATGTTCACCCGCGTGTCGAGTTGCCCGGTGACCGGGTTGGACATATTAAAGCCGTCGAGCGTGTAGTTCGTCTGATTGGGGGTGGCGCCGTTGAAATGGTAGCGGCCGGCATTATCCTGCACCACGCCATCGAGCAACTGGAGGGCGTTGCGATAGTCCTGGGGCGCGGGGTACGGGACTGCCAGAATTTCGGTGTTGTCGAGTTCCTTGCGCTCGGCGGGTTGCTGCGGGTCGATGGCGGGCGGCGAGGCGGTTACATCGATGCGTTCGGAAAACTCCTGCTGGTGGTTCAGGGTGATGGTGATCTGGCTGGCCGCTCCTGCGAAGTTCTGTCCGTGGGAGCGAAAGACGTAGAAGCCCTGACGCTCGGCGCGCAGGTCATAGGAGCCGGACGCCGGGAGGGCAAATTTGAAATTCCCTGCCTGATCGGAGGAGGCGGCTACCACCGGGTCGCCTCCATCCAGCCCGCGAATCTCGATGCGCGCACCCGAAACGCCTTCGCCGGTTTCATCCACCACCCGGCCGCTGACGGCCACCTGAGCGCGCGCCGGCACACACGAAAGGAATACCGCCAGGACGGCGGTCGAAATGGGGAGACGGCGCACTCTACCCGTTCAGGATACACCGTGGCACTTTCGGAAGCAGGCGCGGCGACCACCGGGTCGCCTCCATCCAGCCCGCGAATCTCGATGCGCGCATCGGACACGCCTTCGCCGGTTTCATCCACCACCCGGCCGCTGACGGCCACCTGGACGCGCGCCGACACACAGAAAAGGAATACCACCTGGCCGGCGGTCGAAATGGGGAGACGCCGCACTCTACCCGTTCAGGATACACCGTGGCACTTTCGCAGGCAGGCGGATGGGCAACTACGATCTCTCGCCAAGCCGCCAAGTCGCCAAGCCGCTAAAAAACAAACAAAATCCTCCTTTGCGGCTAAACAAAATCCTCCTTTGCGGCTTGGCGCCTTTGCGCCTTGGCGAGACAAATCGCTTTTTACTAGAAGATCAGCTTGACGGAGATCTGCATACTCCTGGGATTGCTGGAGAGTACCTGGCTGGGGTCTCCAAACAGCGGCGACGAAGGAATCAGGAAGTTGTGCGTCGCGCCATCGGTGAATCCAATCGGAGCCACATCGCTGATAAGGCCGCCGATGTACTGGGGATGGTTCATGATGTTGAAAAAGCGGGCGGCGAACTGCAACTTATACCGCTCCTTCACATTGACCATCTTGGCGAACGTCATGTCGATGTCGTCGATGGGGTTGAGATGCTCGGTATTGCGGGCCGCCGTTGGGCAGCGTACCCTTGGGCGCCGCGATGTATCGGGCGTTGGGATTGTTCACCAGGAATCCGACCGTCTGGCGGAACTGTTCTTGAGGGCCGTTGTGCCGGAGCCCGTGGTGGCGTTCCCGGCGGGATTCACAAACACGCGGTCGCCCGCGGAATCGCCATTCAGGTTGGAATCGACGCCGCTCTGCACGTCAAACAAGGTGCCGGTCTGGTAGGTGTAGATGGGTGCGATTTCCCAGTTGCCGACAATGTTCTTGAGGAACCAGTTGTCCGATGTTTTGAACGGCATGAACTGATAGAGGGCGGCAGCCGTGAGGCGTTGGCGGTGGTCCAGCGCGGAACTGGAGCGGTCGGCGGCCAGGTCCGTCGAATCCTGCGGACGGCGCGGGGTGAGGTAAGTGCTGAAGACCTCGGCGGTGGAATCGTCGATGGAATGGCTCAGCGTATAGGCAAGCTGGAACTGCAGCCCGTTGGAGAACCGCCGCGTCACCTGGTTCGCCCACCCGTGGTATATGGAGTTGCCCCAGGGCTGGTAGCTGGTAATGATGCCCGTGAATCCCGCGTTGAGGTAAGCAGGGATGATGTTACCGGATGCGTTGTACTCGTTGGTCAACGCGGAAAGGGTGTTAGTCAGCGAGTTTAGTGTGGCCTGGCTCGGCTGCGAATAGAAAAGCGGCAGCGCATTGGAGGCATTGACGACAGGCTGCCGGTTCAATTGGATCTGCACGGGGAGATGCAGTCCGTGATCGCCCACATAGCGCGATTCCACAGTGTAGTTTTCGTGAAATATGTGCTGCACTCCGATATTCCACTGGTAGGATTCGGGGCGGATCTCGTTGGGAACGTAGCCGCCTGTGCCCGCCCGGGCCGCTGCCTGGGAGAGCGTCCCGCCGCTGGTGTTGGGAGCGATGCCGCCGCTAGCCAGGAACCTCCCCTGGTCGAGACCGGTCACGTCCACCGTAGTGGTCTCCTGCGGGGGCAGCGTCAGCAAGCCGAAGTTATCGATCAGCACATCGAGGTTGCGGCCAAAGCCGGCGCGAATCGAGGTCCTGCCGCTGGTGCCGGGAGAGTAGGCGATGCCGACGCGAGGCATCCACGCATTTTCCTGCGCCTGCGGCTTCTGGAAGGTGATCAGGCCCGGCACGTTCGAAATGGCATTCAGGGTCTGGGTGTATTCTGTGAAAGGCACGCTCACAAACTCGTAGCGCAGGCCCAAGTTTAGAGTCAGGTTCGGGTGGATCTTCCAGGCATCGTTAGCGAAGCCGGCGGCTAAGTAGCGGTTCCCATAGTAAGTGACGTTGCCGAGCGACCGTTGCGCCAGGTAATCGGGGTTATAGTCGAACAGGAAGTCGGAGAGGTAACTGTATTCGTAATCGCCCCGGGCACGCTGCGTGAAGCTTTGCGGCGAGATAAGCCGGTAGCCATCGAAGCCGAATCGGATGGTGTGATTGCCGTGGGTAATGCTGACGTTATCGGTGAGCTCGTAGGTGTTCTGCACGGTGAACTGCGGCGCGTTGGGGTCCGGGCCGATATTGACGCCGCCCAGTTCGTAGAGCGTGATATTCGGGAATGAGTCGAGACCGGGATATGCGAAGTTACCGACAGGATCGCTGGTGAACAGCCGGTTGAATCCCAGCCGGAACTCGTTCGTCATAGTCGGGCTGAAGGTGTGAAACTCGGAGAGCGTAGCGATATAGGCGTTGGTCGGAATGGTACTGTAGAACACGGGCAGGCTGGCATTGGTATCGATGGCGCCACTACGATTCAAGATGAAGCGAAAGCGGACATTGTCCGCCTCGGAGATGTTGTCGTCAATGGACAATACGGCGTTCTCATTGTTGGTAAAGCTGGGGGCATTGACGCCGATCTGCCCGATCGGGATAGGCACGGCTCCCGCGAGTTGATTGCCGAGGCTTTCGTTCCCGGGCCCAACTAGCGGGTAACTGCCGCCAACGCTGGCTGTGGATACTGCCGAGGGAGCGACGCCAAGATACTTTTGCATGATTCCGAGGTTGGTCTGGTTGATACCGGGCATCGCAGCCAGGATAGAATAACCGGCAGCTGTCGGAGCATAAATCAGCCCGCCGGAGGCGCTGCCTCCAATGGGATTGTATTCGTAGTCGACGAAGAAGAAGAGCTTATTTTTGCGAATCGGCCCGCCCAAAGTGCCACCGAAGCGGTTGTCGTCGAAACGGGGATGCAGGGGATTCTGGTTGATGAAGGAAAGGTTATCGGCGGCGTTCAAATTTCGGTTTTCCAGGTACTCGTAGAGCATGCCATGGAAAGTATTCCCGCCGCTGCGGACCACCTGGTTGAACTGTCNNNNGCATGCCATGGAAAGTATTCCCGCCGCTGCGGACCACCTGGTTGAACTGTCCGCCGGAGGAGTGGCCGAACTCGGCGTTGAACTGGTTCTGCAACACTGTGAATTCCTGCACCGCGTCGTTGGGTACGCCCACCACGGCGCCGGTGACGCTATCGTTATTGTTGTCGATACCCTCGATGGTGAAATTGTTGTCACGCGGGCGCTGCCCGGCTACCGAGGGTCCCATGCCTACACCCACTCCGCCGCTGCTCCCTACGCCCGCGTTTAGGAGGGACAGATTCAGGACTCCCGAACCGGTGGAGGCGGTAGGCAACTCGGTCATCAGTTCGGTGCCGAAGCTGGTCTGCAACTGGGCGGTGGTGGTATCGATGGTAGCGCCGGCGGCACTGACCTCCACAGTCTGGGTGGCCTGTCCGACTTCCAGATGGAAGTTACTGGTGACAGTCTGATTGAGCGTTACCGCCACGCCCTTGAGTTGCGCCTGAGTGAATCCAGAGGTGGTTGCCACGCCCTTGAGTTGCGCCTGAGTGAATCCAGAGGTGGTTACAGTGATACTGTAGGTGCCGACGAGCAGATTCGCCAGACTATACTCGCCGGTTGAGGTAGACATGGTCGACGTCTCCACGCCGGTCGCGTCGTTTCTGGCTATCACTTTGGCATTCGGAACGGTGGCCCCGCTCGGGTCATAGATTGTTCCTGTAAGATTGCCGCTAATCGATTGCGCGAAAGCTGAAAGGGCACCCCAGGCAAGCAGGGCGCTCAAAGTAAGAAGCAATGTTGTCCGCTGCGTCATTTGTTTCGGCCTCCGTTTGGGATACGGGTTTCGGTATTTTCCCCGTTTGGTGAACACAGAGGCACGCTCGCTCCCACCGTGCCTCCAGTTACAAATGTGTATCAGATTCTGTATGCAAACACACGAAATGAGGGGTATAGGAGGGGATTGGGCTATGAGATTCGGGAGAGAACTGTTACGGATTCAAATACCGGGAGGAGTTGGTTGGCAGACAGATGGGCCGCCAACCCAGTGGCTCTGTAACACTTGTTTCGTAAGTGGATTTACTGTCCGGACGTCCAGTTGGTGACCAGGCTGTAAGCGTCGATGCTGCCGATGCCAGTAGCGAAGTTCCAATTCGTAGTGGCGCCGAATGCCGGGTCGTAGGAAGTGCTGGAAAGGGAGAGAACACCATCTTCAACCGAGCCCCGGCGGCCAAATCCGCCGTTAGAAGTAGTGGCGCCGAAGCAGTTCTGAGTTCCGCCGCAGTTCACTGCGATATCGCCGCGCGCCACGCTGTGGAATACGCTGGCGCCGCCGGCGGCCAAACGGTAGTAGACGTAATTCGGATTCCCTTGGGCTCCCCCAGCGTTCTGGTTGACCAGGGCCTGGATGCCGGCGACGATGGGGGCTGCGAACGAAGTACCGCCCGCGCCGGCCCAGTTGCTGGGATCGCCGGCACACGGTGCTCCGCCATTGCGAACGTCCGACCAGCACATCACATAGAAGTGTCCCCAGGTGCCCGTGCCAGAGAATAGGGAGACGTCGGGAATGTCGCGCACGTTATCGTTGGGAATGCCGGTGACGCCGGATTGCCAGGAGGGCTTGGCATAGCCCTGGCAGGTGCCATCGGTGACACCCGATGTGGCAGGCGTTCCGGTAGCGCAACCGCTGGGCCCACCNNGGAACTGGTGCAAAGGCCAGATGGGCCATAAGAAGAGGGATAGCCCAGGTAAGTGGCCAGCAAAGAGCCGGCACACGAATCGTTCCACGGAATCTCTGGAATATATGCGAGGGCCGAGCCATAAGTCGCTGAGTTAGAGGATGCCCAGTAAGTGGAGTTAGTTCCGTCATAAGTGTCGCTGAAATCGGTGCCTCCCACCGCGACATTATAAGGGGTGGAGGCGAAACCACTTATGCCGATGCCGTGAGTCGCGCCGTTAGCGCCCGCGTCGCAAGCGGCCCCGCCAGCATCTCCAGAGGAGACGAAAACGGAAATCCCCTCGGCCACGGCTTGCTGATATGCCAAGGCATAGGCGGCGTTGGTAGCCTCGCCGTTGGCCGCTTCGCATTCGCCGTAGCTGAGGCTGATTACGGTGGCCGGATTGGCGCTGTTGACCAGGTTCTGCAGTGCAATCAGACCGCCGAATGTCGCCCGCGTGCTGGTGCAGGAAGTGACCTGAATCGTAGCATCGGGCGCCGCCGCGCTAGCCCACTCCGCGTCCAGAATGGATTCGCCATCATCGCCCGCGGCCAGTCCGGGAGTGCCGCAGTTGCTCCCGCTGCCGGCCGGCGAGGGGTGCACGGTGATCAGCGAGCCTGAGCTGTATTGCGAAAGTCCAAATGTGGAGCGGAAAGTATCCCAATCCGAAGTGGCATACAGGTCGGCATCTTCGATTACGGCGATGGTCTGGCCTTTGCCGGTGATACCGGCCTGAAACAGCGGCGCCAAGTTATAAATGGTTGCCAGGTCTGCCGGGGTCACCGCCTGGTATGCGGAACCGCGGTAGTTGAAGGTGAAATTGGCGCGGGGCTTGCGCATGGCACGAGGCGAGAAGTCGTGCATGGACGCGATGCCCGAAACCGCAGGAGCGAGGGCGGCCGGGATTTGCGGGTCGCTCATGTTCGCAACATGCCGCTGGCCGTTGACGTTCAGGTAGTGAATCTCCGTATGAAATGCGGAGTGAATCTCGGCCGCGGTGCCCGAAAAATCGATCACCAGGCCACTGGGGTAGACGGAATGGACCACGAAACCATGGGTGCGCAGCCATGCCGTCACAGTTCCGATGTCCTGCTGTGACGCGCCGTACGCCTGGCCGAATTGTGCGGCCGTCAGCCACTTATGGAAGTTGGGCGACTTCGGGTCGTGGAGCTGATCGATGGTCTGCTGCAGCGCTTGCGCCTGTTCAGAACTGGCACGAAGCATCAGGAGCATGTGCTCCATGGCCAGATCGGCGGGCGCGGCTCCGGCATCGTTGCGGAGGTTGGCTTCCGGACGAGTATTGCCGCTGAGGTTGGCTTCCGGACGAGTATTGCCGCTGAGCGTACTCAGACGGTTTTCATCGATGTGATCGACGATAAGGGGAAGCGCCGCGCGGCCTGGTTGAGAACTTTGTGCGGCGGCAACAGCGGCGATCCAGAGGATTGCAAAAAGACGGTTGAAGTAAGCCATCACTCTCCTCGGACGCGCGCAAGCGAGCCGGGTTGCAGATAGTTGCAAGGTTTAACGTTCTTAGCAATTCCTTCGTACAAACGAGCACGCACGACGCGTCGGTCGATAATGAGATCATTATCTGGAACGCGAGCCAGCCGATGAACACGTCAACCCCAACCGTACTGCTGTTTTCCTACGGAACCCTGCAGAAGAAAGCGTGCAGATTGCCAGCTTCGGCCGTGAGCTGACAGGCCGCGCGGATGCGTTGCCCGGCTACATCCGGCGGATGGTGCCGATTCCCGATCCAAGAGTGGCGGCGTCTATCGGCGAATCGCATTACGCCAACGCGGAGCCGAGTCCCAATCCAGAGGATGCCGTCTCTGGAATCGTCTTCGAAATCACGGAGCAAGAATTGGCTGCCGCGGACAAGTACGAAGAAGGCGCGGAATACCGCAGGATTTCCGTCACACTCACATCGGGCGTTCGGGCGTGGGCGTACGTCCGGGCGTGACGCGAGTGCAGCCGCAGCCGTCACCAGGGCCGTTCGTCCAGCAGCGAGTACGTGCGGCCGTTCCAAGCGTACTTGTAGGTATATACCGGCAGAGACCTCTGAGAGATATCGAGCAACACGGGAACTTCTACAATGATCTGCCCGTCCTCGGTTGCATGAGCGCTCGGTCCGCGAGGGGCATGACCACAAATCCACTGTCCCGGGGCTTTTCGCTCATCAAAAATGGAAGGGTTCTGGCGAGGTATCTCGGAATTCGTCCATAGTTCGGCAAAGTGGTCAGACGTTCGTTCAAGGACATGCAGCCTGATGCACCCTCCGTTCGACTGGACGAGCAGGACTTGCTTCCTCTGTTTTAGAGGTTCGACTTCAATATTAGCGACGGAATTGGGAGTGACGTCTGAGATTCCGGCAGCGATTCGCATTTCCCGCACATCGCTAGCGGGAACGCCAGTCTTCAAGCTCCAGGAATAGTCTTCGCGAGAGTGTTTCTGTTTCCAAAAGTTGTCTGAGTCTGAGGTTGTCTGCGCGAAGGTGACGCACACCCAGGCCCAGAAAACAATGTACCGCAGCCGCTTGCACATTACGATCACCAATAGCAAGAATAGCGCAATCAAAAAAAGGAGGCGCCCCGTGAAGGGCGCCTCCTGGCAATGCGGTTCAGACTGAGCTAGAAGACGATCTTGGCGCCCAGTTGGATGTCGCGGTGACCGTCGCGGTAGCCGTCGAGGTAATCGGCGGAACTGGTGTCTGCGTTGGTGCCGTACACAAAGAAGTTCGAGTGGTTGAGAACGTTGTACATTTCCAAACGCAGTTGAACCTTGACGCGTTCGCTGATCTGGGTGTTCTTATACACGCCCATGTTGAAGCTGAAGTTGCCGGGTCCGGTCAGGAAGTTCCGTCCCAGGTTGTTGGCGGGGAAGGGACCGTTGTCGCTGATGCCGACTTTAGGGTTGTACCACTGGCCAATGCTGAAGTTCTGTTTGGCGAAGCTGAAAAACTCGTAGTCGTCGGGTGTGCCGGCGACAGGCACGTTGGTGACTCCGGTGCCGGGGATCGGACCGCTGGCGAATGCGCGTGGACAGTAGTTGTAGGCGTTGGAGCAATCGTAGATGGTGAAGGGGTTGCCCGTCCGTGCGGTAATGATTGGCGCGATTTCCCAGCCGCCCAGGATCTTGTCCGTGACAGTCTTGCCCTTGAAAACGGGAACTGCCCAGATACCGGAGATGGCCATGCGCTGCTTGGCGTTGAAATCGGAGCTGCCGTGATCCAGGCTGGGGTTGAACGGATCCTGGAAGCCCAGCATGAAACTGCCCTGGTTGCCGTCGCTGAAGGTGCTGCTCAGATTGTCGAGCGCGTGGGACCAAGTGTAGTTGGCATCCAGCGTCAGGCCGGTGTGGGCCACGTTGCGGAATACCAGGTGCCCAATCAAGGCGTTGTAGTCGGATTGGCCGCCGTTGGTGCGCATGTTGATCGCGGCATATTGCGTATTGAGGCGTGTTGTGCAGGTGCCGGGGTCGCCGAAGCCGTTCGGAGTGCAGGGTACACCCAGGTATTGATTGCCGTAGCCGACACGATTGAAGGCATCGATGGAGTAGAGGCGCTCACCGATCGAGCCGGAGTACGCGAGGCTGGCGACTACGTTGTTAGTGATCTGACGTTCCAGGCTCAGGCTCAACTGGTGCGCGTAGGCATTCTTAATGTCCTGGCTGATGGCGCGCAGGCTGGGCGCCGGGAAGACTTTGGTCCCAGTGTTGCCCGCCAGCGGGCCGGCGTTGTTCACGCTGATAGGAATCGTAGGCAGGTCGGTACCGGCGGTCAGAGCGATTACAGCGTAGTTCGGCGGGTTCTGGATGGCGTTGAAGGTGACGTTGCCGAAGTTCCGCTCGTAACTGATGCCGTAGCCTCCCCGCAGACTGGTCTTACCGTCCTGGGTAAGGGCGTAGGCGAAGCCGACGCGAGGACCGAAGTCCTTCTTGTCCTTGCCCCACAGGCCGCCGATCGGGCTCTTGGGAGCCAGATACACCGTACCGCTTTGGATCTGCTGCTGGATGGTGGAACCAGTCCCGAATACAAAGTTCGAGTCCAGATTGGGGTTGCTGTTGTGCGGCACGCCGAAGTATTCCCAGCGCAGGCCCAGGTTGATGGTTAACCGCGCGGAAGCCTTAAAACTGTCCTGGGCATAGAGCGCGCCTTCCTTATAGCGATTGCTGCGCGAGAAATTCGGCGGTCCGACAGGCAGTGTCAGGGTGTCCCCCGGATACTTGCCTTGCGGATAGATCGCCGCCTGGAACTGGCGCAACTGACCGGCCAGAAAGTTATTGAACGAATTGGCCGTGTTGGAACCCAGACTCTCTACCGCTTCTTCGTATGCGCCGAAGGTCCGGTTGTCCTGCATGTAGGTGATCTGGCCGCCGAAGCGAAGGTTGTGGCGGCCGTGAACCTTGGTCACGTCCTGCGTCAGGATGACAAAATTTTGCGGGCCACCGAAGGGGATCGCGTTTCCGGGAGTGGTTTCGCTGTAGCCGGGGAAGATGACCGGCGCGCCGAACAACGACGGCACGCCGCTGGAGTTCATGTACAGCGTGGGTCCGACTGGAGCGGTGCCGAGCGGCTGCTGCTGGTTTTGCCGGTTGTAGCTCAAGCGGGTCTGGCTCACCAGTGTGGGCGAGAAGGTGTGGGTTCCGGAGAGAGTGACGTGGTTGTCCACGTTGGTTTGCCCGGTTTCATAACCTTTGTATGGGCTGGTGTTGATGGTGCCGGCGAAATCGTTCTCGTTGTATAGCGCGTAGCGAATCGATAATTGGGTCTTCTCGTTGGCGTTGTAGTCCACGTTGCCGATGATGTCGTAGGTGTTCTGCGGAGTGCCACCACCTGCATCGGAAGGAGTCTTATAGGTGACTTTGGTCAACATTGGGGTGGTACCGGGCAGGGCCAGGCAGGCGCCGGTGCAGGCCGCCGCGGAAAGTTGAGATCTGGTGTACGTCGCTAGCGTCGTCAAATCGCTGCGCTGGGCGCCGTAGGCGCTGAAGAAAGCCTGGGTGGCAGGGGCGGCGGCAGCGATGAACTGCGGCGTCGGAATGTCGAACACCTGGTCGCCGTAACTGCGAATGCGAACCCATTCGGTGTTCTGAAAGAAGAAGAGCTTGTTCTTCACGATCGGTCCGCCTAGGGAGTAACCGAACAGATTGCGGGTGTAGATTCCTTTGTCCAGGCCGTTGGCGTTGTTGTAAAAGCTGTTCGACGCCAGGGCGGAGAGGCGGTTAAACTCGTACGCGGTGCCGTGAAACTCATTGGTGCCACTGCGCGTGATCAGGTTGACGATGCCGCCGGCAGCGCGGCCGTACTCCGCAGTGAAGTTGCTGCTCTGTACGTTGTACTCCTGCACGGCATCCATGGGAACCTGCTGGCCCACGGTGGCGGTGAACTCATTGTTGTTGGCAACCCCGTCCAGCATGACGTTAGTGCTGGCTGACCGCATGCCGTTGATGGCATAACCTACGCCGCGGGCGCTGGCGCTGTCCGCCGACACGTTCGGCATCGTCGCCACGAAATCGTAAGGATTGCGGGTCAAGGAAGGCAGTTCCGTCACCTGCTGAGTGTTGATCGTGGCGCTCAGAGTTTGCGATTCGGTGTTCACCTGAACCGCGCCTTCGGCCACTTCCACAGTGGTGCTGGCGGTGCCGACTTCCAGTTTACGGTCCATCGCGACTTTGGCGCCAACATCGACTGTTGCGCGCACTTTCTGGGTCGCAAAACCCGCGGCGGATATGGTGACGTCCCAGGTGCCTGGCGTGAGGTTAGGAAGCACAAAAAGGCCCGTCGAATTGGTGGTGGTTGAACGTTGCGCGCCCGTCGCGATGTTCTTGGCCGCTATGGTCGCATTCGGCACTACCGCACCGGTCGGGTCCTGAATGGTTCCAGTGATTTGACCAGTTTCCGTTTGGTGGTTCCAGTGATTTGACCAGTTTCCGTTTGGGCGATTAGTCCTGTGACAAGGAATAGTCCAAGCGCCAACAGCGCGACGTAGCGGGTCCAGATTCCACGATATTGCATCAACTTCCTCCTGTAGAGGGTTCGGTTTAGCACACGTAGGGCCAATCGACGCAGAGAACGACTCTTATTAAGATTAAAGGGGTTTGTTATGAGAAACTACTGCTTTAGGAGTACGCTTGACCCCTTAACTATGGAAATACATATGTGTTAATACGGGATGAAGGAATCTGAAAGACCTACATAGTACGCTTACTGAGCGCTAAACCTCAGACCGTGGGGGAATTCCCACACCCCCTTCTTCCAGGGCGGCGCCCACGCGCAGAATCAGCGCCTCTTCGAATGCAGGTCCTATGATTTGGAGACCAATCGGCAGCCCATCGGCACTCAGGCCACACGGAATCGAGAGCGCTGGAAGACCCAACACGTTGATCCCTCGTACGAGCCGTGTAGTAGCCAGGCGGACATTTTCGTCGTGTCCGCCCAGCCGGACCACAGTGGCTCCGATCTTCGGCGCTGTGTTGGGAGTGGTCGGGCAAAGGAGACAATCGATGCTGCTCCACAACTTCACGAACTGCCGCAGCATTTGGCGGCGGAGCCGCTGGGCGTTGATATAGTCGGTGGCGGGCACCAGGCGGCCCTGATCCAGCAAGTCCAGCACGTCGGCACCGAAGCGCGAACGATCGGCGAGATACGGCTCGTAAACCGCGGAAGCTTCCGCGAGGAGAATCACGCGGCCCACAGCGTTCAATGCATCCATGTCCGGAACCACCACGCGCTTCACTTCGGCGCCCAGCGATTCGGCGCGCGCAATGGCTCCTCGGACCGAGGATTCCACGTCGGGATCGAGCCGGTCGAAGAAGAAATTCTCGGGGAATCCCACCCGCACCCCACGTAGCGAGCAGCCCTCTTCGGGAATGAAATCGACTACGGGATGGCGAGACGATGCCGGGTCCCTGCGGTCGTAGCCCGCGATGGCATTCAGCACCAGGGCGGCGTCGCGGACCGAGCGCGTCAGCGGGCCCATGTGGTCCAAGGTGTACCCAAGAGGCAGCACGCCATGACGGCTCACGCGCCCGTAGGTCGGTTTGAGGCCGACGGTGCCGCAGAAAGCGGCGGGTATGCGGATGGATCCACCGGTGTCGCTGCCCATGGCGGCGTACACAATCTTGGCCGCCACCGCCGCTCCCGAGCCGCCGCTGGATCCGCCGGGACTGTGTTCCAGGTTCCAGGGGTTGCCCACCGCCCCAAAGTGCGGATTGGCGGAGGTGATGCCGTAGGCCAGTTCGTGCATGTTGAGCTTGCCCAGCATCACGGCGCCGGCGGCTTCCAGTTTCTCCACCACGGTGGAATGAACCTCGGGCACCAGGTTTTCGAAGACCCTCGACCCGCCGGTGGTGCGTACGCCGCGCATGGCGAACAGATCTTTCACCGCCATGGGAATGCCGTGCAGAGGACCGCGGTCGCGGCCGGCAGCCAATTCGGCATCCGCCTGCCGCGCATGGTGCATGGCGTACTCGGCGGTCATCGCGATGAACGCCTTGAGCCTGGAATTGAGGCGGTCGATGCGGCCGATAGCGGCCTGGGTCAGCTCGGCGGAGGAAACCTGGCGCGAACGCAGCATCGCGCCCACTTCGCGGATGGTCACTCGTTTTCCTCGGCTGGCAGCACGAAGCTGGGCTCCACGTCCGGAGTCAGGCCGTCCACCAGCGGGCGGAAGATGCCTTCGAGATTGTCCAGGGGGCTCACGACGCGATCGAGGTCGCGGGCTGTCAATTCCAGCCCGTTAGCTTTGGCGATGGCTTTCCAATCCTTCACCACCAAATTGTACCTGTTCCGCGAGGGGATCCTGAGTGTCGTGGCGGGCCGTCCAGTGAGCTCCGGCCAGAACCACCAGCGCCGCGAGGAAGCTCCAGATCAAAATGGTCACGGAGTAACGGAAGATGTTGTACTCGTGCTCGAACTTGTTATCCAGCCATGGCGCCAGCAGGAGATTGAGATATTTCAGGCCTTCCAGCGCCAGCCCCACCCAGATGGAGACGCCCGCCACGCGGGCCGGTTCGATCTTGCGATTGGGCAGTAGCCAGTAGACCAGGAACAGCGCAATGATCGAGACGGGCACCGCGGCAATCTTGAATATGGCCTCGAGGATGAACTTGAGGACGACCTTATGGCCGTTGGTCACCTGGCTCACCCAGCCGAAGCTCCACCCGGTCAGTGCAACCGAGAGCAAGGCCAGTGCACCGCAAACGAAAATGAGTCCCAAGCTGATGAGTTGATTCTTCAGATAGCTGCGGTTTTGCGTCACGCCCCAGGCGCGATTCAGCGCCACCTCCAGCGGTTCGAAGATGCCGTTGGCGGTAAACAGGAGTAGCAGCATAGAGAACAGATGCAGCTTCGGCACCATCCAGGACTGGAGATTGTGGTTGATGAACACACCCGCCTTCCCCGAAAAGAAATCCCCGATGGCTACGTGAATCGCATCTACAGCGGCGCTCGAATGCAAGACGTCGCGGCAGAGGCTGATCATCACCATGAGGAACGGGTAGAAGGAGAGCAGTACGCTGGCGGCCACCGCGAGGGCATAGACATGCGCCTCCGTCTCCATCAGATAGTGAGCGGTGGGGCGGACCCGGGTCCACCACGGCCCGACTTCTTGCAAGCGAGCGGGAATCAAACTTCAGGTTACCGTGCAGCGGGTGTCTACGGGTTGCCGCTCCAACTCTTGGCGCCCGCCAGCGCCATGATCAGCGCTGCCAGGCAGGCCACCCACCAGGTGGGGCGATCCTTCAGCACAAACATCACGGGGTCTTCGTGAATACGGCCGCGCGAGGAGAGGATCCACACGCGGGTAATCCAATACAGAAACAGCGGCGAGAGCAGCCACAGAAAATCGGGTGAGCGGTACAATTCGCGCACGCGCTCGCTCTGCAGATACAGCATGAACACCACCGCCGCCAGAAACCCGCTGCACACCCCAAAGGCATTGACCTGCGCCAGGTCCGCCACCTGATATCCACGGCCGGACAAGCTCTCTTCACCGCCGCGCGAGTTGCTTAATTCGATGCACCGTTTGGCGAACGCCAGGCTGAGCAGCAGAAAGAATCCAAACGACAATAGCCATACCGAGTAGACCACTCCCGTCACCAACTGGCCGGCGATGACGCGCAGCAGCAGCAGGCCCGAAAGCACGAAGACATCCACCAGCACGGATTTCTTGAAATGCAGCGAGTAACTCAGCGCGGCCACAGTATAGACGGCCAGGGTCAGGGCGAACGGGGCGGAAAGGGCCAGGGCTCCGGCAAGACTGGCCGCCAGGAGCCAGGGCGCAAATACGAATCCGGCCCACAGCGGAAGCGTGCCGGCGGCAAACGGACGCATGCGTTTGGTGGCGTGGCGCCGGTCGGATTCCAGGTCCACCAGGTCGTTGAGTATGTATTGCGCCGAAGAGCACAGGCTGAACAATCCCATCGCCAGCGTGCACCGCCATACCAGGGCGAGATGAAAGATCTCGTGCGAGGTGATCAGCGGGGCGAATCCCAGAATGTTCTTGGCCCACTGGTGCACGCGCAGGGCAGCGATGCAATCCCGCAGACTTGCGCCGGGAGTGGCAAAGGCCGCTGCGCCGTCCAGTGTCCGTCCGCCGGTGGGCTGAACGTCGTCGAAAATGCCCAGAGCGGCGGACACCTGGCGGGCCAGGGTCAGATCGGCCGCTGTAACCAGAACGAGCGGCCGGCCCAGCGATTTCTGCTTCCGCAGCCACTCCAGATACGCCGCGTTGTAGGGCAGGGTAGCGGCGTCCAGCGAAACGTTCCGCGCGAGGTGGCGTTGCAGCGCGGCAGAACCTTGCAGGCGCCAGAAGGGCACCACTAACAGCAGCCACGGCTTTTGGCGAAGCAAGCGGGCCAGCGATTCGAACAGCAGATTGGTGCGCAGCAGCGTGCCGTCGAGATCAACGCATAACGCCACGGAGGCCTACGCCACCACGTAAGGCTTGCGGTAGGTGCGCGTGAGCATCTTGTCGGCTTCGGAATCGCCGGCGAACTTGGGTCCGGCGGTCAACGTGAGCTTGCGGCCCACGCGGTAGCTGATGTTGGCCAGGTGGCACATGGAGGCGCTCAGGTAGGCGTTGCCGATCTCATCGTGCAGCTCTTTGTTGTTGCGGGATCTGCAGGCTGCCAGGAAGTTCTGCATGTGCAGGCTGGTGGGATCACCGATGCCGCGATCGGGCCGCTCTTCCATGATCAGTTCGTTGCTCTCGCCTTTGAAGGCCTGGAAGCCGGCATCACTCATGGCAGCCCAGCCGTTGGTGCCGTAGAACAGGTTGCCAACCATGATATTCAACGGCGCCGCCGTGCGCGGCGCGGTGGCGGCGGGAGCGGGCGCGCTCGGCGGCGGTGCG
>OKRF01000049.1:55912-63715 GCA_900290315.1 Candidatus Sulfopaludibacter sp. SbA3 | reverse complement strand
ATACGCGGGCCAATCGTGTGTCGCCGCGGAAAGCGATAGCGCCATCACAAATATCGAGAATCGGATCGGCATTTGCGGCTGGTATTGTATCACTGCGTTTCCTCGATGTTTTTAGGGTTGCATTTTCCGCCGGACGGGGTATCATTTGGTTTACTCCCCCGATAGAACTCTGAAGGAATCGTGAACTCCACCACCAACCGGGTTATTCTCCAAACCAATCTTCCCGACGTCGCACTCTTAGGCCGAGGCAAGGTCCGCGACGTTTACAGTGTCGATGAGCGTCTGGTCATCGTGGCGACAGACCGCATCTCGGCATTCGATTACATCCTGCCGACGGGCATTCCCGACAAGGGCAAGGTGCTCACGCAGCTCTCCATTTTCTGGTTCGATTTTCTGCGCGATCTCACGCCCACCCATTTCCTCAGCGCCAACGTCGACGATTACCCCGCGCCGCTGCCGCAATTCGGCGATCAACTGGAAGGCCGCTCCATGCTGGTCAAGCGCGCGAAGATGATCGAGATCGAATGCGTCGCGCGCGGCTATATCTCCGGCTCCGGCTGGAAGGAATATCGCGAGCACGGCACCGTATGCGGCATCAAGCTGCCCGCCGGCCTGAAGGAAAGCGACAAGCTGCCGGAGCCCATTTTTACACCCGCCACCAAGGCGCAATCGGGCCACGATGAGAACGTCTCGTTCGAGCATGTCGTGTCGCTCATCGGCGAAGAACTCGCGAAGCGCCTTCGCGACCTCACGCTCGCCATATACGGACGCGCCGCCCGCTACGCCGAAACCAAAGGCATCATCATCGCCGATACCAAATTCGAATTCGGATTCGTGGGGGACGACCTGGTGCTCGGCGACGAAAGTGCTCACGCCCGACTCTTCGCGCTTCTGGCCCGCCGGCAACTACCAGCCGGGCGGCCCGCAATTCTCCTTCGACAAGCAATTCGTTCGCGATTACCTGGAATCCATTCACTGGAACAAGCAGCCGCCGGCGCCGCCGCTTCCCGAAGAGGTGGCCGCCAGGACCAGTGAAAAGTATCGCCAGGCCTACCAGGTGCTCACTGGCCGCGAACTATGAACTGGCTGGACGTAGTACTGCTGATCATTCTGGCTTGTTCCGTCTTCACCAGTTTCCGGAAAGGCTTCTCGCGTGAAGTAATCGGGCTGGTATCCGTGCTACTCGCATTACTACTGGGCATCTGGTTCTATGGCACTGCGGGCTCATATTTGATACCGTATGTGAGTTCGCGCTCCGCGGCGAATTTCGGCGGATTTCTTCTGGTGTTCTGCGGAGTGACGCTTGCCGGCAGTCTGGTGAGCTTCGTAGTGGGAAAGTTTCTGAAAGTCACGGGACTTTCTATTTTCGATCACGCACTGGGTGCGCTCTTTGGCGCCGTACGCGGGATCGTGATTTCGGTCGCGCTAATCATGGCCATCCTGGCGTTTTCCCCCGGTGGGAAGCCGCCCGACCCGGTGGTGCAGTCTAGAATTGCCCCCTATGTGACGGGCGCGGCGAGCCTGTGTGCCGCCATAGCCCCAAACGATTTGAAGGAGGGCTTTCACAAGACGTACGCCCAGGTGAAAGACACCTGGCATGCAGCGCTCAATAAAAGGCAATCGGAGGCCCAAAGCGGAAAAGGGAGAGAATGAAAAACGAATTTGACGGCTTAGTAGAGCAATTGCTGAAAGGCAACATCTTCATGCAAGAGGCCATAGAGCTTCTGGAAAAGAGAATGATCGCGCTGGCCCTCCAGGCCAATGAAGGCAACCAATCCGCCACCAGCAAGCAACTGGGCATCCACCGCAATACCCTGCTGCGCAAAATGCGCGACTACCAACTGGACACCGGCCGGGCTCATCAGCGCCGCAAGCCAGTGAGCCGCGAAGCCCGCGGGCGCAAGCGGAAGACGGCCTGATGGATCTTCTGATCTTCGACCTGGACGGAACTCTCATCGATTCCCGGCTGGACCTGGCCAACGCCGTCAATGCCACCCGCCTCCACATGGGCAAAGTGCCGCTTTCCAACCAGCGCGTTTACTCGTATGTGGGGAACGGGGCGCCCGTGCTGGTCCGGCGCGCCATGGGCGAGCAGGCCACCGAAGCCGAATTGCAGGAAGCGCTGGAATTTTTCCTGGAGTATTACCGCGAGCACGACCTGGATTTCACGACCCTCTACCCCGGCGTGAGGGAATCGCTCGACCGCTTGCAGGCGGCCGGGAAGCGCATGGCCGTCCTCACCAACAAGCCCGTGAACATGAGCCGCAACATCGTAAACGGCCTGGGCGTGGCCGGCCACTTCTTCCAGGTCTACGGCGGCAACAGTTTCGAATGCAAGAAGCCCAACCCCATCGGCATCGAAGCCCTCATGCGTGAGACCGGTATCAATCGCGCACGGACGCTGATGATCGGCGACAGTTCCGTGGACGTCCAGACCGCGCGCAACGCGCAGATTCCATGCTGCGGCGTCACCTACGGCTTTCAGCCGGAAACTCTGGTGGATCCGGCGCCGGAGCTTCTGGTGGATCGCATGGAAGAGCTCGCTGATTGGGTGCTGGCCAGGTAGGACATGCTTCCGCTTGTCCGCCTCAGGGCCTGCTGGACGCCTTCCCTTCGAGCGTTAGCCGCATGGCCTGAAAGTCCAGCGTGACCGTCTGCGCCTGGTTGAGCGCGTCGATTCCGATGCATCCATAGTGCCAGGTTGGCTGTGGGGCTTTCTCCACAAGCACATCGGCGTCGCGAATGGTAGTGTCCATGCCGCCGATTTGCAGTCTCACTTCGGGCACGACCAACTCCCTCCACTTGCTGTGCCCGGCCTGGCCGTTCATTTGGTAAGTGCCCTGACGCCCCTTTGCGGCCACCAGATCCAAAAAGCGCGACGCGAAAGGGACATACAGGTGCGTGCCGGTGTAGCCCGTATCGAGGACGAAGCTCAAGCCGGCGTGCCCGTTTGATGATGCTTCGACGATGGGAAAAGAGCCCTCAAAGTAAATATTGGCCTGGCGCAGATTCCTTTCCTGCGCCGGAAAACCGACTTCGATCACGCCGCTGGAATTCCAACGCAACGTCTGAAACTGCAGAAGGAGGTCGATGCCAACCAGACCCGGCGCATCGATCCGCGCGTCATCCACGATCCAGAAGGACGCGTTTTGCAAGCGCATTTCTCCTACGGAGAGTGTCGGAACGATTGCCAGATACGCCTCGTAGCCTGCTCCGGTCACATCCGTGATCCGCCGGGTAACAGGTTCCAGCTTTAAGCCCAGCCGCCTGGCTTCCGACAATCTGAGCAACGACATGTTCGATCCCGTATCCACCTCGTACGCGGCGTCTTTCCCCGCGGCCACGAGCGGCAGGATCAAAGCGCCGTCATGGCCCCGCAACGCCTGGACGCGCGCACAGCCGCGGCGAGTGACCGACACATCCGGGTACTTGCTGATTTGCTCGAAGTACTCCCGCTCACCAGGGTTGCAGTATTCCAACGCTTTCCGCGGTTGCCCAGTGCGGCCGTACAAATCCGACAGGATTTCGCGCACAGGGTCCAGGACGGAGTCATTCGGCTCCTGGCGAAGGATGGGCAGGAGTTCGCGCTCGGCCTGGGGCAGATCATTAAAGGCGACAGCGACCACGCCGCGCAGGATAGCGCCTTCCCTCCCCGCCAAGCTCTCGCCACTGGCATACACCTTGTTCCGAAGGGCGAAGCCGGTGGTATGGGACTCGGCCAGGGGCGGATCCTGCTTTTCCCACGTTTCTGTCCATGTTTCCTGCGGTGCGGGCATCACTCGGGTCCGGCGCGCTGTAACCACTCTGCCGTCCGCCGACAATTGCATGAAGCGCCGGTTGTGCCGCACCCCATCGCGGGTTTCGCGCCTGGTCTCCCAGTACAGGGTGTCCCCTTCCCAGCGGGCCGTGAATACGCATGGCGAGCCGTTCACCGTCTGCGGATGCGGCTGGCCGTCGATGGGCCCCTTGACGTCCAGCGTTCGCACGCCGGCGTCATTGTCCACGAACATGACAATCCGAAACTGCGAATCGCTATGTTCGACGACGTAGATCTCAGGAGGGACGGTGTTGTTCAGCTTCCACGTTCCCCCGAAATTGGGCTTGCTGCCGGCGCCTGTGCAGGTCGCGGCCAGGCAAGCGAGGAGCGGCGTCCACAGTGACGGTCGCAGCAGTCGCACTCAGTCTCTACGTTAACTGGATTCCCCCGGCTTGACAATCGGCCGCTGACAGTACTAAACAATTAGTAAGCGAGAGGGTGCGAAGATGATACGGATTAGCCTGATGGTCTTTACCGCGTGCCTGGCCTGGGGCCAAACAGTAGACAAGTCTCAGACCTTCGATGTTGCCTCCGTGAAGCCGGCTACGCCGCCAACGCCGGATGGGCGCGGCAGGATCATGATGGATGGTCCCAGCGGAGGCCCCGGCACCAAGGATCCCGGCCGCATTCACTATCCGAACATGAGCCTGAAGCTGCTCCTGATGAACGCCTACGGCGTCAAGACGTTTCAGGTGGTGGGGCCGCCCTGGCTGGATACTGAGCGGTTCGACTTGAACGCCACCATGCCGCCAGAGACCACCAAGGAGCAGTTTCGCGTGATGCTGCAGAACCTGCTCGCGGAGCGCTTCAAAGTGACGGTCCACAAGGAGACCAAGGACTTGCCGATGTATGCGCTGGTGTTGGCCAAGAACGGTCCGAAAATGAAGGAATCGGAGGAAGTCACCGGCGCCAAGGACGATCCCGATGCGCCTCCGCCGCCACCGCCTTCGCGTCCGCAGATTGGTCCGGACGGATTTCCGGTCATCCCGCTGGCGGCGTTAGGGCGCGGCGGCATATTCGGCATCATGATGCCCGGCCGCACTCGCCTGATCGGTCAGCGGCAGACGATGCAGGACCTGGCGAGCCGGCTGACGGGTCAATTGAACCGCCCGGTGACGGACGAGACTGGACTCAAGGCGAACTACGATTTCACTTTGACCTACTCGCCCACGGAGGGAATGACGGGGCCCATGGGACTGATGGCGCCACCCCCGCAGCCTCCCGGAGGATCCGCGGCAGGCGGGTCGGCGGACAACGTGTTCCGCCCCGATGGCGATGCGCCTCCGGATCTGTTCACGGCAGTGCAAGCGCAACTCGGCCTCAAACTGGAATCGAAAAAAGGACAAGTGGAGCTGGTTGTGGTCGACCACGCCGAAAAGACACCCACGAACAACTAAATTCGGAACTAAATTCGGTGCCAGGCTACATAACCTCGAAATTCAGCCTCGAAAATCCAACGGCTTACAACCGCTGGAGTTTCGAGGTTATGTAGCCTGGCACCGAATTAGGTCCGAATTAGGTCGCCGGGCTACATCCCAGCCAACTTCAGCATTTCCAGAAACTGCCTTTCCGTCCGCATGTCGATGGCGTGCGCCACCAGCTTTCCTTCGCGGTCGAACAGGAAACTCTGCGGAATGCCCCCCACGTTGAAGGCACCGGCCACCTTGCGATCGGCATCGAGCAGAATCGGGAATGTGTACTTCTCCTTCTGCTCGAAATTCGCCACCGTTTCCCGCTCCTCATCCGAAGCAGCCAACACAATCAGCCCCTTCGATTGCAGCCGCTGGTACAACTTCTCCATGTCCGGCATTTCCTTCCGGCAGGGCGGGCACCAGGTAGCCCAGAAGTTCAGCAGCACCACGTGGCCGCGCAGAGCCGCGAGCGAATAGGTCTTGCCATCCAGGCCGGTGAGCGTGAAACCATCCTCCTGGTGAAGCTGCTCCTGAAGTGCCAGCAGAGTATCGGCGGCGTCCAGATTGGGGTCGGACTTCGGAGCAGGCAGGTGCTCGAAACGCACCAGGCTCGCGAGCTCGAGGTACGGATCGCAAGAGGACGCGGGCGCACCCTGCAGCGCCTGTGCCAGTAGATCGCCGACGGCAGATAGAGCTTCCTTGCCCAGATCGCCCTCGGTGACACGACCGGCGAGGCTCGACGCCAGGCTGACTCGCACCGCGCCCTCGGGCAGCGCGCGAATGTCCCGCGCGATCTGGATCACCAGGCGGGCGCGGTCGGCGTCTGTCGGCAGTCCGCGAATCTGACCGAATTGCTGAGAGATGGCGGACGTATCGAGGAAGGCCTTTTTCGGCTGTGCGGCATTCACATTTTGGTATGACATCGCTTTTACCGACAGCTTGCCGGTCAGATTCCAGCGTTCGAAGAGAGCCTTCCGTTCATCGAACCGCGCGGGCGCCCACTCGCGTAAACGGCTGCCGCTGGCCACCAGCAGCGTGTCCCGCGAATTCGTCGTGTTGATTGTCTCCGTGCCCACCTGGAAGCTAGCAGTCATCACGGTTACCGCCTTCGCGCCATAATCCGGCGCCGAGGCAGCCACCGCAATGCGCTCGCAAGCGTCCACCGCCGGACCGGCCGCCACGGGTAACACAGCCTTGGCGCAATCCAGAAGCCGGTACGCATTCGGCGGATCGAGAGTCTCCAAATGCGCCGCCGTGAGCAACTCCTGGAATAGCTTGCCGGCCTCCGCCGGATCCTTCTTCGCCAGTCGTCCGATTAGCGTGGACGCGACGTTGATTTGCAAATCTCCCTGAGCCAGGGATTGCCGATAGAGCGCCAGCGCCTCGTCAATGCGATTCGCCTGTGCCAAAGCCTGGGTCATGTTGGATTTCTGCTGTGGCGGCAGATAGGGCAGGAGCGCGATACCTTCCGGCGGCGCAGCCATGGCGAACGCCTGTAGCACCGCGAAAGAGACGCGCAACTCTTTGTCCGCACGAATCTCCTGCACCGCCAGATTGACGAACTTACGCGCCAGGTCGGGATGCCGCTCCGCCAGAGATTGCGCCGCGCGCATGCGGAATTCCACGCGGAGCGCGGCGGAGATCCTGGCAGTCTGCTGTTCCAGCCGGGCGCTGGCCTGATCTACCGATTCGGAGCCGCCGGCCGCGTAAATTGCGGTGGCGATCACCAACGACCCGCAAAAACTACGGAAACCCATGAACGAGATCTCCTTGAGCGAGAGTATATCATCCGGTCCAATTTACCGATGTGGGGGCTGCTGGTTGGACGGCGGCCGCTTGAGAATGGTTTGCAGTTCCGTGTGTTTTTCGGTCTCGCCGCCGGTCGCCAGAGCGAAGGCGCCGGCCTGTACTACCGCGTCGATGTTATCGACCGGAGTCGCATCGGCGGTGAATCGCGCTTCGGTGAGTTGCGACCAGTTCCCATCCAGCGCTTTTATCCAGCCGTTACCGAAGCGGGCGCGGCGGCGCTCCTGCACGCTCTTCCCATCGCGGCGGAAATCTTCGATGAACGAATAGTAGCCCGTCAGCGGCGTCCCACCGGTAATGGTGCGGAAGGTCACCAGATGCTTCCACGCGCCGGTCTCGTTTTGGAAGAAGTACGCGGCGAAGGCGGTCTTGTTGTCTTCCACGATGGCTTCCACCAGGAAGCGATAAGTCTGGCCTGTCTTCCATGCAAAATGGTAGAAGCTCTGGCCGCCGGTCCCCTCGCCGCCAAAGCGGCGCACCACCACATCTTCGGCGTGGTAAAGCACTTCTACACGCTGCTCTGCCGGAACGCCGCGAGGATCGTTCTGCGCGCCGGGATCCCAGACCGAGAAAAGCACCACCCGATCCTGCCCCGGGCGCAGTTCCTGGATGCCGAAGTATCCCTGCTTAAAGCCGCACGCCATGAAGTAACTATCGGGCACCGATTCGTCGACGGTCAGTTCGTTGTAGAACGCAGTGGACGGCGGACCCTGGTAGCGCAGATGGACCGATCGCGCGGCACGAGGCGCGGCAGGCGCCTGTGCGTAC
>OKRF01000049.1:34453-55902 GCA_900290315.1 Candidatus Sulfopaludibacter sp. SbA3 | reverse complement strand
GGTAGCGCAGATGGACCGATCGCGCGGCACGAGGCGCGGCAGGCGCCTGTGCGTACAGCAGGGCCGCCACGCAGAAGAGCGGGGCGATATGAAGTCGCATCAGGCGCATTCTACACGATGCTACCGTTGCGCGGCAGTCTTCAGGAGGCAATATGAATGCATCGCCGCTCGCCGGAGGTCTACGCCCCTCGTTGACGATGTGGGTTTGGGCGGATAGGCGTTAAAATAAGGCCGGGTTTGCTGGTGAGAAGACATATCGACGGTCCCGTTTCTTCCTGTCCGATCCATAAGCAGTCCAGACCGTGATCGAGAGGTTCCCGGATGGCTCAAGCGTTACCGGTTTGCCGGCAACCGTCAGCACTCTTTCGAGGAGCCCGCCTTCGGGTGGAGCCGCAATTTCGACCCGGTCAATCTTTTCGACCACACCGAACCTGATCTCCTCGCCGTGGAATTTCGCGAACGTCAGGTGTTCACGAGTTTCAACCGACACACTGAAGCCGGCGTCCTCAACGATGCTGATGAGGCCGGCCACAATCCGGAGAGCGCGGTCGAGGCTTACCTTCGACACCCTGATAGCGAGGCAGGACTCCGGGGCCACGTGGTCACCCCGGAATTCTCCAGATCATGAGTATGGCCATCGTGGAAGGCCGTCCCTTTGCCGCACGGGACACGGCCTCCTCCGCGCAAGTGATGGTGATCAACGAATCGGGGGCACCGGCGTCTCTTCGGCGGACGTCCGGCCGTGGGGCGACCCTGGTGAGGCGGCGAGGCGCCCGCCGCGTGCCAGTGCAATTCGTAGGCGTGGTGCGGGACGCGAGATACGAGAGTCTCCGGGAAGCGCCTTTGCCAACCATATTCGCTCTCTATGCGCAGAATCGCGGCCCCTATACTGGAATGGCCTTCGCCGTGTGCACTGCGGGCGATGCGGCGGCGATCGCCGGAGCCGTGCGGCACGCGATCCTTAATGTCAATCGCCGCCTGATGATGACGGACATCAAAACGCAACAGCGATTGATCGGCGAGAGTCTGTACCAGGAGCCTGTATTCGGTGCGGCCGACGCTCTTCGGGGCTTTTACGCTAGTACTGGCGGCCAGCGGGCTCCACGGCGTGACGGCCCATGCCACAGCGCGGCGGACCGCGGAGTTCGGACTCCGCATGGCCCTGGGAGCCAGCAGAAATCAGTCCTCGCCCTGGTACTGCGCCGGGGGCTGATCGCCGTGGCAGTGGGGATGGCGGCAGGACTGGTTGCCGCCTGGAGCGCCAGCCGGTGGGTGCATCGCTGCTATTCGGAGTGGACCCGTAGATCCCGTGAGCATCCTGTTCGTGTTGATGCTTCTCGCGGTCGTCGCCTCCGTGGCGGCTTGCATCCCGGCTTGGCGCGCGGCGCGTTCTCGATCCCATGGCTGCATTGCGAGCCGGGTGAACACCAAGGCCGAAGACCCTAACTCTTGGGGGCCTTGGTGCGACGGCGCTTGGGTGCGAGCGCTTGGTTGACATTGTCAACCGAAAAGGCCTCGGGATCAAAATCATCGCCGATCCAGTCGCGCATTTCATCGTGCCGTTCGTGGTTGGGGTCTCCGAGGACCTCTACCAGATCGTAGAATCCAGGGATGCCTCCGCAATCTTCCGGCGGACAAGCCAGTTGACCATCGGTGCAGACCGGATACGCAATGCTCGGATCCACGGGGAGCCGCTTCTCCAGGACGATGGCATGCTCCCAGCCATCGCCAAAATCATACGTGTAGATCACCTTGGAGCCGACCCTCGCCAGGACGCTGGAAAGACTCACCATTCGCTCATCTTCCTCCTCAGAGGGCATGCCCAAGAACCGCTCTTCCGGATTGGCTCGCCCGAAGCGCCGCTGGCCAGCGGAAAACTCGTGCAGGTGGTCGTCGTCCCACCCCATCGCGGTTTGCAGCACGTCGTGCAAGTACGCCAGAGTCGCGCCCGCGGGCACCAGCAGACGCCGCCAGATGGGTGGGTCGGTACCGAGCAGAGTGACCTTGAGCTGATAGATCTCCGACGGGGCTGGGATTTTTTTCGTTGGCATATATAAACTCTCTTCGATGATAGGACACTGGGGACAGTGCCGTGCATGCCGTGAGGCCCTGGACTCTTCTTACACGTCCAGGCGAAAAAACCCCCGACTGCGATAAATATCGTTGACATGCGATTTTTTTCGCAGTACGCTGGCTTACAGATGCCATCCTCGTCCCGCAGCACACCCAACGAGCTCCCGCTTCCGACCGGCGCCGAGCTCGATATTCTCGCGGTGCTATGGCGCTTGGGCGTCGCTACCGTCCGCAGCGTCCACGACCAAATCGGCAAAGGCCGGGCCTATACAACGACGATGAAGCAGATGCAACTGATGACCGAAAAGGGCTTGCTCATCAGAAGCGAGCGCTTTGGATCTCACGTCTATGAGCCGGCCTTACCCAAGGAGCAAACTCAGACGCAGATTGCCGGCGATCTGTTGCAACGGGCCTTCGAAGGCTCGGCCAAGAGCCTGTTGCTCGGCGCTCTGTCGGCGCAAGCCGCGTCACCGGCGGAATTGGCCGAGATTCATAAGATGATCGGAAACTTTCAAAGAGGAAAGCGGAAATCGTCGTGAACATGAATCTCCTTTTTTCAGCTCATTTCCTGGTGGAGCGGTTCGGCTGGGCCCTGGTTCATTTCATATGGCAAGGGGCCTTGATTGCCTGTCTCTACTTAATTGCACGAATACGGTTCACGCGGCCGGAAGGGGCGGGCGTCAGGTATGTTCTAGCGTGCCTGGCGTTAGCGGCAATGGTTGCCGCGCCCGCGGTGACTTTTGTCTCGATCGGCCCGCCAAACGCGGCTCCCGCCTTGACGTTCCTCACGAGCGCACTCACGGCGGGGCCGGCTGCCGATCCGCAAGGCGCCCACGTGTGCCCTTTGAAACGCTGCCCACCGCAGCTCGTTCTAACCCGGGCATCGGAACGATGACGCTCCTGGTCGCCATTTGGCTCATCGGCGTCATGATGCTGTGGATCCGGCTGATCGGCGGCTGTATTGTAGCCGCCCGAATGAGATCCATTCGGGTCTGTCCTCCACCGTTAGAGTGGCAAGGCGCCTTGGAGTCGCTCATCGTTCGGCTCCGCGTTTCGGTCCCGGTGAGGCTGCTTGTCTCCGGCTTTGTGCAAGCGCCGGTGGTCGTTGGTTGGCTCAAGCCGGCAGTTCTTCTGCCCGCCGCCGCAATCGCGGGGATTCCGCCGGAACATATCCAGGCCCTCCTTGCGCATGAACTGGCGCATATCCGGCGGCATGATTATCTCGTCAATGTGCTGCAAAGGGTTGCCGAGACATTGCTCTTCTATCACCCGGCGGTCTGGTGGCTATCGAGCCAGATCAGCGCGGAGCGCGAAGCTTGCTGCGACGATGCCGCGGTTGCACTCACCGGTGACAGGCTGACATATGTCTGCGCGCTGGCTGGTTTGGAATCGCGCAGGTCCGAACACCTGACGCTCTCCTTGGCTGCGAACGGAGGCTCTCTCAAAGATCGCATCTCTCGCCTTCTCGGACAGTCCGTGGGCTCGACTTTCAGTCTGCCCGGCGCAGGCCTGCTGACGGGCGGGATCCTTCTGGGTTTAACGGCGTGCGGCCTTTTGGGACAGGCCATCGACGCACGTCCCGCTTTTGAAGTAGCGTCTTTGAAGCCCAACAAATCGGGCACCGGAGTCGACCGGATCAAACATTCGCCAGGGAGTCTGCTCATCGAAAACGTACCGCTCAAAAGGCTGATTGGGATGGCTTATGGCGTCGCCGATGGCAGAGACTATTTGTTAAAGGGTCCCGAATGGGTGGATGCAGAAAACTTCGATATCTCCGCGAAATACCCGCCCGAGACCTCGGAGGAACAGTCTCTGCTCATGTTTCAGCGGTTGCTCGACGAGCGCTTCAAGATGAAACTGCACCGGGAGCCTCGCGAGTTTTCGGTCTACGCTCTCGTGGCCGGCAAAATTGGTCCGAAACTACACCCCTCGGCAACATCAGGACCTAACTACAGGTTCAGCGCCAGAGGTGGTCACGCGGTGGGGATCTCGGTGTCCATGGCCCAGTTTGCCGATCGGCTGTCTCGCGAGGACTTTCAGATAGGCCGCCAAGTGGTCGATTTCACCGGTCTGACCGGGACATTCGACCTGACACTCGACTGGAATCCCGATGGNNTCTCGATTGTCACCGCGTTGGCCCAACAGCTCGGCCTGAGACTAGAGCCGCGAAAAATCACTCTGGATGTCCTGGTCGTAGACGCCGCCCTGAAAGTACCACTAGCAAACTAAGTGATTGGTACCGCCGGCGATCTTGTCGCCGTTACCACCAGCGAAGCGAGCACAAAATCCCGGTCTTGATGCGATCCATAAATTATTTCGATTCGACAGAAACGGGAACCGCTGATACTCTGTGGCAGTCAAAGTCCTCCGCCCGGTTCGCGCGGGAAATCGATCCCGTAATCGAGTGCGGCGGCTGCCTTGGACCATTCACTTACTCACAGATTCGGGTTCGCGAAGTTCGGGTTCGCGAAGTTCGGGTTCGCGAAGTTCCAGCGCGAACGGGGTTATGGCTGGGCATCCCTGATGGGAGACTGCTCGGGAGCGGCGATCGCGGCATTGATCGCGCTGCCATATGGCTTGGCCATGGCAACGATGATGGGTCTGCCGCCTGTGCTTGGGGTGTTCACTTCCATTCTTACGGCGCCGATAATCGCGCTGCTGGGCCGCAACCCCGTCCTGATCGGCGGCACTGCCAGTGCAACCGTCCCTTTCATTGCCATCGCGGCTAGAAATCAGGGGGTCGGCGGCGCCGCCAAAGTTTCCGTAGTGGCGGCCGTGATCATGATGGGATTCTGCGTCCTGCGCCTGGGAAGGCATATTACCCGGGTGCCACACGCGGTGGTAACCGGTTTTTCGTGCGGGATTGGTGGGATGATGCTGATCTCGCAGCTCGACATCATCCTGGGCGTGGAATCTCCCGCCACGCGAAGCGCCGGTTCGACGCTGCTCCAGATCGCAGCCATCCTGGATCGCCTGCCCCACCTTCGGCCGGCGCCTCTCCTGCTGGGGCTGGTGGTGATTGTGGCGGCGACGCTGGTAGCCCGATGGTCACCGCGGGCGCCGGCGCCGTTGATCGGTGTGGCATTGGCGATTGTGCTGGCGCGGCTCTGCGGTTTGCACGAAAAAGAAATCGGCGCGCTCCCCGCGGTGCTGCCGCCTCTTACCGGGTTTTCCTGGAACTCCCGGGATGTCTTCACGGTATTGCCTTCGGCATTTGCACTGGCGTTTGTATCTTCGGTGAATATCCTGATCACTTCCCGCGTGGTGGAGCACTTCCGCGGGCGTCACAAGCGCATGAGGACATCGGACGCCGACGCCGAGTTGGGAGCCTACGGAATCGCGAACATCTTCGCGGGAATCTTCGGCGCTCCGCCCAGCGTGGGCATTCCGGCGCGCAGCCTGGCAGTAGTCCGCTGCGGCGGTTCCACACGCGTGGCAAACCTCTTGCATGCGGTCTTCCTCGCGGCAATCCTTTGGCTGGGGGCTGGATTCGTCTCGCACATTCCGCTGCCCGCTTTGGCGGGCGTCACGGCGTGGATGGGCCTGTGCCTGCTCGACTGGAGCGCCTGGCGGCGGCTTCCCAAGATGAGCCGCGTGGATGCGGCTGGCTTTCTGGTCACCGCGGTCTCGGTCCTGGTAGTCAACGCCGTATTGGCGGTGGCGATCGGCTGCTGGTTGTACGTGATCCGGCGGGCGCTGCTGTCCGGCAAATCCGCGGCGGAGTCGCTGCGAATGCCGGCAGTTCAGCCGGAACAAAGCGCCGACTAGCGGGAAAGGCACCGGCGATAAAGAGGCGACCGGCGGCGTTACCTATCGTGCCGATAAAACTATTTGATGTAACTTTCAGGTTGCAAATGTGCCATCTGGTGTTACACTGTCACAAATTGCCAGACTGTTCAAAGGGGAGCAGTGCTGGTATAACCACTCCGACGTGTTTCTGTCCTAAGTAGCACATCTTCTCTGTGTCCGAGCGAACCATCGCCCAGGGTAATCCCAAATTTAGGAGAGCCTCAATGACGACTTTCTGCTCGAATTCCAAAGTGAATCCGATCTTGAAGCGGGTAGCGATCGGGCTGCTCGCGGTGACTGCGGTGACCTTGCCGGTGTATTCGCAGTCCTACTATGGAGGCGTGCGCGGCGCCGTATTCGATTAGAACGGCGGCGCATTGGCTAGCGCGAAGGTGTCGCTGATCAACCAGGGCACCAACGAGCAACGCTCCGCGCTTACAGAGTCGGCGGGTGAGTTTGTGTTCAGCGAGCTGATTCCCGGAACTTACACCCTCACAGCAGAAGCGCCGGGCTTCAAGAAATTCGAACAGAAAGGCGTGATCGTCGGGACGCAGCAACAGGTCTCGCTGGATCTCAAACTACAGATAGGCCAGGTGACGGAAAGCATCGAGGTGACCGAAATGGTGTCACTGGTCGAAGCATCGAACGCCTCGCAAGGTCAGGTGATCGACAACCAGAAGCTGACCGACCTGCCGAACCTGGGCCGCAATCCCTTTATGATGTCGAAGCTGGCGCAGAACGTGGTGCCGGTGGGGAATCCCGCGTACAACCGCATGGAGGATCAAAGCGGCTCGTCGCAGATCTCGATCGCGGGAGGACCCGTTCGCGGCAATAACTACCTGGTGGACGGTGTTCCGATCACGGACGCCACCAACCGCGCCATCATCATCCCGTCGCTGGAAGCGGTGCAGGAAGTCAAGATTCAGGCGAATACCTATGATGCCGAGATGGCCCGCACGGGCGGCGGCATGTTCAATACCCTGATGAAATCCGGCACCAATACTTACCACGGCAGTTTGTACGGCCACCTGCGCCGTACGTCGTGGGATGCCAACAGCTTCTTTAACAACGCCGCCGGTGTCCCCATCACGGATCAGCCCAACACCACCTGGGGCGCCAGCTTCGGCGGCGCGGTCAAGATCCCGAAACTTTACGACGGCAAGAACAAGACGTTCTTCTATCTGGCATTCGAGCACTATGACGATACCCAGTCGGCCTCCTCGGTATTCGCCACTCCCACCGCGGCGGAAAAGTCAGGCGACTTTTCACAAAGTCTGAATTCGAATGGCGCCCTGCGGGTCATTTACGATCCCATGACCGTAGTGGGGGGCGAATGGCGCCCTGCGGGTCATTTACGATCCCATGACCGTAGTGGGGGGCGCCCGCCAGCCCTTCCCCGGCAACGTGATTCCGGCCAACAGGCTGAATCCCACCGGTCTGGCGATTGCCGCCAACTACCAGCCGGGCACAAGCACGCCGGGCTACTACGGCGCTACCGATTTGAATGCCCCCGGGAGGCTTCCCTGCCGCGCCGCGCAATACACCGGCAAACTGGATGAAGACTTCGCGAGTTGGTGGCGCACCAGCCTGAGCTACCTACGGTATTTCTCACTGGAGCCGGGCAATACAGAATTTCCGACGGTCTCGAGTCCCGACCAGTGGCGGCTGCAGCGCCGCGTAGATTCCACCCAGCTGAACAACCTGTTCACGATCAACCCGACCACGGTGGTAACGGTTCGCTATGGGTTCAACCGCTTTCCGAATTACAGCTACGACGTGAGTCAGGGCTTCGATTTGAGCCGTCTGAATTTCAGCCCGGCACTGGTCAGCCAGGTTCCGCGGGCTTTGTCCCAGTTTCCCGACGTCCAGACGAGTAACTTGTATCAATTGGGTGTCACCGACAACAACTCCTATTACGTGCACGCGTCCGACAACTTCTCGGCCAGTGTCTCGAAGTACATGGGAAGGCACAGTCTGAAAGCGGGGTTTGATTACCGGCGCATCAAGGCGGCCGGGAACGATGCCAACGATGCGGCGGGTAACTATAATTTCAACGGCATTTTCACCAAATCCGCTCCCACCAGTTCCGGATTGGGCGGGACGGACCTGGCAGACATGCTGCTGGGTTATCCGTCTTCGGTCAATATCTACACTTCCACNNGGCCTGCGTTTAGAGCATGAACCAGGCCTGAGAGAAGCCAACAACGGAATGGTGGTGAACTTTAACGGCGCAATGGCCAACCCCCTGGCGGCCAATGTGGCGGGAATTTCGCCCATGGGCGTGGTGCAGTACGCCGGCAATGGAACCGCCGCGGTGGGCAGTTTCACGAGTGTCAAAATGGGGCCGCGCTTTGGGTTCGCCTATAAGGTGGATTCCAAGACCGTGGTGCGCGGCGGATACGGGATCTTCTGGGCGCCGCAGTTCGCCATCGGTTCACCTATCGCGACGGTAGGATACAACCAGACCACCAGCCCCAGTGCTTCGGTGGACAACAATCAGACGCCGGCTCTCAACCTGACCAACCCGTTCCCCTCGGGGATCCTTCAGCCGGTGGGGAAGAGCCTGGGCAATTTGACCGGCATCGGCCAGAGTTTCTCGCTGGTGGATCCCACAGCGAAATCGCCGTATGTCGAGCAGTATTCGTTCGACATCCAGCGCGAACTGCCTGGCGGTGTGGCCAGCGAAGTCGGCTTCGTCGGGTCCAAATCCAGCCACCTGACTACCGCCACGGCCAGCATCAACGAGAACGCACTGAATCCCAGCCTGCTGTCGCTGGGATCCGCGCTCACGCAAACGGTAGCCAATCCGTTCTATCAGCACGGAGGCTCGGGTGTCATCGGAACGGCGACTGTGCAAGCCTCGCAATTGCTGCTGCCGTATCCCACTTATAGCTCCATCACCGAGTTACTCGATGACAATAACAAGGCGAAGTATTATTCTCTGGTGCTGAAAGCGCAGAAGAACTTCAGCAAAGGGATGAGTCTGCTTTCCACGCTCACCTGGTCGCGGAATTGGGACGAGAGCGGCGGAGGCCCCGGCAACACGCTAAATAGCGGCGGAAAAGGTCCACAGAACCCCTACAACATGGCGGCGGAATACGCCTTTTCGAATATCGACACGCCGTTGCGCTGGTCCACTGCCATCACCTACGAGTTGCCCTTCGGCAAGGGCAAGACGTTGGTCAACAAGGGCGGCGCCCTCAACTACCTGGTGGGCGGCTGGGTGGCGAATGCCGTCACCATCTACCAGACCGGTTTCCCGCTGCAGATCTCGCAGAGCACCAACTTCAACTCCGCCTTCGGCTACGCCAGCCAGCGGCCTAACGCTACGGGTATCTCTCCGGCCACCAGCGGGAGCCTGGAGCAACGGCTCGGCAACTACATCAATGCAGCGGCATTTTCCACGGCGGGGCAATTCACCTTCGGCAACGTCGGCCGGACGATCGATATGCGAGGGCCGGGGCAGGCCAATTGGGATCTTTCGGTCTTCAAGAACGTGGTGATCAAGGAGACCTTGAAGGCGCAGTTCCGCTGCGAGGCACTCAACGCCATGAACACGCCGCTGTTCTATGGGCCGAGCGTCTCGTTCGGCAGCAGCACCTTCGGCAAGATCACCAGCCAGGCGAATTTCTCGCGGCAACTCCAACTGGCGTTGCGGTTTTCGTTCTGAGCCTGGTCCATCCCGTCCGCTTAAGCCGGACGTGCGGATCTTCCGCCGTCCGGCTTTCGACTCTTCTACTTCCATTCCGCTGACGAACCGTCGCCTATACTCAAAGAATGTCCGGTCAGCTCTACCTGGTGGCGACGCCGATTGGCAATCTCGAAGACATTACATACCGCGCTGTGCGGATTCTCCGCGAAGCCGACCTGATTGCGTGCGAAGACACCCGGCAGACCAGTAAGCTGCTGCATCACTACGATATCCAGAAGCCCACCATCAGCTATCACGAACACAACGAGACGGAGCGCACCGAAGAGCTGGTTTCTCGCCTGCTCGCGGGAACGACTATCGCGCTGGTAACGGACGCGGGAACGCCCCTGGTCTCGGACCCCGGCTACCGGCTGGTGCGCGCGGCCATTGAGTGCGGTGTGCCGGTGTACGCACTGCCGGGACCCTCGGCGGCTCTGACGGCACTGGCGGCCTCCGGGCTGCCCACCGATTCGTTTCACTTCGGCGGCTTTCTGCCGGTCAAGCCGGGGCAGCGGGCCAAAGTGCTGGAGGCCCTGGCCGAAGAGCACGCTACGTTGATCTTTTACGAAGCGCCGCATCGCATTCTGGAAGCCCTGGAGGCAGTGGAATCCGCGCTGGGGCCGCGCAACGTGGTGGTGGCGCGCGAACTCACCAAATTGCACGAAGAGTATCTGCGCGGCACCGCGGCGGAAATTCGGGAGCAACTGGCGGCGCGCGACTCCATTAAGGGAGAGATGACCCTGCTGATCGGCAAGGCCACCGCGCCGCTGCCAGACGATACGCCGCTGGAGGAGGCCGTGCAATCGCTGATCACCGGCGGGGTGGCGCGGATGGACGCCATCAAACAGGTAGCGCGCCGCCGGGGCTTATCGAAGAGAGTAGTCTATGACCAGTTACTGCATGACCGTTAGGGCACTGGCCCTTGCGCTGGCCGCTGCGGCAGTCTGTGCCGCGCAAGATGTGGACGCACTGGTGGAACGCGCCCGCAAGGAGTTCGACGTTCCGGGCATTGCCGTGGCAGTAGTCAAAGACGGCAAGGTGGCCCTGGAGAAGGGCTATGGCGTGCGCCGCACAGGTCAGCCCGCGCCCGTTACCCCGGATTCCCTGTTCCGCATCGCATCCAACACCAAGGCGTTCACGGCGGCGGCCCTCGGCATCCTGGTGGACGAAGGCAGGATTCACTGGCACGATCGCGTAGTGGACCTGATGCCGGGATTCCAGATGTACGATTCCTACATCACGCGCGAAATGACGGTGACGGACCTGCTGGTGCATCGTAGCGGCCTGGGCCTGGGCGAGGGCGACCTGATGTTCTTTCCACCCAGCACCCTCACCCGCGAAGAGATTCTGCAGCGGCTGCGGTTTCTGAAACCGGCAACCAGCTTTCGCAGCGGATACGCCTACGACAACCTGTTGTACCTGGTGGCGGGCCAACTGATTCCCGCGGTGACGGGGAAAAGCTGGGACGACTTCGTACGGCAGCGCATCTTCGCGCCGCTCGGCATGACGCACTCGGGCACCAGCACCGAAGCGCTGCTGCGCGGCGCCGACGTGGCCATTCCGCACGCCCGGGTGAACGGCAAGCTCGAACCTCTGGAGCACGAAAACGTGGACAACAACGCGCCGGCGGGGTCCATCATTTCCTGCGTGAGCGACCTGGCGAAGTGGGTCACGGTGCAACTGGATCGCGGCAAGACGGCGAACGGCCGCCTGTTCAGCGAGGCGCAGTCCAGAATGATGTGGTCGGGCCAGACTATTCTGCCTATCGCTGACGGACTGGAAGCGCTGCGGCCCAACTTCTATGAGTACGGCCTGGGATGGTTCCTGCGCGACTATCGCGGCAAGCGCGTGGTCTATCACACGGGAGTGCTGGCCGGATACGTTTCGCGCGTGTTGATGGTGCCGGATCTGAAACTGGGAATCGTGGTGCTGACCAACCAGGAAGAGGAGGGTGCGCACTCGGCCATCGCCTGGAGCATTGTGGATCGCTACTTGCAAGCTCCCTCCACGGATTGGGTGAAAGCATTTTCGGACCTGGCGCACCGGGAAGCCGCGGAAGCAGCGGCTGAGGTGGCCAAAACGGGCGGCACGCGCAACGGAAATTCCCGCCCCTCCCTGGCACTGGCGAGCTACGCGGGCCGCTACCAGGATGCNNGCGGGCCGGCAAGCTCACCATAACCTTCACACACAGCAAGCAATTGGTGGGCGACCTGGAGCACTGGCAGTACGACACCTTCGTGGTGCGATGGCGCGACCGCTCCCTGGGCGCCGACGCCTTTGTGACGTTCTCGCTGCAGCCCGATGGCTCCATCGCGGAGGTCCGCATGCGGCCAGTCTCGCCGGCGACCGATTTCAGTTTCGATTTTCAGGATCTGCTGCTGCGGCCAGTGGCGAAAGATGCTCCGGTGCGCTAACTAACGCGCCGCGGGCCGGTAGATGAGCCCGATCACCATGCCGGCGACCATCCATTCCACGAAGTAAGCCGCGGCTTGCTCCATCGTCAACTTCACCCCGATGTTCAGGTTGACATAGTTGTGCACCACGAAAGCGCAAACCGCAAAAAGTCCGATCAATGCGCCGAAACGCGTCCCTTCTGCCATACCGGAGCGACCGGCCTTCGCGAAAACCGTCGCAAGCACCAGCATCGCCACAAGCATTGCGGCCATTCCCACCGGCATCGCCGCTGCGATTCCTTCCTGCGGACGGTACACCGCGGGGTATTTGCGAAATTCCTGAGCCAGCGGCAGNNTACGCCACAAAGGCGCCCAGCGCCGCCAGAGAGAGACGCGGAATGTTCATAGACTATCCTTTCTGAATCAGAGGGGCGATACCATCGCCTGGCCGGCCATTAAAACATCGAGCTTGTCGAGTGATTCGGAAGTGCCTTGCGAGACGTTCTTGCAGAAGGATTCGTCTGGAAATCCTTCATGCGTGAGGACGACTTTGGTGTGCTGCCCTTCCTCGAAGAACTCCACCGTGACTCGCGTGGCGACATTGCCAAAATCGGCGCGATAGACGATCCGCTCCGGGTCGACAATCTCCTGGTAGGTGCCGCTGAACGAAAACTCGCAGGTCCCGCCGTTGACGGCGATTTGCATTTTCTGTGTGAACCCGCCTCCCACGCGAAAATCCATGACGATTTCGCATGCGGTTGCTTGTTTGCATCCGGACCATTGGCGCAACTTTTCGGCCTGCGTCCACCAGCCGAACACCAGAGCGCGTGGAGCGTGGAACACTCGTGTGATTTGGAGACGATCACCGCTGATTTTTATCTCGGACTTCATCGTTTTTCCTCTTTCTTTGCTCGTTCATGAGGAGCTTGTCCAGCGCGTCGAAGCTGAAATCCCAGCCCGCTGCACACTGAGCTATCCAGCCCTGCGCCTGCTTAAGGCCCGCCGCTCGAAAGCGGATCAAATGGACCCGCCCTTCGCGCCGGCGCTCGATCAGCCGGGCCTTCTCGAGCACTCGAAGATGCCGCGAAATGGCCGGCAATGAGACGCGAAACGGCTTGGCCAGCGCCGTCACAGGACCTTCCCCGCTCTTTGCCAGGCGCAGCAGAATGCGGCGGCGGGTGGGGTCCGCGAGGGCTCCAAAGACGGCGCTCACTTTCCTTTGACTGTTAACCACTCTGTTAAGTATTATGTCAGTGAAGGGCGCGGGTCAATAGGATCGTTGATCTGTTCTCAGGAAAGGCCGCAGTATTTTACGCTTATGAAGAAATATCTGGTTTTGTACCGCTCGGAAGCCGCATTGAGCGGCATGACGGTCTCGGAGATGTTCGCCCGCTCCACGCCGGAGCAAATGGAAGCCGGCATGGGGGCCTGGCGCGCCTGGCACGAAAAGTGTGGAGGCGCGGTTGTCGACCTCGGTGCGCCGCTTGATAAATCCACCGCGGTTGCGGCAGGCTCTGAGGCCCCCAGCAAGACTTCCATCACGGGCTACACGCTTCTTCAGGCTGGGTCGTTGGAAGAGGCTGTGTCCCTCATGAAAGATCACCCGCACTTCCGCGCGCCGGGAGCCTCGGTGCAGATTCTGGAGTGTATTGCGATGCCTGGGATGTGAGTCACCGCGGGTAATTCGGCGAATAGAGCTGAGAGGAAGGGCGGAGCCCCAGCCGGCCATTCACAACCCAGGGCGCACCACGAATGGCAAGATGGGCCGTCAAGCGGGATCGCCAGACGCCGATTTCTTCGGCACGCGCGGGGTCGCCGGAGAGGTCGTGCAACTCGCCGGGGTCCGCCGCCAGATCGAAGAGTTGTTCCTCTCCGGTCCTGGCGTGAAAGATGTATTTGCGCTCCCCGTTCGTCAGGGCGTTCCAGTGGTTCTGGGGACTGTAGCAGACGTCGTGCTCCAGGTCGATCCACTCGCGCCAGGCGGCCTTGGGATTGCGCATCGGGCCCAGCAGGCTGCGGCCTTCGACAGCTTCCGGGATAGCCGCGCCGGCAGCTTCCAGCAATGTGGGCAGCACATCGCGGATCTCCGCGGGATGACCAAGGTTGACGCCGCGCGCCTCTTTCAGCCACCCTTTCGGCGGCCGGACGATCAGTGGGACGGCAGCGGACCCCTGGTAGGCGTAGGATTTGCGCCAGAGATAGTGATCCCCCAACATGTCCCCGTGGTCGGCCAGCATCAGAATGAAGGTATCCTCCAACCTGCGCTGGCTGTCCAGCGTTTCGAGAATGCGGCCGATTGCCTGGTCAACGAAGCTGACCGAACCGTAGTAGCCGCGCCGCGCATTGCGAACCGTGGCGGCTCCCAGGTCGCCGTGCCAGATGGCGGGGCCATCGCCGGAGGGTGTGCGAAAGGGTTCCGCCCACGAGCCGGCGACGGCGGGCGGCAGCGCGGCATCGGCATAATGATCCCACCATCGCTGCGGCGGATCGTATGGACTGTGCGGACGCTCAAAGGATACGTGCAGGAAAAAGGGATCGGAGCGGTGGTAGTCCTTAAGCCATCGAACGGCGGTGTCGGCCACCCAGGCGGTAGGGTGAAGACGCTCCTGCAGGGGAAACGGCTTGGCGGCGTAACCGTTCCAGTCGATGCCGGTAGGCTCCGGGTTGCCGCCCGGGAGCTGGGACTGGAACCAGGTTCGGTAGTCGCTGCGGAAGCCGGGAGACTCCACGCGGCCGGACTCATCGAGAATCGTCTGGTGGAAGCCGTGCAGGGCGTGCTGCGGGGTCCAGTGCATCTTGCCGATGCCGGTGGTGAAATAGCCCGCGTCGCGGAGCAACCGGGGCATTTCGATCGCGTAGTGGCCGGCTACATTGCCGTATCCGAGCATCCCGTGGGACCAGGGCGATTGGCCGGTGAGCAGCGCGGCGCGAGCGGGGGTGCAGGTGGGGGTGGACGAGTAAGCGTGCCGGAAGATCGCGCCGCCCGCCGCGAGGCTGTTCAAATTCGGCGTCTGGATGACCTTGTTGCCGGCCGCGCCGAGGCAGTCGGCCCGGTGCTGATCGGTCATCAGCAGCAGGATATTGGGCCGGCTCCCGCGGGTCTGGGCGCGGCCCTGCAGGGCGATGCCGGCGCCGATCGAGCCCAGGAATCCACGCCGGGAGCAAGCCTTCTCGGTAAACAAGCCGGTNNGGAGCTTCATCCATTGTTTACAAAGGCTCGCCAGAATGGATCTATGACTTCGCTGAGCTGGAAAGACGACAATCGGCGCGCTACGGACCGCTACGGCATCAAGACGCGGCTTCAGTATCGCGTGGCGGACTCCGCGTGGAAAAGCGGCAGCACTCGCAACATGAGTGCTGGCGGACTTCTCATCGACATCCACGAAGAGTTGGCAGTTGGCACCCGGCTGGAAATCGCCATGGACTGGACCGGGCTTTATCACGGCACGGACATGGTGCGGTTGTGCCTCGCCGCCTCCGTTACACGGGTGGATGGCCGCGGCACCGCGTTGCGAACCCTCAGCCATCAGTTCCGCAGCAAGCGCTCGAAGGTGGACCGCGACCGCCGTCCGGAACGAAGACTCGCCGTGGCGTAGGCGGCCGGCGTCACGCGTGCGTCGCGGGCCCGCGACCAGATCGCCGGGGCTACGAACGCGGTGGAAAAGTGGTAGCGTGGCATTTGCCAGCCATGCGAAGCGCGCTGTACCTCTTCCTGACTCTTCCCTATCTGTCCGCCGGAGCGACTCACACGTTCGATGTCGTGGTCTACGGCGGCACTGCAGGCGGGGTGATCGCCGCCGTTTCGGCCGCCCGTGAAGGCCTGAACACGGCACTGCTCGAACCCGGCAGCCATCTGGGAGGCATGGTGTCGGGCGGCCTCGGTTGGACCGACTACGGCAAGAAGGAAGTGATCGGCGGGTACGCCCTGGAGTTCTATCTGCGTGTGGGCCGGTATTACCAATTGCCGCGCTACGGACAGGAGATCGGTTGGATTCACGAGCCGCACGGGGCCGAGGAGATTTTCCGCCAGATGGTGCGGGAGGCCGGCGTCCAGCTCTTCGAACGCACCCGGATGCGCGAGAAGAACAGCCTGCGAAAGACCGAGACCAAGGTCGCGGAGATCTACGTGGAGAACGGCGACGCCTTTGCCGCCAAGGTGTTCATCGATTCCACGTACGAAGGCGACCTGATGGCCCGCGCGTTCGTCAGTTACACCTTCGGCCGCGAAGGCCGCGACCAGTATGGCGAGACCCTTGCGGGCGTGCGCGACCGCACTCCGTTTCATCAATTCCTTTTGGATCTCTCGCCGTATCGCGAGCCGGGAGAACTGCTGCCCGAGATTTCCGTGCGGCGGTTGCCCGCGCCCGGAACGGCGGATCAGGCGGTGCAGGCTTACAACTTCCGCATGTGCTTCTCCGAGGTTCCGGAAAACCGCGTGCCCTTCGCCAGGCCGGCGGAATACGATGCCCACCGCTACTCCCTGTTCGCGATTTTGCTGCAGGCCCGCATGAAAACGGAAGGCCGCGTGCCCGCGCTGAATTCCGTGATCAAGGTGGATCGCATCCCGAACGGCAAAGCCGACATCAACAACCAGGGCGCATTCTCGACGGACTACATCGGCGGCAGTTGGGGCTATCCCGACGCAAGCTACCTGCGGCGCGTGCAGATCTGGCAGGAGCACAAGGACTACCAGCAGGGCTTCTTCTATTTCCTGGCGAACGATCCCCAAGTGCCCGCCGGCCTTCGTCAGGAAATGAATCGATGGGGTCTATGTAAAGACGAGTTCACCGATACCGGCCACTGGCCTCACCAGTTGTATATCCGCGAAGCGCGCCGCATGACCGGTGAGTATGTCATGGTGCAAAAGGATCTGCAGACCGATCTCACCAAGCCCGACCCCATCGGCATGGGCTCCTACAACAGCGACTCGCATAACGTGGAGCGCCTCGTGGGGCCGGATGGTTTTGTGCGCAACGAAGGCGATATGCAGGTGGCCGTCAAGCCCTATCAGATCCCCTATCGGATCATGCTGCCGAAGGCCGCCGAGGCCACCAATCTACTGGTGCCGGTGGCGTTTTCAGCGAGCCACGTGGCCTATTCGTCGGTGCGCATGGAGCCGCAATACATGATTCTGGGACAGGCCGCCGGAGTCGCTGCCAGCCTGGCCATCGCAGGAGAAACAACGGTGCAAGGCATCGCGGTAGCGACGCTGGTGGAGAAGCTGAAGACGCAGGGGGCGATCCTGGAATACGTGCCATCCGCACAACAACGGGCCATCCAGCTTTTCCAACAGCGCAAGTGACCTGATAAGCTGGCTGCCATGGGACCGCCGAGTTGCGCCAACTGCATCACCACTGTGGAGTCCGCCGCCGGGGGAGCACCGGCGCAGGCTCCTTCCAGCATGCTCCGCTCCAGCGATGGCAAGATGCGGATCGATACACCCAATACCACAGTCATCACCGACCCGGCGGCGCAGCATGCCATCGTGCTGGATCATCTGACGAAGCAGGCACAGATCGTCCCGCTCCAGCCGCAGGCGCCGCAAATGCCGAATCTGGCGGTCCCGGGAGTTCCTCAGGTCCCGGGCGCGCCGGGTATGCCGCCGGTTGCGGCGCAGGATTTGGGAAAGAGCTTCATTGAAGGCCATCCAGTGGATGGCACGCGATACATTGTCCAGCAGCCGGGGCCGCAGCCCCCCGTGATCTCCGACGTCTGGACCAGCACATCGCTCAAGATGCCGGTGCTGACGCAGGTCACTACGCCCGCGGGTGTGCAGACCACTTACTGTAAGCCGGCTCCCATTACGGAGCCGGATCCATCGCTGTTCCAGGTCCCGCCAGGATATACGGTGGTGATGCCGAAGAAGGCGTAGCGCAATTTGGAGCTGGCCGGCTCATGAGGCGCACCGGGATTTCGTGAAGGAGCAAGATGGGGGTGTCATTGGCGGAGATTGCCGCCGTTGGGCAGACGTCGTTCGCATTTTCGAGAGAGTCGGCGCATGAGGCGAAGCCTCACCCGGTGGGATGAAAATTCGCGAGCCTGGTAGCGCCGGAGATCTTGCCGCCGGTTCTTTCGGTTGCCGCGTGGGACAGACGATCGTTTTTTGTCGTCTGTCAATTAGGGGCGGACCGCCCCGCAAAACGGGATGAAAAACCGGCAGTTGGTAGCGCCGGCGGTCTCGCCGCCGGTTGCCTGGCTGACCGGCGACAAGATCGCCGGCGTTACCCGTTCGCTGTGCCGGTTTTTCGACCCTGTCTTTTTCGGGCTATGCGGGCATTTTCGAGAGAGGCAACTGATTTCGCAAAAGCGGCGGCATCACTTGCCCGCCACCGCTTTGCGGCGTCAATTCGCCCGCAATGCGGCCATGGGATCGATCCGCGACGCTCTTCGCGCGGGAAGATATCCCGCTACGGCCGCAACAGCAATCAGCAGCACTCCCATTCCGAAAAATGTGACGGGATCGCCGGCCGTCACGCCGAACAACAAGCTTCCCAGTGCGCTCGCGAGCACTCGCGAAGCGATCATTCCCAACGCCAATCCGAGCGCGGCCAGTCCCAGTGTGTGCAGCAGAATGCGGCCCTGCAGATCCGTTGACGATGCCCCAAGCGCCATCCGGATGCCGATCTCCTGCACCCGCTGATTGACCGAATACGAGATCACTGCGTAGATGCCGAGCGACGCCAGCAGCAGGGCGAAGCCGGCAAACGCCGCGAGCAGCAGCACCAGAAAGCGCCGCGGCGAGACGGCCTTATCCACTAGGTCCTGCAGGGTGCGAAACTCGCCTGCCGGCAGATTCGGATCGATGGGCCGGAGAGCCGCCCGCACCGCCGCCGCTAGTGCGCTGGGCGGCAGTGCTGTCCGCACCACCAGATCCACCTCACCATAGTCCGTGGTCTGTCGCATGGGTAGATACATTTCGCCGCCGCCCGCCTCCTCTAATGCCCTGTGGCGGACGTCGCCCACAACGCCCACAACGCGCCGTCCTCCATCCTGGGCCAACGTCTGTCCCACCGCGTTCTGCCCCGGCCAGAGGGTGCGCGCCAGGGATTCATTGATCACCGCCACCTTTTCGCTGGTGGCCCGATCGCTTTCTGCGAGGAGCCGCCCGGCTCGCAAATGGATGCCCGCGGCTTCGAAATAGCCATCGCTCACCACTCGGATGAATGCTTCCGGAGTCCGGCCCTTCGGGTAGATCTGTCCCTTGGCGCCCACTCCCCACGACCGGTCTCCGCCCAGCGGCAGGACGTCGGTGAGGCCGGCCGCCGTGATGCCCGGGATGGAACGGACACGCCGCATTACTTCGTCGAAATAGGTGTTCTGCTGCGTCGAGCTGGTAAACCGGACACTTGGATCGATGCGCAGCGCGGCGGCCCTCTCCGGGCGAAACCCGAGGTTTACATCGAGCACGCGCAGAAAGCTCCGCATCAACAGTCCCGCGCCCACCAGGAGCATGCACGCGAAGGCGATCTCGGAAACCACCAGCGCGCTGCGGACCCACGCGTGCCTCCTGCTGCCGATCGACCCGCGGTCATCCTTCAGCGCTCCCTGCACCGCAAACGCCGGGACTTGAATGGCCGGCAGCAGGCCAAAGAGCACGCCGGTGAGCACCGCGGCCAAAAGCGTGAAACCGAGTCCGCCCGCATCGATCCGCACACTGCTCAACAGAGGAATCCGGAAGGCGTCAAGATGCGCCAGGGCGCGTGTTCCACCCACGGCGATGATCAGCCCCAGTGCCGCGCCGCAGCAGGAGAGCGCCACGCTCTCCGTCAGCATTTGTCGCAACAAGCGCTGGCGCCCCGCGCCCAGAGCAGACCGCACCGCCATCTCCTTTTGCCGCGTCCCCATCCTCGCCAGTTGCAGGTTCGATAGGTTCGCGCACACGATCAGCATCACCACCCCCACCGCGCACGCCAGTACCAGCAGCGCCGGACGAACGCGCCCGCTCACATGCCGTTCCAACGGACTCAGGAGCGGCGCAAGGCCGTTCCGTTCCGGATGCTCCCTCTCGATGTGATCGGCCAGGAGTGTGAACTCTGCCTGCGCGCTCCGTGTGGTGGCGCCCGGATTAAGCCGCCCCACAAGAGCCAACGTATTTCCCCAACGGTTCGTCTCCGCGGTGAGAGGGAAGGGAAGAAAGAGATCGATCGCATTTCCGGGTGCGAAGACACCGGCGAAATCGAAAGATGCCGGCAAAATGCCCACGACGTTCACCGGCACGTCGTTCAACGTGAGTTTCCGGCCCACCACACCGGGGTCGGAAACAAAGCGCCTTTGCCAGAATCCGTAACTCAACAGAGCGGCTGCGGGAGCCCTGGATCTCCCCTGACATTCTTCGATGGTGAACGACCGGCCGATCGCCGGCTGGACACCGAGCAAGGGGAAGAAGTTCTGGGTGACGCGAATGCTTGTCAGCCGTTCGGGCATGCCGCTGCCGGTCAGTTTGCTATCGCCCACGCCATAGAACGCGAACCAACCGGCCAGGTCGGAGAACGATTTGTTGCGCTCCCGCAAATCCAGAAAATGGCCCACTTGGGTGCTGTACTCCTGGCCGTTCCCGCCATCGTTCGCGATCCATACCAGGCGCCCCGCATCGTGGAACGGCAGCGGGCGCAGCAACAGAGCATTCACCACACTGAAGATGGTCGAACTGGCGCCGATGCCTAAGCCGGCGATGAGAATCACAAACGCGGCGAACCCGGCGTCGCGCCGCATCCCGCGAAACGTGTACCGTAGATCTTGTGCTGCGTCGCTGATCCAGCGGGCGATCCAGGTGGACCGCGCCTCTTCCGATTGCTGTGTCATATTGCCAAACTTTCTGCGTGCCGCTGCGCGCGCTTCCCGCTCGGACATGCCTTGCGCGATCTGGTCCTGCACCATCGAATCGATGTGAAACTCCATCTCCTCCCACAGCAATCGCTGGCGCTCGCTGTGGTGCACCCAATAACGCAGACGGCGCCGCAGGCGTTTCCAACTCATATTTGCTCCTGGACCGGCGACAAGATCGCCGGCGTTACGCAAACCCCATGATGCGGGCCACCGCTCCGGTCACCTGACGGTACCGGGCGGACTCTGCGTTCAGATGCTTGCGGCCGTCGTTCGTGAGCCGGTAAAAGCGAGCCCGGCGATTGTTGGCCGACATACCCCATTCCCCTTCGATCCAGCCATTCAGTTCCAGCCGCTGGAGGGCCGGGTATAAAGAGCCCTCTTCGACCCTCAGCAGATCGTCCGACAACTGCTGAATCAGTTGCGCGATGGCATAGCCATGCAAATGCCCCCGGGTGAGTGTTTTGAGCACCAGCATGTCGAGCGTGCCGGGCAAAAGGTCACTCTTCGGTTTCTCTGTTCCCATAGACAGTCTGATTATAGGACGCCCGAGTAATTTGGCGGATAGGCGGAATTCTGACTTTTTTCTATCAGGCTGGCTGAGACAGGGTCGAAAAACACGGGCTGGGGGCCGGGGTTGTGTGCGGCTCGCTTCGCTCGCCGTACCGGCGACAAGATCG
>OKRF01000049.1:26016-34443 GCA_900290315.1 Candidatus Sulfopaludibacter sp. SbA3 | reverse complement strand
AACCGGCCCAGCGACCGGGTAACGCCGGCGATCTTGTCGCCGGTCGGCGAGTGCAACCGGCGGCGCTACCGCCGGTTTTTCATCCCGTCTTGCGGGGCGGTCCGCCCCTAATTGACAGACGACACAAAACGATGTCGCAGTAGGGATGCGGGTTGCCCCGCACCCCCCGCACAGATCCGTGCAAGCGCGATTGACGCACACGGCTCTTACCTTGGATGCCTGACGGCAAAAGCGCTGCTCCGGGTAAGGATGCACCACCCTGGTTGCGCCGGGGTTCACCCACAGTTGTGGAAGAAGCTCTATACCCTGCCCGTCGCTGCCCCTGTGCACGCTTCGGATCACACCTTGCGAGGCACCCCGCAGGACTTGGCGTCAGGATGGATTCGCTGCCCTTTCCTGTCGACTCTTTCATTCCTTATTGCATGCCGGTTTATCCCGGCGCTCCACGTGTCCTACTCCCAGACCCGCTTGGGCACTCCGGCGTCGCGATTCTGTACACGATCGTACAGATAGAAGGTGGAGACCGTACCTAGCGATTCGTTGTACAGGCTTTCTTGCCCCAGCGCCTCTTTGACGTCTTCTTCGAAATCGTGCAGCGCTTTCAGTTCCTCCGCCAGCGCCGGCGTCTGTTTGCCGTTGGGCGTTCGGAAGAACTTCTGAAAACCGCCATCCACCAGCGATCCGATCTCGCTTCCCATCACAATTCCGGCGCGGCCTTCGCGACGTAGGGTGCCATCTGTGTCTTTCAAGTCCACCGCGCAATCTCCGCGGCTGACCCGCACCATGCCTCCGGGAGCGGACGTTACGGTGAAACCGACTTGCCGGAGAGCATCCAACCGTTGGGATACGGAAGGATTGCTGGGCTTTTCTCTGCGAAAGAACATAAACTCCATTTTACATCTGAACTGCTCCGGCTCAGGTTATACTGCTATCGCTGATTTAACATCTGGAGGGGAATAAATGCGTCGTTTTCAAGTGTTTCAAAGGGGCCTGTTGATACTGAGTGCGCTGGGGACAGCGATCGCGGCCACACCCGCGGGGAACGCCTTTTTGCAGCACAACCTGATTGCCGATCAACCAGGCGTGGCCGATTTCACCGATCCCAACATGGTCAATCCCTGGGGAATCTACACCAGTGCGAGCAGCCCGTTTTGGGTAAGCGACGCCGGCACGGGACTGTCCACGGTGTACAGCACGGCCACCAGCACGAATGGAATCTTCTCCATTAGTGCCACCAAGGTAACGGTGCCGCCCTCGGCGAAAGGAGCTTCTCCTGCGTCGGTCACCGGCGGCATTGCCAATGCAACGGGTGGGTTCCTCATCCAGGGGAAGGTGCCCAATTTTATCTTTGTGACCGCCGATGGTACGGTGTCCGGTTGGGCCTCGGCAGTCAACGCCACACAAGCGCAGTTGATGGTGGATAACTCCGCGAGTGCGAATTACTACGGCCTGGCGGTGAGCGCCACCACCACGAACGCGGCGCCCATGCTGTATGCGGCGAATTTCAAGTCGGGTGGGATCGATGTCTTCGATACCAACTTTAAGCCCGTCACCCTGCCCGGCACTCCGTTTGTCGACCCGCAAGTGCCTGCCGGCTACGGCCCATTCAACATCTGGAATCTCGGCGGCAAGTTGTATGTGATGTGGGCCAAGCAGAATACCGCCAAGAATTTCGCGGTGTCCGGCGTGGGCAACGGCGCGGTTTCCATTTTCGATCTGAATGGCGTGCTGCTGCAGCACGTGGCACACGGCGGAACGCTCAACGCTCCCTGGGGCGTGGCGATTGCGCCGGCCACCTTCGGGGTGTTCGCCAACGACATCCTCATCGGCAATTTCGGCGACGGCACCATCAACGCGTTCGATCCCAAGACCGGTGCTTTCCAAGGTGCCCTCGCCGACCAGAACGGCAACACCATCTCTATCTCGGGACTCTGGGCCCTGATCGTGGGCAATGGCGGAAGCGGCGGCGACGTCAACGCCATCTATTTCGCAGCCGGCACCGATAACCAACTGCACGGCCTTCTGGGCAGCATCCAGGCAGCGCCGGTGCTCACCGCCAGCGCCGTAGTCAATGCGGCCGACACGGCCACCGGAATCGCTTCCAACACTTTTATCGCCATCACGGGCGCCAGCCTGGCTCCGGTGACGCGCAATTGGACGCTGAGTGATTTTCCGGGCGGCACCAAACTGCCCACTTCGCTGGACGGCGTCAGCGTTACGGTGGATGGCAAGCCGGCCTACGTGAATTACATCAGCACCAAGCAGATTAATGTGCTGACGCCGGTGGACACGACCACGGGACCGGTGCAGGTAGTGGTGAACAACAATGGCCTCGCGAGCGGCAGCGTGAGCGTCACGATGCAGAGCTTTTCGCCGGCATTCTTCCTGTTCAAGGACGGTAAATCGGCCGCCGCTCTACACCATGACGGCACATTGGTAGGCGCGGCAACCCTGTATCCCGGAGCCAGCGTGCCTGCCGCCGCGGGCGAGGAGATCGTCCTGTACGGCACCGGCTTCGGCCCGACGAGTCCGGCCATCACCGATGGCGGCGTGGTTACCGCTCCGCTGGCGGTGACCACCACGCCGAGCGTGACGTTCGGCGGCGTGACCGCGCAAGTGCTCTATTCCGGTCTCATTTCCGCGGGAGTTTACCAGATCAATGTGATCGTACCGGCGGGAACACCCACCGGCGACACGCCCGTAGTGGCCACCGTCGGCAGTTTCAGTTCGGCATCGAACGCAATCGTGACGGTGAAGTGATGAGGGTGGACCGGTAGCAAGACCGCCGGCGCTACCCTCTTTTCCAGACGAACTGGCCGTTCACCACGGTGGCCATGGGACCGCCGCGGAAGGCGCGGCCATCGAACGGTGAATTGCGGCTGCGCGACTCGGATCGGTTCAGGTCGTAAGTCCACGCCAGGTCCGTACTGAATACGGTCACGTCGCCGGGAGCGCCCGGCGCCAGGGTGCCGCGGCCCAGCCGCATTACGGTGTCTGGTCCCGTGGTGAACAGCTCTACCATGCGGTTCAGCGTGATTTTCCCGGGATGCACCAGTTCCTCCAGCGCCAGCGCAAGGGCCGTTTCCAGCCCGATGATGCCAAACGGGCAGCGCTCGAATTCCTGCATTTTCTCGCTGCCGGCATGCGGCGCGTGATCGGTGGCGATCACACCGATAATGCCCGCCACAATCCCGTCCACCACCGCGCTGCGGTGACCGCAGGAGCGCAGCGGCGGCTTCATCTTGTAATTGCTGTCGTACGGCGGCATCTGGTCGTCGCTCAGCGTGAAGTGGTGCGGCGTAGTCTCGCAGGTCACTGCGACTCCGTGCCGCCGCGCCTGCTCTACCATCGCGACCGCGTTGCGGGTGGAGATGTGGGCTACGTGATAGCGCGCTCCGGTGAGTTGCGCCAGCAGCAGGTCACGCGCCACCATCACGTCTTCGCTCGCCGCGGGAATGCCGCGCAGGCCCCAGCGTACGCTCTTGACGCCCTCGTGCATGTCCCCGCCGGCGCTCAGATTCAGGTCTTCGCAATGGTCGATCAGCGGCAAATCGTAGGAGCGCGCGAACTCCATGGCGCGCCGCATTACGCGCGAATTCATCACCGGCTGGCCGTCGTCGGAAATGGCCACCGCACCCGCCGCTTTCATGGCGCCGATGGCCGCCAGTTCTTCGCCCGCGCTGCCTTTGGTGATGGCCCCGATGGGAAATACGTTGACCACCGCCTGGCTGCGCGCCCGCTCCACAATGTAGCTGGTCACGGTAGGGCTATCGTTGATGGGCTTGGTGTTGGGCATGCAGCAGATGGACGTGAATCCGCCCGCCGCCGCGGCCCGCGACCCGCTTTCGATATTCTCCGCGTGCTCGAACCCCGGCTCGCGCAGGTGCACGTGCATGTCAATGAAACCGGGCGCCACAATCATACCCGTGGCGTCGTAAGCCTCCGCAGCCGGAGACGAAAGGTTGGGCGCCACGCCGGCAATGCGCCCGTCCACGATCAGCACGTCGGCTACGCGGTCGGTCTGCGACGCCGGGTCGATCACGCGGCCGTTCTTAATGACGATCGACATGGCCTATCCAATCACCTTTTCCAGCACCGCCATGCGCACGGCAATGCCGTTTTCCACCTGGTTCAGAATCACCGAGCGCTGGAAGTCCGCCACTTCGCTGGAAAGCTCGCGCCCGCGGTTGATGGGGCCCGGATGCATCACAATGGCATCCGGCTTGGCCAGTTCCAGGTGCTCCAGCCGCAGGCCGTAGAAACGGAAATACTCGCTCGCCGGGAACGCGGCTTCGTGCTGCCGCTCCAGTTGCACGCGCAGCATCATGATCACGTCGGCGTCGCGAATGGCTTCGCGGATATCGTTGGTCAGGGTCACTTCGGGCGCCAGGTCCTTCAGTTCCACAGGCAGCAGCGATGGCGGTCCGCAGAGCACGATCTGCGCTCCGAATTTCGCGAGCAGATGCACGTTGGAGCGTGCCACGCGGCTGTGCGCGATATCGCCGATGATGGCCACGCGCAGCCCTTCCAGCGAGGGACGCCGATCGAGTATCGTGCGGGCATCCAGCAGCGCCTGGGTGGGATGCTCGTGCGTGCCATCCCCCGCGTTGATGATGGGGGTGGGCAGGTGGCGCGCCAGAAAGTGCGGAGCGCCCGAGGCGGCGTGGCGCATCACGATGGCGTCGGGACGCATAGCCGCCAACGTGTTCAGCGTATCCACCAGCGATTCGCCTTTGCTGACGCTGGAGCCCGACGCCGTAATGGATACGGCATCGGCGCCCAGCCGCTTGGCGGCGATCTCAAAGCTGGTGCGCGTGCGCGTGGAGGCTTCGTAGAACAGGTTGACGATCATCTTGCCGCGCAGGGTGTCCAGCTTTTTCAACGATTGGCTCTGCAGCGGCTGATATTCCCTGGCCCGCGTCAGGAGTGCCTCAATCGCGGCGCGATCGAGCTCTTCGATTCCCAGCAGTCCGGGGTTCATGTGGTTCTCAAGCTTCCGTGGCGGCGGCCTTTTCCACCAGCAGCACCTTTTCCATGCCGTCGATTTCCTGGAATTTGACTTCGATGATTTCGATGTCGCTGGTTTGTACCTTGCGCCCGATGAAGCGCGCTTCAATGGGCAGTTCACGATGGCCGCGGTCGATCAGCACCAGCAGTTGCACGCGCGAAGGGCGTCCATGATCAAACAGGGCATCCAGCGCGGCGCGAATGGTGCGGCCGGTGTACAGCACATCGTCCATCAGGATGATGTCCTTGCCCTTCACGTCGAAGGGGATCTCCGTAGCGCTGACCACTGGTTTGACGTCCACCGTGGTCAGATCGTCCCGGTACAGATTGATGTCCAGAATGCCGACCGGGACCTTGCGATTCTCCAGCACCTCGATCTTGGTGGCCAGGCGCTGCGCCAGCGGAACGCCGCGGCGGCGGATGCCGATGAACGCGAGCAGATCCAGATCTTTGGTCTTTTCCAGAATTTCATGCGCCAGGCGCACCAGCGTCCGATCGATTTCCGATGCGCTCATCAGTTGGGCTTTTTCGCGCGTGAGGGACATAGGCCTCCGATCAGCCAGAGTACCATGTCTGCACCTTGCAGATGCCCGCGAAAGGTCATCAACCCGCGGGGTCTGAGGACGAGGCGTCTGCGAAAAGCACCGATTCCTCGTGATAAATGCTGAAGTGATCGAGATAGAGACGATAACCCAGGTCGAGATTGGAGACCCACTCGGGAATGCGGATGTAATCGCACAAGGAATGATAAACGCAGATCGCCAGGCGGGGCCGGAATCGCCGGATGGTTCGTTCGGCGCCGAGCAGAGCCTTGGTTTCAGCGCCCTCAATGTCCATTTTGATCAGGTCCACGCGCTTCAGATTCTGCTCGCTTACCAGGTCGTCGATGGTCTGTGTTTCGACCGAGGGTCCGGTGCCTGCACTGTCAGCCCGGCTCGCCGTACCATCGTCCGTGAACGTGAGAGTTTCGCCCGACACGTCCCAGAGTGCTTTGGGAATGAGAGTGATTCTGGGTGCGAGGCCGGGGTTGGAGTCCATATTCCGCTGAAACAGCGCGATGTTGAAAGGCACACACTCGTACGCGAAGATGTGTTCCGCTTGACGCGCGAAGTACAAACTCGTGTCACCCCAGCAAGCGCCGCCATCAATGACGATATCCCCCTGTCGAACACCAATGCCGGCGCGGCGGCAGCGGTACTGTTCGACAATGAACGTATTTAAGATGTGGATGGCGTGTGCAACCAGCCGGATTCCTTCGTAGTCAAACTCGTCGAGCGTCCCAAATGTAGGAACGCTCTTGATGACGGCGGGTTTTGTTACGTACCCGGGAATACTGCGCCGCGCCTGCCAGTAGGATGGTGTGTTCAGGGGCAGACGGTAGTGCCGCGACCCCAGAATTCGATACGCGATCAGTTTTACCAAAAGTTCACGGGAAGCGTCGTCCGTCCAGCAGGCCATCGCCTGATCAAACGGACCGGCGTTCATGACCTTCTCGATACTGGCATGATACTTCCCTGGTTCCTTATAGAAGCCTAACTTCGCGGGCACTCGCAGCAGCACATCTTTGATCTTGCGCTGGAATGGATGGGGTTCCGCGAAACGCCAGGTATCCGTGTTGTCCGGCAACCACGTGTAGCAATTGAACAGTAGTTCGTTTGTGAGTTGACGCCAGAACGACTGGTCAGGCGTTACGATCTCTGGGCTCACTTGCAAACGGTCATTCATTTCGATTGGAATATAACACAGGCCAGGAGTGGTGGATGCCGAATGCTTCGTCTAGAGCCGAAGGATTCGTGGGTTAGTGAACTTTGGCGTCTGTTTCAACGATGTGCCTGTAACATTGTGACGGTTGGGCATTGGCGGGTCGACCAGCCACGGCCGGGGATTGCCATTATGCCTCTTCCGATAACTTCAAAGAGCACCAGCTCCGCCGTGCCCTTGTCCGGAAAATCAGCCTTACAGGATGGGCGCCCTTCTCGAACACCACCCTTCCGATCACTTCTGCGATGCTCCGGCCGAAGCGTGCATCCATTGGATGGGTGGCTTCGATTGCGAAGCTTTGCCACGATCTGTTGAAGGCCGTGCGGACCCTGCCAGCGGCGTCCGCGGCCAACTGCTGAAGGCTGACTGAAAGCCCGAAGCCGCGATCCTTCCGATGCGTGCAAAGCTCATGCGAAGCCGCGATCCTTCCGATGCGTGCAAAGCTCATGCGGCTCTTTGGTAGCGATTGTACGCCGTTCCGTTGCCGCCCGCAGGCGAAACCGCCTGGGCCACTAAACGGCAACCCGTCCCGCTTGCAGGCACTCTTCACAGCTTCGCAGGTATGACCTTGTGCCCCGCCGCCTGAAGCGCTTCCACCGCCTTTTGGAGACTTTCCTCTTTCACCAGCAGGTAGTCCGTATCGAAGGTGGAGATGGCAAAGATGCTGACACCCGCTTCGGCCAGCGGCGCTGCCAGCGAGGCCAACACTCCCGTTAGCCCGAAATCCAGCGGTCCCTCCACTTCGAGCAGGCGCCAGGGCCGGTCGCACCGCACGCCCGCCGGTACCCCTGCTTCCACGCAGACGATCGACAGCTCTCTGGCGGCCCGTGTAACGGAATAGAAGCCGCCGCAGGCCCACGGCACGGGTTCGCCGCCCGCCAGCCGGCAAATCGCCATGCGCTCCGCATGCAGTAGTAGACGAAATAATTTCGAACCCGCCACCGTACGCCAATATACCCAATAGCATTCGACGCCGCGTAACATTTCTTCGTACAATGGGTTTACTGACCTAGGATGTTACGCCTCGTTCTAGTCTTGGGCCTCGGATTGTCTGAGTTATACGCGCAGAACTGTGTGCCGACGGCGGTCCTTCCCGCGGGCGCGGTATCCGGCACGCTCAGCAACACCAGTTGCGTTCTCTCGGATGGAACGCCTTATTCCGCCTACCGCCTGACCTTGCCCGTTCGCGGCCAGGGCCAGTTCACGCTGAACCCAAACCCGTCCAATCTGAACCTGATCCTGCAAGATGGCACCGGCGCGCAGATCGCCTCCGGCAATCCCATCCAGCGGCACCTGGAGGCTGGCACGTTCACGATACTGGTCAACCTGCCGGCGCTGCCTGCCCCGGGTGCTATGCCGTCGGCGGCCAGTTTCACCCTGCAGACCGCCTTCACGGCGGAAACGGGCATGCTTTGTTCCGGATTTCCCCTGTTAGGTCTCGGCCAGACCACCGCGGGGGTCCTGGGGTCTTCGGGCTGCACGATGCCCGATGGCACCTTGTACGAATCGTATGCGGTGAACACCCTGGGCGCAGGGAACCTCACTGTGACGGTATCCAGCCAGGCGTTCACACCGCTTCTGATCGTGCGCGGTGACGATGGCAGCGCACTTGCTTCCGGCCCAGCCTCCGTGACTGTTCCGGTGGACGAGAGCAGCCAG
>OKRF01000049.1:24606-26007 GCA_900290315.1 Candidatus Sulfopaludibacter sp. SbA3 | reverse complement strand
GTTCCGGTGGACGAGAGCAGCCAGTACCAGATCGTGGTGGCGACGAGCGATACCACCGGGGGCTATCAGCTGACCACCAGCTTTGCGCCCGCCGCAGCCGAAACCTGCGTTCCGCAAAGCACCCTTTCCGGTCCGGCGGCCGATAAGAACGCGATCGGCTCCACCAGTTGCTCATTGATTATCGACAATATGGGCGACCAGGCGTTTTACAACTACTACAACATTACGCTTCCCTCATCCGGACAGGTGGACGTCAGCGCGGTCAGCAGCGATTTCGCGCCTACGCTCTATCTGCTGGATGCCAACGGTAACACCGTGGCAGTAGATTCCGGCGGCGGAGCGATTGGGAGTAACTGGCCTAATTCCGAAATCCGTCTGAGTCTGCCAGCCGGCAGTTATTCGGCACAGATCTTCAGTAACTACGCTTCCGGCGGCAATTACCAGATGACTTATAACTTCACGCCCGGGCCCCCGCAGCCTTGCGTAACCGCTCCGCTGGCGGCTGGAAATTCCGCCACGGGAACGCTCTCGGCCTCCAGTTGCCGCACACAACTGGGTCTGTCGGATATTTTCACTCTGACTCTGTCCTCCGCCGGCGCCCTTACCGTGGATCTGAATACCGGCAATTTCATCGGTCAGGTGGCTCTCCGCGACAGCAAGGACAATCTCATCGTTCTGAATCAGGACGTGGAAGGGTTGGGCAATTCGCACATCTCGGCCACTCTGCCCGCCGGATCGTATACCGTTGTGGCCGGCTCCATTTCCGGCTCCGGCGCCTATCAGCTCGTTTCCTCTTTCACATCGAATTCCATTCAGCCGTGCACGTTTTCTCAGCCGTTGACCCTCAACAGCAAATACGGTTGGATCCTGGGTCCTAACAGTTGCGTGGGCGCAAATGGCCAACCGATGGATGTGTATCAATTCAGCTTACCGAATGACGGCACCATCGCCGCGATCATGGATTCCAGCCAGGTGGATAGCTACCTCACCCTCACCGATGGCGGCGGCAACGTGTTGCGGAGCGACGACAACAGCTACGGGTACGAAGATCCCCTGATCGTTCAGTTCCTGCCCGCGGGCACCTACCAGTTGATAGCGCGTGCCGCCTCCAGCACGGTGGGCGGGCAATACACGGTTATCCTGAACGCTTCTCTGGGACCCCGTCCGCCGTTTTGCGCATCCAGGGGCAATCTGTCCCCAGGGGGAAGCATCTCGGGAACCCTGGCCTACACCGCCTGCCAATACACGGACGCCACCTTCGCCGACGTCTACCAGATGACCCTCGGCGCCGATACGACTATCGACTTGCGCTTGAACTCCGGAGATTTCGATGCCTACCTGGTGGTGCTGGACGCCAAGGGCGACCTGGTCGCGCAAGACGATGACAGTGGCGGCGGGACC
>OKRF01000049.1:22648-24600 GCA_900290315.1 Candidatus Sulfopaludibacter sp. SbA3 | reverse complement strand
GGCGACCTGGTCGCGCAAGACGATGACAGTGGCGGCGGGACCAACGCGCGCATCCAGCAGAAACTCACTGCCGGCAAATATTACGTGTATGCCAAGCCCTTCGCCAACTACTATTCGGTGGGCAACTACACGCTGACGTTGGCCGGGCAGTAAACCTCCAATCAGTTGGTTCGGAAGCCACGCACCGTGGCACACTGCGATAATAGAGGCGATGGCTACGGATCCCATTTGCCCGAAGTGCAACGGCACCGGGTTTATTATCGTGGAGGGCGCCAACATTTCCGGAGCCAAACCGTGCGATTGCCGGTTCACGGGGCGCGCCGAGCGCATGGAGGAGCGGGCGCAGATTCCGCCGCTTTATCGCCACACTTCATTCGAAAATTTCAGCGTCCCCGGTCCTGAAAATCCCATCGCCCGGCGAGACCTCACCAACATTCTGCTGGCCGTCAAGAATTACGTGCGAGACTTTCCCAACGACGCGCGGCCCGGGCTGCTGCTGCTGGGCGAGCCAGGCACCGGAAAGACGCACCTGGCCGTTTCCGCGCTGCGCAAGATTCTGGAAAAAGGCTTCGAGTGTCTTTTCTGCGATTACCAGACGCTGCTCAACAACATCAAGTCCGGCTACGACGCCGCGTCCGACAGTTCCAACCGGGAGGCATACAGTAAGGCGCTGGATAGCGAAGTGCTTCTGCTGGACGACCTGGGTGCCCACCGCGTCACCAAGTGGGTGGAAGATACGATTACGTCCATCATCACCTATCGCTGCAACAACCGGAAGGCCTTCATCGCCACTTCGAATCTTCCCGATCCTGATGCCGGCAGCGTGGTCATGCAGAAGTCGGCGCTGGGCAACGTGGAATATCGCGAGACACTGGCCGACCGCGTGGGCCCCCGGGCACGTTCCCGCCTGTTCGAAATGTGCACCGTGGTCCGCATGCCTTTGGTGGAGGACTATCGCATTCGAAAGGCGCGGACATTTTGATGCGCACCACCAGCGCTCGGATCGGCCTGCTTCTGGCCTTTGCCGCCGCGGCGTCCCCCGTCGCTCCCGAACCGGCCGCGGAATTCACGCAGGCCGTCGAGTTTCCGTACTACCTGTATCCGCCCTCGTTGTGGGAGCGGGAACTGGTGTGGCTGAAGAGCCTGGGGATCCGCATGGTGGAGTTTTCGGTTCCTTGGAACTGGCACCAGCTTCCGCAGGGCGGTTTCGACCTCACCGGCGGCACCAGCCCGCGCCGCGACCTGGTGGGATTCGTCCGGCTGATTCGCCGTCTCAGCATGCGGGCCTGGGTGCGCCCGCTGCCGCCGGTGGCCGGCTGGCCCAATAACGGCGCGCCTGCCGGCCCCTCCGACGCCGCCGCGCAACGCGCCTGGCTCAAAGCGTTGGAGGGCGTGTTGGCAACGCAGACCGCCAGCCACGGCGGACCCATTGCCTATGTGGAAGGCGGTGTGCTCGCCATCGATACGGCACCTCCGCCGTCGCCCGTCACTACCATCTCCGCAGCCGATCCGGCCGCCCTGCCGCGCAGCCGCGCCGCCATCGCCGGCGCGCGGGGCACCCTGCTTTGGACGGGAGTGGAAGATTCCCTGTATCCCGCCGGATGGGAAGCCAACGCCGGCCCGGTGCTACGCAAAGGCGCGGTCGGGATCGGCGGTGAGGAGCGCCTCTCCGTCGCAGCCTTGCGGCGCGATGCCGCGCTGCTGCCCAACTGGGCGCCGCTTTTGCCAGGGCTCCAGCCGGTGGCCCTGCCGAAGCCGGCCGCCGGTAAACTGCCCAACGGGGTGACCGCCGTCGAGCTGACTTCTTCGGCGGTGTCCGCCATCAGCATCACCAACCGCAGCGGCCAGCCGTTTCACGACGAGCTGCGCGTCGTGGAACCCGGCAGCAAGCGGACCGTGGCGATTCCCAATGTAACCGTGGGGCCGGGCGAGTCCCTGTGGCTGCCGCTGGC
>OKRF01000049.1:10613-22640 GCA_900290315.1 Candidatus Sulfopaludibacter sp. SbA3 | reverse complement strand
GTAACCGTGGGGCCGGGCGAGTCCCTGTGGCTGCCGCTGGCGGTATCCCTCGGCCAAAAGGGGCTGTGCCGCGAGTGCACGAATTTTTCGTCCGCCGAGACCATTGTGTACGCCACCGCCGAGTTACTCGCCATCGAATACGAGAACGGGATTCTGGCCATGGAGTTCGCCGCGCCCGCGGACGCCGAAGCCATCCTGCAACTGGAGCGCGCACCCGTGGGTCCCTATCTGGCCAGCGGCAAGCCAACCGACTTCCAGTGGGACGACAAAACGCTGCGCGCGCGCCTTCCCATTCCCGCGGGTAAGTCCGCCGACCACCGCGTGCGCATTGGAATTGCCATGGAGGCGCCGGAGACGTCGGCTTTTTTCAATGATGTGCGGCGCTTGATTGCCGGCCAGAAGAATCTCGTGTCCACCAGCTACTCCTCGCCGGAACTGGCGGCGCGTTCGCGCTTGCGCCTGCCGGAGGGCTACACCGCCACGTCAAAACCGGACCCTGAGGGCAGCATCAACTACGAAATCGCGGTGCCTTCCGATGCGGTGCATGGGGACTTCGCCAACCTCGCGTTGGAAGCCGACGGCATGCTGCTGGGCCGCGCCCACCTGCAACTGTTCCGTCCCGCCACCATTCGCATCAGCGAAGCCATCCGGATGCATTTCGGTCCGCGCACGGAGCTGACCCCCGACCCACCCACAGCCACCATCGAGCCGAAGGGCGGCAGCAACCTGGAGGTGGTGGTCCGCAACAACTGGCCGAGCATTCAAACGTATCGTCTGGAGGCAGCCGGCGAGGGCCTGGATTTCTTCCCCGCCAAGCACGAAATCTCCATCGGCGCCATGGATGAACGCCGCTACCTGCTGCGCATTTTCGCCGCCGAAGGTGTCAGCGGGCTGCGCGACTGGCATCTGAAGGTCACCGGAGCTGCCGCCGCGGATCTGCCCATGCGGGTGGTGTTGTTGCCTCGCGGCCGCACAGTGGTCTGGAGCGCCGACCTGGATGGCGATGGAACGCCCGAATGGATCATCGAATCCTCCAGGGCCCGCGCGGTATTCTCCTCGCAGGATGCCGGACGATGGATGGAGTTTACTTCGAAGGAGACTGGCGCCAACTTCCTGCCGGAGCAGGGAGCGTTGGCCGCTATCGGCGCGGTGGAAGTGAAAGCAGTCGCCGACAAGCTCGAAATCACGGGCAAAGGCTGGAAGCGCACGGTGAGCTTGAGCGATGCGACGCTGACTATCGAGCAGAGTTCCCCTCTGCCGGCAGACGGGCTGACGCCGCTCAAGCAAGGGAACATCGCGCTGTTCATCGAGCACCCTTCAGCTACACGCGCTGTGTATACGCTGAGGTAACGGTGAAGAAGACAGACGACAAAAAAACGATCGTCTGTCCTCCTACTTGGCCTTCAGCTCTTCGCCCCATTGGAGCGGCGTGGGGCCTGACAGTTTGAGGAATAACTGCCAGGCGGCCCGCGCTTCCTCGTGTTTGCCTTGTTTCCCGGCCACCATGCCGCGCAGATAATACAGGCGCGGGAAGTAGAAAGGGGTGAACAGCCCGGGTCCCGTGATGGGCGGCACCGGATTGAAGCGCAACAGATCGGCGGCTTGGTCGACATGGCCGCTTTCCGCCAGAGCCCACGCCTGCATCACCGGCAGCGATTCATCCCGGTTGTCGGCGCTGCCTTCAGTCAGGCGCTGGGCAGCCGCGGCGGCTTCGTCGAATTCCCGGTTGAGCAGGAACGCGTGCAGCAGCCAAAGGTCCTTCGCCGACGCTTGCCTCTCATCGTGGAAAATCAGGCCGGCGCGGGCCGTCCATTCGGAGGCCGGTGCAGGCGGCAGTGCCAGAAAGCGCACCAACGCCGCGGTGGCTGCCGAAGTGGGACCGACCGTTTGAATCGCCTTGCGCACCATTTCGCTGGCGGCATTCGTGTCGCCCAGCATCAGGCTCCACAACGCCAGTTGGGAATAGGCGCGGGAGGAGAGTTCCTTGAGCGGTCCGGTCTCGGTGTGCTGCGCGAACTCCGTGAGTTGCTGGTAGGCCTGCTTGCGCCGGCCGGTGAGCCATGCCCATTCTGCCCGCCGAAAAGGAACGGTCTGATCGTGCGCCGCGGAGCGCGCGTCGTCAAACTGCTTTTCCAGCGCGTCGGCGCCGGGAATGTCGCCGGTCATCAGCCGCGACATGGCAGCCTTGTACAAGTCGGCTGAGGCCGATCCCTGAAAATTTGGATCTTTCCGGATAGCCTGCAGATAGAACTTTTCGGCTTCCGGCAAGTGGCCCGAGATCAGATACACATCGCCGGTGGAATCCAGGGCATTGGCGTCGTTAGGGCGAAGTGCCTGGTAGCGGCGCAGGCTGGCGAGGGCCGCGTCCAGATTGCCCGCATGAACAGAGGCGTAGGCCAGGGTGTTCATCGCCGCGGTATCGTTGGGCTCGGCTGCCAGCGTTCTCTGGCAGGCGGCCACGGCTTGCTGATAATCGCGCGCGTTATACGCCAGATCCTGCAGCGCGCGCCACGCTTCGATGTCACCGGGCTCCGCCTTCACCAGTTCGCTGAGAGCCTTGCGGCGTCCGGCCATGTCGTTGCGCAGGGTGGCCTCTTCGCTGGCGATGCGGGCGCGTTCGGCGGCCGGAATGGCGTCGCCGCGCTGGTGCGCGTTGGCCAGCGCGGCCAGTGCGCCTGCCAGATCCTGCTGCCTGGCTTTCGCGCCGGCGAGCAAGCGATACGCCGGTCCGAAATTCGGATCTGCGGCGATGGCGCGCGCGGCTGCTTCGCTGCTTTCAGCGGCGTTGGCGGCCTCCATCCCGGTGATGTACGCTCCCAGGGCAGCCGCGTTCGCGGTGCCGTACTTTCCCGAACCGGGCGCGATCTGGCGGGCCAAACTGGAGGCCGCGGCATGGACATCTCCGGCCGCCGTCTCCGCGGTGAACACCCCGGCCATCCGGCCGGTGGCTGGATCTTCCAGTGTCAGCCGCGCCCGCAGCTTGCCGCCGCGAATGGAATAGTCGCCGTATCCCAGCCGGGTAGCTCCGGAAAAGAAAGCCAGCGAGGGTTCGGTGGAGATGCCGGGCGCGGAGGTGGGCCGCACCCCGGTCTGCCGCTCCAGACCGTGCATCTGGGACGCAGGAATCACAGACAGACCCGGCACCGCGGCCAGTTCGGCGGCGATGATTTCGGAAAACGCCCGGCCCATCCAGTCGGCAGAGCTGTCAGGGCTCAGGTTTTCGAATCGCAGGATCGCGATTCGCACCATGGGGGGCTTCGCCGGCTGCCGGTTGCAGGCGGCACAGACAACAAAAAGGATCGCCGGCAGAGCTACGCGCCTACAATACACGCGGCTCCGACGCCAGCAACTGCTTGAACTCCGGCAGATCGCGCATGCCGGCGAATTCAGGATCTTTGTTCAGCTTGTCTTTATCTTTGAAGCCTTCTTCCAGGGCCTTTCGCAAATACTGCAGGGCCAGTTCCGTGCGTCCGCCTTTGGCGTACAGCTTGGCCACGTAGTAGTGGTACTTGGCGCGCTCCTGCACACTGTGCTCTTCCAGCATGACGCCGAAATTGCCGTGGTGCTCAAAGACGTCGGGGTCGATCTTGAGCGCCGTCTGGTAGGCCGCAGTGGCCTGTTCGTACCTCTTGCGCGCGAACTCCGCGGTGCCCAGGTTCATATAGACGGAGGCGGACTTGGGTTCGTTGGGTGCCAGTTTGAGCGCTTTGTTGTACCAACTGATGGCCCGGCGGAAGCTTCTCTGGGCGTAATAAATCGTGCCCAGATTGTTCATCGCCTCCACGTAGTCGGGTTTCAGCTTCAATGCCTGCTCGTAGCTCTTGCGGGCGTTACCGAGTTGGGTGAGCTGGTGGTACGCAATGCCTTCCTTATTCCACAGCACCGGGTCCTTTAGCGATCCCGTGCGAAACATGTCGATGGCTTCGCGGTACTCTTTGCGCGCCATCAAAATATCGCCGCGCTGTTCAATGGTTAGAGTCGGGCTGGTGGGCGCCTGCGGCGCGATTGCCGCCGGTGCGGAAGTCCTGGTGTCGTCCAGCAAAGCTTTGCTCACTGCGGCTGGGTCCGTCTGGGCCGGAGTCCATACGGAACTGAGACCTGCCAGAAGTGTGATGGCAATAGGTCGGTAAACCATATCTGCCCCCTATCACCCTTATTTAAACACTTTCAACAGGCGGCGGAGAACCCCGGGCTTCTCCTCCTTCTTGGGAGCTTCGGGCGGGGGCGTCGTTTTGACGTTCTGAGCGGTCTCTGGGGGAATCTGGCGGGCGGCCCGCCGCGCCACCGCGTTGGGCTGTACCTGCCCATCGCCGCTGGCGCCGCTGATGCGTGGCGTGGTATCGCCCACGGGTTGCGCCGGCACAGGCGCGGGGGAGGTGTCCCAGCCCGCGACATTGGTAACGCCCGGCCGCCCGCCATGCAGCGGGCAGGCGCCTACCGGCTCCGTGCCCGCGATGTAGACCTCGGGATGCGTCTTGGGGCACGCCGGCGTGGCAGGNNAGGCTTGGTATCGCGATACTCGCGATAATCCAGTGCTTTCTTCATGAACTCCGCCCAGATGGGCGCCGCGGAATACGCGCCTTGCAAGTCCAGGTCACGGCTATCGTCGAACCCCACCCAGACCACGCACAATAACTCGGAAGTGTAGCCGGCGAACCAGCCGTCGCGCGACGTTCCGGTCTTACCGGCGGCGGGTACGTTGAATCCGTAGTGCGCACGAATTCCCGCCGCGGTGCCGCTGCGCAACACCTCCTCCATCAGGCTGGTCATCACATACGCCACACGCGGGTCCAGCACCTGCTTTTGCAGGATCTTGCTCTCGTTCTTGCTCTCGTACATCTTTTTGCCATCGTGGTCGCGCACCACGGTAAGAAACTCCGGGTGGATGTAGCGGCCTTCGTTGGCAAACATGGTGTAGGCGCCGGCGGCTTCCAAAGGTGTCACATCGTACGAGCCCAGCGCCACGGCAGGCGTAGGCTTGATTCTGTCGTTCATGCCCGCGCGGCGGGCCATGTCCACGACGGAGCGGTATCCCACCATCTCCGCCACTTTCACAGTCGCCACGTTCAGGGAATGCGCCAGCGCGGTGCGTAGCGTCACGGGTCCAAAGAATTTGTTTTCGAAATTGCCGGGCGTGTAGGGAGGAATGTCCTCGAAGTAAAACGTGGTGGGCTCGTCCACCACGATGGTGCTCGGAGTGAGTACACGCGGGCCGCCCTCCACGCCGGTATCCATCGCCGCGGCATAGACGAAGGGCTTGAAGATGGATCCGGGCTGACGCTCGCGCAGGGCGTGGTCGAGCTGGCTTACGCCGTAATTGCGGCCTCCGGCCAGCGCTTTGACCTCGCCGGTGTGCGGATCGAGGGCCACCAGCGCAACCTGCGGTTCGGGAATGGACTTCAGGCCGCGAAAGCGCCGCTGCTTCCTGATCTGCTCATCCACCAGCACCATGCCCTTTTGTATGGCTTCGCCCGCCGCCCGCTGCAGGCGCAAATCCAGCGTAGTGTAGATGCGGCTGGCATTGTTCTGGAAATCCTCGTCCTGGAACTTGGTCTGCAACGTGTCATTGACCAGGTCGGCGAAGTAGGGCGCTTCAATCGATTGCGCCGTACCCTTGGGAACCGTCATGGGCGCTTCGATGGCCAACGCGTAATCGCGGTCGCCGACGAATCCATTTTGCCGCATCATCCCCAGCACCACATTCCGGCGCTCTTTGACGCGGTCGGGATGGCGGTATGGATCGTACAGCGCGGGGTGCTGGATCATGCCCGCCAGTTCGGCCGCTTCCGGCAGCGTGATCTGGCTCAAATCCTTACCCAGGAATGCTTCCGCCGCCTCGCCGAAGCCGTGAATCCGGAACGAACCGCGCGAGCCCAGGTAGATCTCGTTGGCGTAGTCTTCGAAAATCTGCTCCTTGGTGAGCTTCTGCTCCAGTTGCAGCGTGATGATCACCTCAGACAGTTTGCGGGTCCAACGCTTGCCCTGGTCCAGCCAGATATTCCTCGCGAGCTGCATACTCAGTGTCGACGCGCCCTGATCCTTGCGGCCTTCCTTCAAGTCCACATAAACGGCCTTGACGATGCGGATGGGGTCGAACCCGGCGTGCTGGAAAAAGCGCTTGTCCTCCGCGGAAGTCACCGCCTGAACCAACACCAGGGGAAGATCCTGGAACTTCACAAAGCGTCGTTTTTCGCGGTTGGCGCCCGAAACGTTAGTGATGAGCTTGGGCTCCAGTTGGTAAAATCCGCGAACGGTGTTGTCCTGCAGGGAGACAATCTGCGAGATTCTCCCTCCGGCGAACTTGATCAGACCAGCTTCCTGATCAAAGTAGGACTCCTTGCCGGGGAAGACCTCGATGGCATTCAGGTGGATCTGGTAAAACCCGATGGGGTTATCGCGCGATTCGCTGTAGCCGCTGCGGCGCAACTCGGCGGCGATCGTTTCGGGAGTGCCCGGGTCTCCCACAGCCACCGATTCGGGCGCGGCATAGATTTTGGCGGTATTGGCAAACACCCCCGCCCGCAGTTTCTCATCGATGATAGCGGAGTACTTTTGATAAAAGTAGGTGAAGGCCCCAATTCCCACAATGGAAAGCACGGAGAGGCCGAAGACCAGCCAGCGGCCTATGCGTCCCAGAAAGAATCGCGCCAGCCGCGCGTTCTTCGGGATCCGGACCTTCATTTCCCTCTTCGTTGCGGTCTTCGGCACTACATCCAATTCTCTCATGGCTGCGCGGAAAGTTGTGTAACAGACCTGAGGGCCTGATCCCGAACCGCTCCCTTACGGTCGCGGCTCCGATGCGCCGAGCCGCGACCGTAAGGGAGCGGTCCTACGGTCTGCTCCCGGCACCCGGGTAGAAATGCAGATTCACGGCATAGCCCGGCAGGTTCACCGGCACCAGATAGCGTACGTCAATCCGGATGGTCCCCGTCGAACGGATGATTTGCACGTTGCCTTCCGTTACCGGAAGTCCCAGGGCATGTGCCTTTTCCAGAATCAAGCCGCGCAATTCGTCATCCGGTCTGGTCTGGCTGTCCACACCTTGTGTCAGTGAGTCCACAAAGTTCTGTAGTTGCAGGTTGTGCAGGTATATGGGGGTGAAGACCGCCAGAAGCGCCGCCATCGCCACCAGCACCGCGATTCCAGCGGCAATGCGCCAGCGCGGCACCGCCGTCACGTCCGGTCGCCCGGATCCTCGCTCGCGGCGTAGAGTTCGTCCCACATATCGTTGGAATGCGGAGTCCATTCCGGGTTCGCCAATCCGGATATCTGCAATTCTTCTGCCGTGAGAGTGCCGTGGCCGTACGGGCAGATGTACTCGGTGCGCGGGCGGCCCAACTGTAGCATCTGGCCCCACGAGCCGGTCTCGATGGGCATGCGCAGGCGGCGCAGGCAAACGCGGCAGCGGTACCGCTGATCGCGGATGATCAGATAGAGGGCTCCGGCGGCGAGCAGAAACCAAGCCATGAAGACGACGTTGTAACCCAGACGGAGCCACCCGTTTCGAAAAGCGTCGTACTCGTTGATTTTGATCTCTTTGGGAAGATTCCGGCTGACCAGCACCAGCAGGCCGTACAGCGCTCCACCGGCAACCACCATTTTGGCGCTGAAGTAGGCCCAGTAGCGCATATCTAATAGACTCCCAGTCCCTGGTATTAGTTTCTAAGTTACCGGCGCCGGGTGCAACTGTTTCCCGATTACTGCCGGAAAAGGTTTCGCAAAATGAAGAAGACATTCGCCGGCCGCTCCGCAAGACGACGCATGTAGTATGGGTACCAGGCTTTGCCGAAAGGCACGTAGAGGCGCAATCTGTAACCCTCGGCGACAAGTTTTCGCTGGAGGTCGCGGCGAATCCCGTAGAGCATCTGGAACTCGAAAGCGTCGCGCGGCAGGTTCCGCGAAGCGGCGAAGGCCTTGGTGGCCTCGATCATCTTTTCGTCGTGAGTGGCAATGGCTGGGTATTCGCCCCGTTCCAACAGGATCTTCATCAGTTCGACGAAGTTGCGGTCCACAGCGGTCTTCTCCGGGAAGGCCACGGATGCCGGCTCCAGGTATGCTCCCTTGCAGAGCCGCACGCGAATCTTGCGGGCGCAGAGATCCTCAATATCTGCCTTGCTGCGATACAGATACGCCTGAATGACGATGCCCACCGCGGCGCACTGGCGGTGCAGATCGCGGACCAACTCCAGGGTGCGGCCGGCGTACTCGCTGGATTCCATATCCACGCGGACGAAGCTCTGCATCTCTGCCGCGCGCCGTACCAGTTGCGCCACGTTGGTGCGGCATTCCGCCGCGGAGAGGTCCAGCCCGAACTGGGTCAACTTGAGAGAGACATTGCCACGGATTCCGCCTTCCCTGATGGCGGTTTGCGTGCGCAGATACACGTCGCGGGCCTCGGCCGCTTCTTGCAGGGAGGTAACGCTTTCGCCCAGATGATCCAGCGTCACGGTGATGCCTTCGGCATTCAGCCGGCGAGACACCGCCAGGGCCTCTTCGAGAGTTTCGCCCGCCACGAACCGGGTGGAAAGCCGCCGGGCCAGCGAAGAGGTCTCCAGCCATCTTCGCAACCACTTCTGATGGGACAGGAACAGAAAGAGACTACGCACGAACTCCAGACTAACACCGCGCCCCCAGGTGGAAAATCCTGGTAGACTGTCGTGCTTGAGGGTGAATCAGACCATCGAGATTAAGCCGGGGGAACTGCGCTGCCCGCGTTGTTTCGGGAAGGACGTGGTGCACTCCATGCCCCGCGGAATTCTGGACGCCATCATGCGGAAGCTCAACCGGGTGCCCCGGCATTGCCGTGCTTGCGCCAAACGCTTCTACGTGCTTCAGGGCTCGTCACGGCAACCGCTCCCTGACGGTCGCGGCGGAAAGCGAATCGGAGCCGCGACCGTAAGGAACCGATTGGCTTGAACCCGGTTACTCCGCTCGTAAGGTGGTGGCAGGATCCTGCTGGACAGCGCGGCGCGCAGGCAGGTATGCCGCGCCCAGGGCTACCGCGACGATCAATGCGCAGCCGCCTGCCAGGGTGGCCGGATCGTGCGGTGTCACACCGTACAGCAGGCTCTTCAAATACCGCGTGAGCGCCAGCCCACCGGCCAGCCCGATGGCCGCACCGGCGACTGACAGGCGCAATCCCCGGCCCACAATCAGGCCCATGATGTGCCCCCGTTTTGCGCCGAGGGCGAGTCGAATGCCGATCTCGTGCGTGCGCTGCTCCACTGCGTAGACCAGCACGCTGTAGATTCCGATGGCCGCCAGAGTAATGGCGATCCCGGCAAACAGGGCGAGCAGGCGCATGACAAAGAGCTGCGAGGCCACCAGAGAAGACATGGTGGTCTGCATCGTTTCGATTTCAGGTGGTGGCAGATCCTTATCCAATTCGGCGATTCGCGCACGCAGCCACGGGATCAGGATGCGTGCATCCGCGGTGGAGCGAATCACCAGTGTCTGCGCGCTCCCGCCGTTTTCCGCTTGCGCCGCAGGCTGGAAGACTTCAGGGCGCGGTTCGCTGGCCAGGCCGCCCTGCTTCACATTGCCGGCAACGCCCGCGATTTGCAGCCAGTCCGTGATACCAGCGATCTTGATGCGCCTTCCCACGGGCGAAGCACCGGGAAAAAATCGCCGCGCGAACACCTGGTTCACCACCACTACGTCCGGCCGTCCCGCCTGATCGCCCCTATCGATCGCGCGGCCTTCCAGGATCGGAATCCCCATGGATTTGAAGTAATCGCCGGCCGCGTAATTGACAGCCACCTGTTCGGCCTCGGTGTTCGGTGGAGCAGGCCGGCCTTCCACTTGCGCCGCGCTGGTCATCACGAAGCCCCCGTAGGGCCGGCATGCTACCTCGCCCGCCGCTTCCACACCGGGACCCGACTGCACGCTTTCCAGCGCCGTGTCCAGAAACGCCCGCAGGCGCTCACTGGTTGGATACTTCCAGTAGGGCAAGGAGATTTGCGCCGTTACCACGTTTTCGGGATGAAAGCCCGGCGCGATGGCGGTCAAACCGGCGAAAGTCCGCATCAACAATCCCGCCCCGGCCAGCAGGATCAGGGCGAACGCCGTCTCCGAGACAATCAGCAGATTCTCCATACGGCGATGCTTGCGCCCGCCGGTTGTGGAGCGTGCGGCCTGCTTCAAAGCGGATTCCGGATCGATGCCGGAAACGCCACGAAGCGGCGCCAGTCCGAACAGGATGCCGCTGAACACCGCGATGGCAATATTGAAAGTCAGGACCACCCCGCTGATGTGCGCGTTTTCGATGTGAGGCACGTTGGCTGGCGCAATGGCACGCAGCAGGTTCACGCCTCCGAAGGCCATCGCCAGGCCCGCTGCTCCACCCGTGGCGGCGAGCAGAAATCCTTCCGTCAGCAGTTGACGCAGCACGCGTCCACGCCCTGCACCCAGCGCGATGCGCACCGCGATCTCCTTCTGTCTGGCGATGGCGCGTGCCAGCAGCAGATTGCAGATGTTCACGCACACAATCAGCAGCACCAGGGCAACCGCGCCGGCGAGGACCAATAATGCCGGCCGGACGTTGCCCACCAGCCGTTCATGCAGGCCGATCACCTGCGTGTGCAAGCGGAGGGAGCCCAATCTTCGCGGGTAGGCCGCCTCCACCCGCTGGTTGATCAGGCCCAGGTCCGCTTGTGCCCGCGCCGTGGTCACTCCCGGCTTCATGCGCGCAATGGTGCTGTAAAAGAAAACGGCACCACTGGGTTGTGCGGCTGGCTCGCTTATGGCGACCAGCAGGCTGACGTCGCTATTTTCCGGAAACTCGAAATTGCGCGGCAGCACCCCGGCGATGGAATACAGCTTGCCATCGAGGGTCATCGGCCGCGACAGAATGGCGGGATCGCTTCCGAACCGCCGCATCCAGAGGGAGTGGCTCAGCAGAGCGACGCGGCCGCCACGGGGCGCTGCATCGCCGGCGGTGAAATCGTGCCCTATGGCAGGCGCGACTCCCAGGACGCGCAAAAATCCAGGCGTCACGGCCTGCGCTTTCAACTGCTCCGGCTCGCCGTTTCCGGTGAGCGTGAACCGCCGGCCGGTGTAGGCGGCGATGCCATCAAAGATGCCAGGCTGATCGCGCCACGCCGCGTACTGATAGGCGGCGACACCCACGCCTATGAGGTTGTCTTTCCCTACGTTGCCCGGCGAGACCAGCCGGCTGGCGTCCCGATAGGGAAGCGGCCGCAGCAGTACCGCATTGACCACGCTGAAGATGGAGGTGTTTGCGCCAATGCCCAGGGCCGCCGTTAGAATCGCTACCGCCGCGAAGCCCGGACTGTTCTTCAACATCCGGCAGCCGTAGCGCAAATCCTGCGCGAGCCGGTCGAACCAGGCAAATCCCCACGATTCGCGAGTGCGCTCTTTGATCAGTGTGGTATTGCCGAGGGCGCGCTGTGCCGCGGAGCGATCGCCCTGCCGCTCTTCTGCTTCGAGGTCCAGGTGGGCTTGCAGTTCGCGCTCCAGATCTTGTTCCCGTTTCGTACGTTTGTGCCGCATGGCAGAGATTCTACCTTAAAACGAGGTCAACTGGGTAGACATACTACCTTAAGCGGTAGGCGTGAAACACTTCAGCTCCTGGCGGTGTCAGATTTGTAAACAAATCTCGGGTTGTTGATATAATCGGCGGGCTCATTTTCGCGTGTCTTGCGCTCTCTTTCAGGCCCACTTTCCAGTCGCAGTTCCCCCTTTAAAATCAAAAGAATACCAAATTTGGTAGCGCTTGCTATGATTTAACACCGATTCACTGTTCCAATTTATTTGGTTAATTCAAGAAATTCCCTTGTGTCGAGCATCCCTAATGACATAAAATCCATCCAAATAGAACACATTTCAGTGGCGTTAACAACGCCCAAGGGGTACAACACTAGATGAAGCGATTTCTCGTAGCGTTATTGCTTTCCGCGGCGGCCGCGTTTTCCCAAGTCAATGTGACTGCGGTGACCGGCCTGGTAACCGACCCGACTGGAGCCGCCGTACCTGGCGCGGCAGTCGAGGCCGTGGCTCTGGCAACCA
>OKRF01000049.1:10300-10603 GCA_900290315.1 Candidatus Sulfopaludibacter sp. SbA3 | reverse complement strand
CCGCCGTACCTGGCGCGGCAGTCGAGGCCGTGGCTCTGGCAACCAACCAAGCTGCCCGCACAACCACCAACGAAAAAGGCGAATACGCAATCCCGGCGCTGCCCGCCGGGGCTTATAAGATTACTGTGTCCAAGGCTGGATTCAAGACGGAAACAGCGGACAACGTAGCCCTGATTGTCGGCGTTCCCGGCACGGTCAACGTCAAGCTGGAAGTCGGACAGGCGACCGAGACAGTGGAAGTCACGGCAGGCGCGGAAATCGTGCAAGCCAGCACGGCCGATGTCAGCACCAATCTGACCGGCC
>OKRF01000049.1:0-10290 GCA_900290315.1 Candidatus Sulfopaludibacter sp. SbA3 | reverse complement strand
GCCGATGTCAGCACCAATCTGACCGGCCGCCAGTTGACGGACTTGCCGTTTGCCACGCGCAACGCCATCGAGTTGCTGGTCGATGTGCCCGGCACCGCTACTCCCACCAACCCGCGCAGCTCTTCTGTGAACGGTCTGCCTAAGGGCGCTTTGAACATCACGATCGACGGCATGAACACGCAGGACAACATGTTGAAGAGCAGCGACGGCTACTTCAGCTACATCATGCCATCCATCGACGCTTTGGAAGAAGTGACCATGAGCACTTCGGCCGGCGGCGTGGACAGCACCGCGCAGGGCGGCGCACAGATCAAGTTCGTGACTAAAAGCGGCACGAATCAGTGGCACGGCGGCGGATTCTGGCAGGACCGCAACACCTTCTTCAACGCCAACTACTTCTTTAACCAACAGGCCGGGCTTCCGCGAGACATCGTCAAATTGAACCAGGAAGGCGGGCACTTCGGCGGACCGATCAAGAAGAACAAGATCTTCTTCTTCGGCAACGTGGAGATCTACCGTTTCCCCGGCACCAATCTATATACGCGCAACTACCTGACGCCGAGCGCTTCCAGCGGGATCTATACGTACGCGAATTCCGCGGGGCAACAGCAGTCGGTGAATCTGCTGCAACTTGCCGCAGCCGCGAATGCGAGCCTGCCCGCCGGCATTCGCCCCTATGCCACGGTCGCCGATCCGACATTCGCAAAGACCTTCGCTCTGATGCAGTCGGCGGGCGCCATGGGCATCGTCAAGAACAACCAGTCGGGCAACGACTATAACACCCTCACCACCAGCTATCAGCCAACCGGCACCGATTCGCGCGACTTCTTCACCACCCGCATCGACTACAACATCAACCAGAAGAACTCGCTGTCCCTGGTGTACAACTTCGATTGGTACGTTTCGGTTCCCGACTTCCTGAACGGCATCGTGCCGGACTTTCCCGGCACTGGCAGCGTCCTGTTTTCGAACGTGAGCGCCGGCCAGCGCAGCAACCGGTTCGACGGAACCATTTCCCTCCGTTCCGCCATCAAGTCCACGCTCACCAACGAGGCTCGCGTCGGGCTGAACGGTGGCACGGTGCTGTTCTTCGACTTGATTTCGCCCGGCATGTTCTCTCCGTGGAAAGGCTATGTGCCTGGCTTCTCGAGCGTGGGCAGCGGTCTCTCCGGTGTAGCCACCAACTCCGGCCCGCAGCGCCGCAACGCCCCGGTGAAGAACATCGGCGACACCGTGTCATGGGTGAAGGGAACGCACCAGTTCAGCTTCGGTGGCAACTGGGACCAGATCAACGTCTTCCAGCAGATTGAAGGTAGCGCGCTGTTCCCCGGCATCAGCCTGGGTATTGCAACCAACGATCCCATCTTCACGGGCAACACCAACCTTTTCACTGTGGCGAACTTCCCCGGTGCCTCCACCACGCAGTTGAGCCAGGCCTCCGCTTTGTACGCCGATGTGACCGGCCGCGTCTCTTCCATCAGCCAGTCGCTCGCGCTCAGCGAAGCCACCCACACCTACTCCGCTTCCGCCCCGCTCGACCGCGACCGGATCCGCGAGCTCGGCTTCTTTGGCCAGGATCGCCAGGATCAGTGGCGCGCACTGCCCAACCTGACTGTGACGTTGGGCCTGCGTGTCGAAAAGGAGGGCGGAGTGGTGAACCTGGACAACCTCTACACCATCGTCAACTACCCGCTCCTGTGGGGCGTATCCGGCGTAGGGAACCTGTTCTCGCCGGGAACGCTCGCCGGTTCGCCTCCGGTATACTCGCAGCTCAACAGCAGCAATAATTACAATCCGAAACCGGTCATTGCGCCCTCTGTCGGTGTTGCTTATGAGGTGCCGCGGGCGAACGGATTCCTGGGTTGGCTGACTGGAAACCACAGCGTATTTCGCGGCGGCTACTCCATCGCCACAGTGCGCGAGGGAATGAACGTGTTCACCGGCCTGTATGGTTCCAATCAGGGTCTCTCGATTGACGACTCGGTGAGCCCCTCCACTTATCCGGCGATCTTTGGAGCGCCCGGAAGCGTGAATTTCAGCGACGCCACTTTGCCTTCGCGCACTTCCACTATCAATCCCACCCCCAGCTACCCGATTCCATCCTGTTCTGGTTGCAGCGTATATGGCGTCGATCCGAATCTCAAGATGGGGTACGTGCAGAGCTGGAATGTCAGCTTCCAGCGCGAAATCGACCGCAACACCGTAGTCGACTTCCGTTACACCGGCAATCACGGCACCGACTTGTGGCGCAGGATGAACCTCAACGAGGTGAACATCTACTCCAACAATTTCCTCAACCAGTTTCAGATCGCCCAGAACAACCTGGCGATTGCGCGCGGTGGGAACATCAATGCCAACACGGGTGTAACGAACTGGGGTAACCAGGGACTGCCCGGACAGCAGGCCGTACCGATTCTGTCGACGGGTATCGGCAACACTACCGATGCCACCACTGCCACTTACCTGCAGTTGGGTGAAGCCGGATCTTCGGCCAACTCGATTGCCGGCAACGCCACGCGCATGGGGAACCTGACGGCGGCCGGTTATCCCGTCAATCTCTTCCAGGTGAATCCGCTCAACGGCGGCAGCGCCAACGTTCTAACGAACAATGGTGCGTCGAACTTCAATGCGCTGCAGATCGAAGTCCGGCGCCGGCTGGCGTCCGGCTTTACCATCAATGGCAGCTATCAATTTGCCAAATCCATCGCGGATGGAGCCACGGCGAGCGGCACCGATTCTTCGTCGGCGACCACACTGCGCAACTTGCGCTTTGACCGCATTCCGTCCGCCTTTGACATCCGTCATGCCATCAAGTTCAACTGGATTTACGAACTGCCGTTCGGCCCCGGCCGCGCCTTTGCCGGCAGCGTTCACAATCCGATCGCCAGACGAATCGTCGAAGGGTGGCAGCTTTCGGGTGTGGTCCGGCTGCAGTCCGGCACACCGTTCAACATCAGCAGCTTCGCCCAGGTCAACCAGAACGGATCGGGCGTGGTTCTGCACAACATCACCGCCTCCCAATTGCAGTCCATGGTGGGCGTCTACAAGACCAGCTATCCCAGCTCGAACGGCGGCCTGATCTACTACCTGCCGCCTCCGTCCTCGGCGCCTAATGGAACTTACTATGCCTCTCTGAACAGTTCCAACAACACCAACCTCATCACCAACACGATGGCAGCCTTCAACCAGGGCGGGTTAACGCCTGCTCAGTTGGATCCGAATGCGCCGTACATCGGACCTTCACCGGTTGGCCAGTTTGGCTGGAACGGCCTTTTCTATCTGCCCTGGCAGCGGCACTTTGACCTCAGCCTGCAGAAGAACACCCGCATCACCGAGAAAGTCCAATTGCAGATCGGCGCTCATGCGTTGGACGTTTTGAACGTCACCAACTTCCTGCCGGGCGGCAACATCGGTTCGACGTTCGGCCAGACAACGGCGGCTTACCGCGACATCTCCGGTACGGTCGATCTGGGCGCGCGCATCATCGAATTCGTGGTGCGGCTCAACTTCTAACCCAGCCTCGGTTCCAACATCCGCCGCCGGCCGAACTTTCAGGTTCGTCCGGCGGCTTTTCTTTTCTGTGCGAGCCTCTCCCGGCCTCGCAGACCGAACGATACCTGAATTAATTGCCCAAAACCGCGAAATTCTTCTTGTGTGCGAGGCCTGAATAGCATAAAATCGCACAAACCTCGCTTCCATTCCAGGTGAGTCAAGGCGTCAATGGAAGCTCATTACAGGAAGGGGTACATCGTGAAGACTCTCATTGCGACAGCAGTACTGCTGTCTTCTCTCGCATTTGGGCAGGGCACCACCAGCTTGGTCAACGGCATTGTTCAGGACCCGTCGAGTGCGGCGGTGCCGGGTGCGGAAATCACTGTGATCAGCGTGGAGACCGGCCAGGTAATCAAAACGGTCACTAACGAAAAGGGTGAGTATGCCGTACCTTCCGTGCCTCCGGGCACCTACCGCGTTAGCTTCGCCAAGACGGGGTTCAAGAGCGAACTGAAAGAAGGGGTCGTGGTGGAGGCCGGCGTACCGGTAACAGTCAACGTCAAGCTTGAAATCGGCGCAGCCACCGAGACCGTGATGGTGGAAGGCGGCGCGCAACTGGTGCAAACCACCAGCGCCGAGCTCAGCAGCACCATCACCGGCAGGCAGATCAACGAGCTTCCCACTGCCACGCGAAACGGCATGGAGGCATTCCTGCAGTTGCCGGGAACCCAGACCCTCACCGGCTATCGCGATTCGTACATCAACGGACTGCCCAGGGAATCGCTGAACGTCACGATCGACGGAGTCAGTACCAACGACCAATGGCTGAAGTCCAGTGACGGGTTCTTCAGCTACATCATGCCCTCGGTGGATTCGCTGGAAGAGGTCACGCTCAGTACCTCGGCGGGCGGCGTGGATTCCACCGCGCAAGGCGGTGCGCAGCTCAAATTCACCACCAAGAGCGGCACCAACCAATACCACGGCGGCGTGGTCTGGGCGCACCGCAACACCTTCCTGAACGCCAACTACTATTTCAACAACCAGACCGGCGCGGCTCGCGACATTATGAAGTTCAACCAGGGCAACGTCCACGTGGGTGGCCCCATCAAGAAGGACAAGCTGCTGTTCTTCGCCAACTACGAAATCTACCGCCTGCCGCAATCCGCCACCTTCACCCGCACCATTGTTACGCCGGCCAACTGGGGACCCGACCACCAGCACCACGGTTGCCTGTCAGGGCAACCCCAGCCTGCTGAAAACCGTCAACGTATTTGCTCTGGCCAACGGCGCTAACAGCAACCTGCCGCCGGGAGCGGCACCGTACCGGACCACCGCCGACCCGGTGATTGCCAAGACCCTGTCGGACATCTGGGCGCTGGTGCAGAACGGGAACCTCAAGCCCAACTCGGCAACCGGCTCGGACTTCAACCGCGACACGCTGACGTACGGCGCCGCGGGCAGCCAGGCGCGCTACTTCCTCACCACCCGCCTCGACTATAACCTCACACTCAAACACCACCTCTCCTACGTGCAGAACTACGATTGGTACAACGCCAGCCCCGATGTTCTGAACGGCGTGGTCCCGGTGTACCCGGGCACGGGAACGGTGCTGGGCAGCAATGTCGTCGCCGGGCAGCGCAGCCGCCGTTTCGCGGACACTCTCAGCCTGCGCTCTTCACTCACTTCGCGGCTCACCAATGAATTCCGCTTCGGCATCACGGGCGGTACGGTGCTGTTTTACGATTTGGCCGGCAGCGACGCGCTCTACAGCCAGTGGAAGGGATTTGTACCCTCGTTCGGCTACTTCGGACCGGTTACCACTACCACGGGCGTTTCGCGCCGCAATGCTCCGGTGAAGGATCTCGCGGAGACCATGTCGTGGGTCAAAGGCGGGCACCAGATCAGCTTCGGCGGCACCTGGACTTCGGTCGCCACCTGGCAGCAGTCTATCGGTTCGGAAACGCTCCCGGGCATGTCCTTTGGCATGGCCACTGGAGATCCGGCGACCACCGGGTCCACGGCCTGGCTGACCGCCGCGAACATCCCCGGCATCTCGAGCGGCGATCTAAGCTCCGCGGGCTCCCTCTATGCTGCCCTCACGGGGCGCATATCGTCCATCAGCCAGCAGAAGGTCCTGAACGAGAGCTCCCATCAGTACGGCACCGATCCCGCCGTCGATCGCAACCGCCAGCGCGAATTCGGGTTCTTCGCGCAGGATACCTGGCGCATCTCTCCCAGCCTGACCGCGACAATTGGCGCCCGCCTCGAGTATCAGCTTCCCTTCGTCAATTTGAACGGAACTTACAGCGACGTCGGCCTGGCTGGCATCTGGGGCATTTCTGGCATCGGGAATATGTTCAAGCCCGGAGTGCTTACTGGCGTCAATCCCACGTTCAACGCCGTCAATGGCAGCAACGCGTACAACATGCCTCCCGTGGTGTTGCCTTCACTGGGCCTGGCTTACCAGTTGGCGCCGGCGAACGGGTTCCTGTCGATTTTTACCGGCCACCATGCGGGCGCGGCGGTTCTGCGTGCCGGTTATGCCATCTCCAGCACCCGTCCCGGCGGATACAACTTCCAATCCATCTGGGGCAGCAACAAGGGCCTCTACTACAGCACCTCCGTCGACCCCGTCAACTACCCGCAGTATTTCGGACCGGCCGGCAGCCGGTATTTCAGCGATTCCAGTTTCCCCTCGCAGCCCAGCCCGTCGGCGCCGCAGTATCCCATCACCCCGGCCTTCACGGACTCGCTCAACGATTTCGACCCCAATCTGAAGATGGGGTACGTCCAGAGCTGGAACATCGGCTACCAGCGCGAGGTGACGCACAATACGGTCGTCGAGGTTCGCTTTACCGGCAACCACGGGGTGCATGAGTGGCGGCAGGTCAACCTCGACGAGGTAAATATTTTCGAAAACGGATTCCTGAGCGAAGCCATGGTGGCGCAGCAGAATCTGGCGATCGCCAACGGCATGTCGGTGGCCCAGATGATGTACACACCCACGCTGAAGAGCTACAACTACGGCAACCAGGGTCTTCCCGGCCAGCAGAACCTGAAGATGATTCCCATCGCCTTGGGTTCCACCTGCTGTAACGACACCACCACCGGCGGCTATCTGCAATTGAACCGCTTCGGCAGTTTCGCCAGCGCCATCGCTTCCAACGTGACACGCATGGCCAACCTGACGAACGCCGGATACCCGTCCAATCTGTTCGTGGTCAACCCGGCGGTCACCAGCGGCGGGAGCTATCTGATGACCAATCTCGGTGCCTCTTTCTACGATGCGCTGCAGGTGGAAGTCCAGCGCAGGCTCACTAAGGGCCTCCAGATGCAAGGCAGCTACGTCTGGGCACACTCGCTCACCAATGGCGCCACCGCCAACTCCGGCGATTATGCCGAGCCCACCACGTTCCGCGACCTGCGCCTCGATCGCGGTCCCACGGGCTTCGACCTCCGGCACGCCTTCAAGGCCAACTGGATTTACGAGCTGCCCTTTGGGACGGGCCGCTCCTATCTCTCCTCCGGCAACGCCGTGATTCGCAAGGCCGTGGAGGGTTGGGAGATCGTCGGCGTCACCCGCGTCCAGGCAGGGCAACCGAGCCGCCTCACCAGCGGCCGCGCCTGCATCAACGGCAACGAATGCGGCGTGGTTCTGCACAACATCACCATCCAACAGTTGCAGAACGATCTCACCATCAACAAGACCAGCGTCATCAACTCCAACGGAACCGTGTCGGGCGTGTTGTACGACCTGCCGCTGGACCTCATCCACAACACCGAAGCGGCCTTCAACAACGGCGGCTACACGCTGGATCCCAACGCCCCTTATGTGGGACCGCAGACGGCTGTCGGCCAGTTAGGCTATAACTACTACCTGCGCGGCCCCTGGCAGAAGCACCTGGATGCCAGCATCGTGAAGCGCACCCGGATCCATGAGAGCGTCAATATCGAGTTCCGGGCACAGGCGCTAAACGTTCTGAACCACCCCAACTTCTACCTGGGCAGCGCATCGGCCAGCAGCACCGGCTTCGGCCAGATTACTTCGGCTTACCGCGACATTTCCAACGGACTGGATCCCGGTGGGCGCATTCTGGAGTTCTCGGCCCGCCTGAACTTCTAGCCCGCTCAAATCGCCGCGGCTCCGCTTCCAACTCGGAGCCGCGTGCGCTCTCTCGAGCAAAGACGCCCGGAAGAAGAATGCCTCTCCCAAGTGATGCTCTCCGTTCTCGCCAAGACGCAAAGCCGCAAAGAAAGCGCAAGAATAAGAACTCGTCTCGCAGCAGGTCTGCTATCCGGCCCCCCTGATTCGAACCCGGCTAGACCTTCCTCCACTTCTTTGCGCCTTTGCGGCTTTGCGTCTTGGCGTGAAACCAACGGAAGGCCTAACGCCCCAGTTTCTTAAGCATTCCCGTTGCGAGATCTCTCGTGGTGGCGTCCGAACTCTTGACCGCTTCCCGCAGATGCTTCACAGCTCCATCCACGTCTCCCCTCCGTTCCAGCACATATGCCACATCCAGATGAGCTCGCGCGAAATCCGGGCGGAGCCGGAGTGCGGCCTCATACTCGGCCAGCGCCTCGTTCTCCCGGCCCCTCCGCTCCAGCACCACTCCGAGTAGTTCGTGAGCCTCCGCGAGATTCGGGTCCGCCTGAATGCACGCTTCCAATTGTTGCCGGGCCTCATCGTAGCGGCGCATGCCGTTGAGCATCTCGCCGTAGGCCAGGTGAGCCGGCGCGTAGGAGGGCTGAATGCGGATCGCGCGCTCAAACTCAAAAACGGCCATGTCGTCCGGAAGCAGGCTGGCGAGATTGGTGCGCGCCTCCACATATTCCGGGCTAATCCGGATCGCCTCGCGGAAAGCCGATTCGGCCCGCGGGTCGTGGCCCTGAGCCAGCAGGACTCCCACGCTGTTGTGCGCTTCGGGGATCTCGGGATTCAGCGACAGCGCCTTTTGCAGAGCCGCTACCGCGTCGCGAATTCGTCCCTGGCGGAGATAGATTTGTCCCAACTCGTGCCAGGCGTCGGGGTCGGCAGGCGTCAGTTGCACAGCCTTTCTTAAGGCTGCGATCGCTTGTGCCGGCTGGCCGGCGGCTTCCTGCGCGGCAGCCAATTTGCGCAGGGCGGGCGCCCAGTCCGGCCTGCGTCGTAGCGCTGCTTCATATGACGCGACAGCCTTTCCCGGCTCGGAGTTGTTGCGCCAGGCGTCTCCCAATTCCAGGTAGGGCTCCGGCCTCGTGGAAGGACGCGCGGCCAGCAAACTGGAAAGCCGCGCTACTCCCGATCGCAGATTGTTCTGCTGGCGGACTTGGGCGATGGCGGTGTACAGTTCGTTTTCCGCCGTCTTCGGCAGCGGCTGCGGATAATAAGGGACCACCTCGCCGCGGTAGGCAGTGGCCTCAGTTTCGTGCCGCTCCGGCGTCTCCGCCATCAATGTGTGCACCGGAAAATTACGAATGAAATGGTCCGTCATCGCCACGTGGATCACATCGTCAGTGCGTTGCCGCGGCATATGGCACCCCACACAGTTTCCCTGCGCGGTGTGCCCACCGGCGGTGTGGCATTGGCGGCAAACCGCGATATAGTGCTGCACGGCGTGCTGCACGGCGGCATCGCCGCGCGGGACATCGTGCGGATTGTGGCACGTGGTGCATTGCAGTGCACCGTTACTCTTCTGGAAGCACGCGGACTTGCGCAATCGATAGGCGGCGCCGGCGATTTCGAATTTGTCGCCCTTCCCCGCGGCGGGCGCATGATCGAAGAAGATTAGAAAGTCCGCCAGAGGCTGGCCCGGGCTATACGAAAAGGGACCCCGGCCGTAGCGCAACACCGAGTGCGGCAACAGGAAGCTGGTGGTTTCCAGGTGGCACTGCAGGCATACCTCCATCCGCCGGGCGGCAGGCAGACGTGCGGGGTTGACGATGGTGCTGCGAATCTCCTCCGGTTTAGCGCCGGGCGCTTGCGCCGCCCGCACATGTGGACCGCCGGGGCCGTGGCAGCGCTGGCAGTCGATCCCCAGCGGCATGTCTCCGGTGAAGACCGGCTCAGCCTCCAACGTGTCGGGTCCGGCTGGTATCGCCGGGTAGGCATTATGGCAGAACATGCACTCGTAGGTCACGGCGCGCCGCGAGCCGGGATGATCCGGCCGGTCGTAGCCGGGATTCATCCCCCAATGAGACGCGCCTTCGGCGTACCATCCTAACGGCAGCACTTCCAGCGTTCCGCGGGGCGTTTGGTGCAGGAATGTGCGCGCGTGATTTCCCGAGCCCATGACCAGATCGATGCGCTTCTCTTCGATATTGGTCTGGCTGCCGTCGAAGCCCATCTGGTAGCGGCGCTGATAGTAGCTGTTGTCCGCGCGCACCTCCATCTCGAAGTACATGTCCGAGGCTTCGTGGTAGTAGGTGTAGCCGCGTTCCGAGGCTATGTCCACGGGTGTCAGCGCCGGCTTCGAAAACGAGCGGCCCATTCCCGTCTTCTGATAGGTCCCATAGATCGTGGAGTGGCACGCTGCGCAGAGCTTCGGATTGACGTATCCGGTCTGGGCCCGTGCGCCCACGGCGAGAAACACTAGCAGCGGCAGAACGGCGGTTTTAGGCAAGCTAAAGCTTAACTTACCACCGGCCGCGGATGTGACAAAATAATGAGATGTTCACAATAGACCGGCGCAGTTTTTTGGCCAGCCTTGCCGGTTCGATGTTGGCCGGCGAGACTGCTTCCGCCGCACCCCAGTACGCCGCCGCTCCGACTTCCAACGTTCTGTCCCCGGGCGCTTGCTGGCTGGACGTGGCGGCACCGTT
>OKRF01000033.1 GCA_900290315.1 Candidatus Sulfopaludibacter sp. SbA3 | reverse complement strand
AAAGGGATGTGCCTGGAAGATCGACCCATACTGGAAGCAAACGCAGCAGGTATTGATATCGGTGCGAGGGAAATCTTTGTAGCCGTACCGCCGGACCGGGATGAGCATCCGGTTCGGAAATTCACAACCTTCACCGAAGATTTGGAAAAGATGGCTCAGTGGTTGGTCAGTTGTGGGATCACCACGGTGGCGATGGAGTCCACCGGGGTGTACTGGATTCCGCTGTACGACGTAGTAGAACAACACGGGGTGAAAGCTTGCTTGGTCGATGCCCGCGGCATGAAAAACGTGCCCGGGCGGCGGACGGACTGGCACGAATGTCAGTGGCTGCAGTTTCTGCATTCGGTAGGACTGCTACGAGCGGCATTTCGACCGGAGGGCGACGTGTGCGCCGTTCGGTCAGTGATGCGGCACCGCACCGAATTGGTAGAAATGACGAGCCAGCACATCCAGCACATGCACAAGGCGCTGACGCAGATGAACGTGCAAATTCATCACGTGATCAGCGATCTGACGGGGGTAACCGGGCTGGCGATTGTCGACGCCATCATCGGGGGAGAGCGGAACCCGGACGTGCTGGCCAAACTGCGCGACCCGCACATCAAAGCCAGCGAGGAAACCATTCGCAAATCGCTGGTGGGTAACTGGCGCGGGGAGCATCTGTTTACGCTCCAGCAATCGCGCCAGAGTTACCAACACTACCAGGAGCAGATTACCACTTGCGATGAGGAGATCGAGAAGATGGTGTTGGCCTTCGTGGCGCGGGTAGACCCGGCAGAGAAGCCGCTACCCCCGGACCGCAAGCGGAAGCAGCGGGGACGCAAAAAGAAGAACGTCAACCCCAAGACAGGCTTCGATCTGCGAACCGAATCATACAAGTTGTTCGGTGTGGACCTAACGCAGATACCCGGACTGATGGCGATGGTATTGATGTTGTTCAGCGAAGTGGGGCGGGACATGTCGCGATGGCCGACCGCAGCGCACTTCGTGTCCTGGTTGGCATTGTGTCCGGACAATGACATCAGCGGAGGGCGGGTTTTATGGAGGGGCATGCGGAGGGTGCACAACCGGGCGGGAGACCTATTTCGCATGGCGGCGTATGCCCTGCATCACGACCAAACGCCCCTGGGGGACTATCTTCGCCGGATGAAGAGCAAATTGGGGCCAGCGGGAGCCACCACGGCGACGGCACACAAGATTGCGATCATCTTCTACACGATGGTGAAGAAGCAGGTCGAATACGATGCGACGCTGTGGGCCGAACGCGACGCTCAAAGAGAAAAGCGGTTCGACGCCAAACTCAAACGGCAGGCTCAGCAACGCGGCTACAAACTCGTACCAATTGAAGAAACATCCGCCGCGTAAACACCTGAATCAAAAGGGTCGGGGAGGGAGTTCCTCATGAGCCGACTGTCACCGTTTTGCCCCTACGCGAGATCCCGACGCGCTGTTTCCTGCTGCCACCAGACTGGGGGCCCCCAGTCAAATGCTCCGCGGTGAAAAAAGAAGATTACCCTACTGTCCGCAGCAGATCTGGCTGGCCACCAGGTTATCCGGCGTCATGGGCTGCGTCGCGGCGAAGTAGTTCTTCTCGCCCAGGCGGCGGTAAACGTCGCCCGCGATCCCCGCGGCCAGCGGCCCGATCGCCGGGCGGCCGCCCGTCAGCAGCACCACCACCACCAGTTTCCTGTTGCCCACGTCGTTGAAAGAGCCGAACCAACCCAGGTGCGTGTGATTGGAACTGCAGGTACCGGTCTTTCCGGCGATGGGCCCATCTTCGCGGGCGCGGTGTGCCGTGCCGAACTCCACGGCGCCGCGCATTCCCGGCTTGATAACGGGAATCAGCGGCCCAATATCCAGACGGCGCTTGACGCGCGGGACGAAGGTCTGGATCTCGGCCTGCGTCCTGGGATATTGCAGGTAATACAAGGTGCCGCCATTGGCCACCGCGCTCATCAGCGCGGCCAGTTGCAGCGGCGTCTGCTGGATCTCTTCGCCAAAGCTGGTCAGCATGCCGACTCCGCCGTTGTGCGGGGGCGCTGAGGGATAATGTCCCGGCTGCTCGCCCGGAATCCCCAAGCCGGCCTTTTCGCCATACCCGAAAAGGTGCGCATAGTAGCTCACCTTCTCAAATCCCAGCTTCTCCCCCAGCGTGGCGAAGTAGTAATTGTTGGAGTGGGCCAAGGCGTATGTCAGGTCCATCTTACCCAGGCCGGTGAGATGGAACTTGGTGGCCGGTTGGATGGCCTTTTCACTCAAACCGGCCAGCGCCACCGAGACTTTGATGGTGGAGCACGGCTGGAATCCACTGCTGAACGCGAGCTTTTGATTCACTACAGTCAGGATGCGCCCCGACTGCGGATCCGCCACCACTACCGAGCCGTTGAAGCTGCCTAGCGCCTCCACCGCCGAGCGGCGGACCACCAGGTCGTCGCCATCCACGTTGTCGCCCAGCGTGGAATCGGCATAAGTCGGTTCCGTCCAGGGCCCGCCGGCGATGACCGGAGCCGCAACAGCCGGCTTGGTTTGTACCGCGGTCTTACGGATGGTCTTACGGATGGAGGCGGCGGGCTGGGACGCGAGGGCATGGGTCACGACGGTTGGTCTGGTTGCCACTGCGGGGACCACGTGGTGTCTGCGCTTCCTGGTTGCGGGAGTCACGCCGAAGCAAAGCCCGGCGAGTAGGAAGAAAACCGTAACGAGTAAAGGTAACCTGTTCATATGAAGGTACAGCGCACCAAGACAGTGGCGGCCGGAGGGAAAGTCGTCAGAGCAGCGCTCGAAAAAATCCGATCGGAGCAACCGGACTCTTCGAATTTTGGCACCCCGCCTATGGTTCGTCAAGCCAACTGGACACCATTTTAGCACCCTGGTGTGTTCTTCGACATAATTTTCCATGAAGAAAGGTTCATCACTTGTTTGAAATTCTGCAGCAGGAGGTCGTCGAGTGCCGCCGCTGTCCCCGATTGCGCGAACACTGCACAAATATGGCGACAGTGAAGCGCCGGGCGTACCGCGACTGGGAGTATTGGGGCAAACCCGTGCCTGGCTTCGGCGATCCGCGGGCGCGCGTGCTCATCCTGGGCCTGGCGCCGGCCGCCCACGGAGCCAACCGCACGGGCCGCATCTTCACCGGCGACCGCTCCGGCGACTGGCTTTACCGCGCACTGCACCAGACTGGATTCGCCTCTCAGCCGCACAGCGTCTCGCGCGGCGACGGCATGCAACTCCACGACGCTTACATCACCGCCGCCGCCCATTGCGCGCCGCCCGACAACAAACCGGCTCCTGAAGAGATCCGCAACTGCCGTCCGTTCCTGGAGCGTGAGTTGGACCTGATCCAGCCACGCGTCGTGGTGGCGCTGGGCAAGATCGCCTTCGATACGTACCTCGACATTCTGAAATTCCGCGGCGTCATCCAGAGCCGGGCGGCGTACCGCTTCGAACACAACCAGCATTTCCGCATCGCTAAGGGCCAACCCATCCTGGTCAGCTCCTACCACCCCAGCCAGCAGAACACCAGTACCGGAAAACTCACCGAAAAGATGCTGCTGGATGTCTTCCGCAAGGCCCGAAGACTGGCACAGAATGGAAGATGATGCGTCGCCTGGCCCTCATCGCCTGTTTACTCATCGTTCTGGTGGCGGCATCGCGACTGCTCCGCCCGCAAGATCCGCTGCCCACGCTGCCGCGCCTGATGTTGTGGGCGTGGGAGAGTCCGCAGGATCTGCGCTTCGTTAAGCCCGGCAGCGCCGGAATCGCATTCCTCGCGCGCACGGTGTGGCTGACTCCCGAACGGGCCGTCTCGCGTCCGCGGCTGCAGCCGCTGCGCTTCACGCCCGGAACGGATCTGATGGCGGTGGTGCGCTTCGAATCGGCCGGCCACGGATTGCCACGAGAGGCGGATGCGTTGCGCGAAGTGATGCCGGCGGCGCAACTCCCCGGCGTGCGTGCCCTGCAGATCGACTTCGACGCCCGCCGGAGCGAGCGTGCGTGGTACGCCAGGTTCCTGCGAGAGTTGCGCAGGGCAGCGCCGGCCAGTCTGCCGATCGCAATCACGGCGCTCGAAAGCTGGTGCGATGGCGATCGCTGGATGCGGGGACTGCCGGTGGCAGACGCCACTCCCATGCTCTTTCTGATGGGCCCCGGCGAGAGGATTCCGTCGGATTTCAAAGAGGGCCTATGCCGCTTCAGCATCGGTGTGTCCACCAATGAACTGCCCGCCCGCGTGCCACGCGGCCGCCGGCTGTACTTCTTTCACTCCGGACCGTGGACGCAACAGGCCTACGATGTCGCGGTGGCACAAGCAGGGAGGTGGTGGCGATGAAAGCGTGTTATGCCGCTGTAGCGGCGCTCGTGTTCCTATGGATCGCGATCCCGACGGGCTTGGACCGTTGCGCCATCGCACCGCCGGCAGCCGTGTTCGTAACAAAGCAGGGGGCGGCGGAATTGCGCGATGAGTTTTTGAAGGGCCGGATCGGCGTGCTGCAGCGATCATACGCCGATCAGTTCAAGATCGGCGCGTTTCGAATCCTGTCTGGTAAGCCACTCACTGCGGAGGAGGCCGATTCGCTATACCTTGACCCACCAAGCCAGCCTTACGATCCCCGGGATTTCCCTGAAGACGCATGGCTGGCGGCGCGGCAGGATGTACCCGGCCTGCCCCGCCTGGAGGACGCTTTTGCGACGGCCAGCCAGACTCTCGGGGCCTTAGCGTCCGCCTGGGGTTTCGACAGCCAGAAGATGCGGAATGGGCCAGCGCACAGGACAGAGTATTCGCCAACTGCCCGGCCAGCGAGCAGACCATCCCGGAGCCCCCACCCGATGAAATGGATCCGCGGCTGGCCGCGCATCGCCGATACCAGATCGCTGCCGCCTGGTTCTACGCCGGAGACTTGCGCAAGGCATCGCAGCTATTTCGCGACATTGCCGCCGAGGAGGATTCGCCCTGGCGGGACATCGCTCCTTATCTTGCGGCCAGAGCGCTCCTGCGAGCGGGATCTGTGAACGGCGACAAGGATGCCTTCCGCGAAGGCAAGCAACAGATCCAGGCGATTCTCGACGATCCCCAGAAATTGCAGTGGCACGAAGACAGCTTGAAGCTCCTGCACCTCGGCAACTGCGGACAGAACCGCGGGCTCGCTTTAAGGAGTTGGGCAATTCGTTGATGCAGGCAGGGGCGGAAGACATCCAACAGTCCGCCACGGATTTTCTCTACCTCGTGAGCAATCATCCGGAGTTTGCCGAGACCGACGACGCCGACGAGTTAGCAGCGTGGATGGTGGCGATGTCAAAATATCCGTGGCCCGACGCAGGCAAACCGGCAACCGCGTGGTGGCGCCAAACGCATAGCTCCGCTTGGCTGATCGCCGCTCTCGCTAACGCGGGACCGGAGGAGCGTGACGAGTTGATTCAGGCGGCCGAGCAACTCCCTCCGGCCGGCGGGGCGTATGAGTCGGTAGCGTACTACGCGATCCGGTTGGAGAGGAAGACGGGCCACGACGACCAAGCACGCCGTTGGGCCGATCGGGCGCTCATCCACAACTTACTTCGCGCATCCCGGAATTGGATTTTGACGGAACGGCGCGACCTGGCGCGCAACTGGCACGAGTTCCTGCGCTTCTCGCTCAGACGCCCCGCGCCGCGCGTCATCGATCATGACGGCAAGGAAGTGCACGGGGCCGTAATCGTCGATAGGCCGCCAGAGGCTCGCGTGTTGATGCAGCGTGTGGCGGAGCTTCAGCCCGAAGCGTCGGTTGTGCGAAAGGGTCCCTGGAAGCGCGGGATGCGGATGAGGCGCACTGTGTCTCCGTCTATGTGAGCCTATGGGCTCCTGCCATTTGCCCGTACCTACCTGGTGTCGACGATTCAACCGCGAATCTGGCTGCATTGCGGGTCGTCTTTACGGACATCTGGGGTCACCACAAGTCGTGCTGGTACCGGCTCCCCGACCCGATTCCCAAACCGCGCCTGCCGGCCACGACCTTCCTCACGGCCCAACAGCGGACCGCGGGCGAGGCGGAAGCACAGGAAATCGAATCTACTGAACCGTGGCGAGCTACCTATCTGCTCCGTGAAACCATCCAATGGGCCCGCGCCCATCCCGACGACCCGCGTGTTCCCCGGGCATTGCACATGGCTGTCGCCGCTTCCCGCTACAGGTGGACCGATGGCGCTACTGGGCGGTACTCCAAAGAAGCCCTCGACCTGCTGCACCGGCGCTATCCGAAATCCGAATGGACCGCGCAGACCAGGTACTGGTACAAGTGACGGGAGTCTCCGAAGGTGACAGGGTCGAAAAACCGGGGCCAGGGGCCGGGGGTCAGGGGCCGGGGCTGTGCAGCGGCGCGCTTCGCTCGCCGCACCGGCGGCAAGACCGCCGGCGTTACCGACTCCGGTTTTTGCGGGCGGAACGCCCATCCCAACAGGGTCGAAAATGCATCCCCCTCGCCTACCGCGCGCCGTCAATCGAGCGTATTTTCATCCCGTTTTGCGGGGCGGTCCGCCCCTATTTGACAGACGACAAAAAACGATCGTCTGTCCTACGGTTCCACTGGGAATTCAGAGCGCACCATCGCCAGCGCTTCGCCTGGGGTGCGGATGCGGCCTTCCAGTTGCGCGTCTTCCACAGCGGAGAGAATCTGCGTGAAGCGGGGGCCGGGATGATGGCCCATGGCGATCAGGTCGGCCCCGGTGAGGAGGCGCTCGGGCTTCAAATACTCCTCGGAGAACTCCGCAAGTTTGGCCTTTGCGAATAGGTAATTCTCCAGCCTTTTATTGCTGGCCAGCACGTCCAGGCGATGCAGCTCCAGATGCTCCGCAAAGGCCGGCATGCGCAGAAAACGCTTGAGCGTGCTTTCCCGCATGTTGTGGAGGTCTTTGAACTTCATGTGATTGGCAACCAGCGCCTCCACCAGTTCCATCTCGTCCCGGGAAAAACGCAGGCGATTGAGAATGCAGTGGGCCATGGCCACGCCCTCTTCCACGTGTCCATCGAAGCGAATCCGGCCGGCCACGCGGAAGGTAGGCGGCTTACCCACATCGTGCAGCAGCGCACCCAGCGCCAACATCACGGAAGGGTGATCGAGCCCCTCCAGCAGGAGCAATGTATGCACCCAGACGTCGCCTTCGGGATGATACTCGGGCGGCTGCTCGACGCCTTTCATGGCCGCCACCTCGGGCAGGATGACGGAGAGCATGCCGCTCGCGTCCAGCAATTCGAAGCCGCGGCGCGCGCCGCCTTCGGTGAGGATGCGGGCCAACTCGTCGCGGATCCGCTCGGCGGCTACTTTCCGGATCAGGACGTGATGCCGTTGGATGGCTGTAAACGTTTCCGTATCGATCGCAAAGTTCAGCCGCGCCGCGAAACGCACCGCACGCAGCAATCGGAGGTGGTCTTCGGCGAATCGCGCGCCGGCATCGCCGATGGCGCGAATCACGCGCCGCTCCAGGTCGGCCCGTCCGCCGACATAGTCCAGCACGTCGCCGGTTGCCGGATCCATCATGAGGCCGTTGATGGTGAAGTCGCGCCGCAGCACGTCCTGGCGCGGATCGCTTTCGAAGTGGACGCTGCCGGGGCGGCGTCCATCTTCGTAGTCGTGATCGCTGCGGAAGGTGGCCACCTCCACCTGGTGGAAGACATCGCGCACCAACACAACGCCGAAACTGGCGCCCACGCGGCCCGAGCGGGGGAAGAGGTCCATGATGCGGTCGGGCCGCGCGTCGGTCGAAATGTCGAAGTCCTTGGGCTTCTCGCCCAGCAGCAGGTCGCGCACACAGCCGCCCACCAGGTACGCATGGTGCCCCGCTTCGCGGAGCTTTTTGATAGTGGCCAGCGCCAGCGTCTCGGAATCCATTTTGCTCCTTACCCTATGCTAATATGTGGATGCTTAGCTCCACTCGGAGGCGGGGAACCATCATTTGGGGTGCAGTCCCGTAATAGTGATCGAGGAGAGATTGTAGTGCTATCCCCGCAACGGCCGGCAACGGTCAAGGTGGTTGTTGCCACCACCGTGATGCTGTCGTTCATTTCCTTCTGGCGCGCCGCCGCCATCGTCCTCAGCGACCTCGCCTCTTCGGCATACTACGTGGGCGGCATCGCCGAGCATGCCATCGGCAAAGCGGCTCCGTGGTTCATTCTGGCGATCATGTTGTTCTCCTACGCGGTACGCGCCATTTACATCGAAAGCTGCTCGATGTTCGTGCGCGGCGGCGTATACAAGGTGGTGCACGAGGCCATGGGCGGCACCCTGGCCAAGTTTTCCGTGTCGGCTTTGATGTTCGATTACGTGCTCACCGGCCCCATTAGCGCCGTCAGCGCGGGCCTGTACCTGGGCGGCCTGATCAATGAAATCGGCCAGAACATGAAGATGGGCGGCTTGCATGTGTATCCGCCGTACTTCGCGGCGGCTTTCGCCGCCGTGGTCACCATCTACTTCTGGCGTAAGAACATCATCGGCATCCACGAATCCAGCGAGAAGGCGCTGCGCATCATGCAGATCACCACGGTGATGGTGGTGATGCTGATTATCTGGTGCGTGGTCACCATTTTGAAAAACGGTTACAACCCGGTGCCGCTGCCCATCCCTTCCAATCTGCACTTCGATCCCGAAGCCCTGGGCTGGCTGCGCGGCACGGTGGCGCCTTCCATAACCGTGATCGCCATCATGATCGGGCTGGGACATTCGCTGCTGGCCATGAGCGGCGAAGAGAGCCTGGCGCAGGTGAACCGCGAGATCGCGCACCCCAAGCTGAAAAACCTGGAGCGCGCCGGCTTCGTGATTTTCATCTACAGCATGCTGTTCACCTCGCTGGTCTCCTTCTTCGCGGTGATGATCATTCCGGACACCCCCCGGCAGACGTTTCTCGACAACCTGATCGGCGGCCTCTCCATGTATCTCATCGGGCCGTTGCCGGCGCGGCTACTGTTCCATGGCTTCGTGGTGCTGGTAGGAACGTTGATCCTTGCCGGGGCGGTCAACACCGCCATCATCGGCTCCAACGGCGTGCTCAACCGGGTAGCTGAAGATGGGGTGCTGCCCGATTGGTTCCGCCATCCGCACAAGAAATTCGGCACCACTTCGCGGCTCATCAATCTGATCGTCGGCCTGCAACTGCTCACCATTGTGATCAGCCGCGGCGATATGCAAATGCTGGGTGAGGCCTACGCGTTCGGTGTGGTGTGGAGCTTCGCTATGAAGGCCCTTTCGGTGCTGGTGCTGCGTTACAAGCAGCCCGGCGCACGCGAATGGAAGGTGCCGCTCAATTTCCACATCGGCAAGACCGAGATTCCCCTGGGCCTGATGATGATCACGGTGGCGCTCTTTGCGCTGGCCCTGATCAACGTGGTCACGAAGGAAACGGCTACCATCTCCGGCGTCATTTTCACGATCCTGTTCTTCATTGTTTTCGAACTTTCCGACATCTATAACCGCAAACGCAAAGCCACCCATGAACAGGAACTCGAGAAATTCCGCCTGGACACGCGGACCGACGTTACCGCGCAGAGCTGCAGCGTGCGCCCCGGCAACATTCTGGTGGCCGTGCGCAATCCCCACCGCCTGCAGCACCTGGCGCGCATCCTGACGAAGACGGATATGCGCAAGATGGACATCGTGGTGCTTTCGGTACGCCAGGTAACGCAGGCGGGTTCGGGGGAGCACGGGCTGGACACAGCTCAGATCTTCAGCGAGGACGAAACGCAGGTCTTCACCCACGTGGTCACGCTGGCCGAGAAGGCGGGTAAACACGTGGAGCTGATCGTAGTGCCGGGATCCGATCCTTACGAAGCGGTGGTGCAGACCGCTGCGCTGCTGCAGTCTTCGCGCATCGTGATGGGCCTTTCGCCCAAGCTCACGCCTTCCGAACAGGGGGCGCAAGTAGGCTATTTCTGGGAACAACTGCCGGAGCCGCGCCCTTCGATCTCGCTCGAAATCGTGTTGGAAAACCAGAAGGACGTGGTCTTCTTCAATTTGGGGCCGCATCCTCCGCGGCTGTGGCCGGAGGATATCGAACTGGCCCACCGGCTGTGGCTGGAACTGAGCGCCAAGGGTCCGGGCTCTAAACTGCACCACCGCGACATCATCGGAGTGGCGCTGCGGCGCATGAAAGCGGAACTCAGCTCCGACCGCGCCGGCGAGGTGGTCGACGATGTACGCCGCGAAGTGGCCGGCGGCAACGGCCACGGTCCCGACGGGCCGGACGCGCCCCGGTAGCCCGGCGATCTTGCCGCCGGTCGACCTGGAAACCGGCGGCACAGACCGCCGGCGATACCAACGCGGCGCGTAACCCAAATCGCGGCAGAGCAATCTAAGGCCTTAGCTCATGCGATACCTAGTTGCGCTAATGGCTTGCGGCCTGCTTTGCCGGGCTCAGGATGATGTGACATTCCACGCGGGGGTCTCGCTGGTCCACGTGGATGCCGAAGTCACCTCGGCGGATGGCCGCCTGCTGACTGGCTTCACAAAGGCCGACTTTCGTTTGCTGGACGAGGGCAAACCAGAGACAATTGCGAACTTCTCCGCCGACGAACAGCCACTCGATCTGATCCTGCTTTTCGACGTCAGCGGCAGCATGCGGGCCGTGGTGGGAGAGGTGGCCGCGTCGGCTCACGAGGGGCTCCAGGAACTGCGCAAGGGCGACCGCGTCTGCGTCATGGTGTTCAATTCCCGCAGTTGGGCCCTGGCGCCTTTTACGGAGGACCTCGATGCCGTGGCGCGGACGCTGGAAAACGACCTGATGCGGCAGCGTTTTGGCGGCGGGACCCTGATTCAGGCTGCGGTGGATGCCGCCGCCGAACGTCTCCGCGCGGAGAAAAGGAGCGAGCGGCGACGCGCTGTGCTGATTGTCACGGACAACATGGGCATGCGCACGATGAGGGAAGAGACGGTGGTCCGCGACTATTGGGAGGCGGACGCCATTTTGAGCGGCCTGATCATCAGCAACCCCAAATTCCAGACCATGAACACCATCGCTACCATCATGGGCCCCCAGCGGCTGCTCATGCAGGCCGGCATGAAGGGGATCGCCGAAAAGACCGGCGGCGACGCCATCAAATCGGACGATCCCGGCCGCGCCTTCCAGCAGATGATGCACCGCATCCGCAGCCGTTATAGCCTTTATTATCCTATGCCTACGGACAAACCGGGGAAGCCTCACACGATCCGCGTGGAACTCATCGGGGAGGCCGCAAAAACAAACCCAAAAGCGGTGATCCATGCGCGCAAAGGGTACCTGATGCCGGGAAAGTAGATTGGGATTTTGTGGCTCGCTTCGCTCGCCATACCGGCGACAAGATCGCCGGG
>OKRF01000360.1:3823-28571 GCA_900290315.1 Candidatus Sulfopaludibacter sp. SbA3 | reverse complement strand
CAACACCGTCCTGGACGTGGCCTATGTGGGCAATGCTGGCCGCCACATCGAGCAAGCCTACAATCTCAACGAAGTGCCGTACGGCGCGCGGTTCCTGCCGCAAAATCAGGACCCCACGAACCCGGGCACGCCGCTGAACGACAATTACTTCCGCCCTTATCAAGGGTGGGGCGACATCACCGTCAATGCTTATCGGGGCAACAGTAGTTATCACTCACTGCAGGCGCAGGCCCGCCGAAGGCTGGCCCATGGACTGTCGTTCGGCTTCGCATATACGTGGTCCAAGGCAATGGACGATGGAATCAATGTGACCACTTACCTGCCGAATCGGCCGTGGAACTATGAGGAATCCTCGTACGACCGGACGCATATTCTGGCTGCCAACTATTCCTGGGAGAGCCCGCGCATCAGCCGCCTGCGGGTTACCGCAATCCGGGAGTTGTTTGGCGGCTGGCAAATCTCAGGTATTACTCGATTCCAGAGTGGGGCGCCGCTGAACATGCCCTATCTCGGCCCGGCCAACCTGATCAGCGGCGCGGACCTCACGGGCGGAGGCGACGGCTGGCGTCCGCTGATGGTCGCCAACCCCGTGCTCCCGAAGAGCCGGCGGACCTTTGATGAGTATTTCAATCCGAACGCATTCGTGGCGCCAGCCGGCGGGTATCCGTATGGCAATGCGCCCGCAACGTTCGCGCGCGGTCCCGGCATCGACAACTGGAACCTTGCGATCGCCAGAATTTTCCGTTTCAAACTCGGGGAGAAAGGGATGGCTTGCACGATTCGAGGCGAGGCTTACAACGCCCTGAACCATACCCAGTTTTCGGGTGTGAATGTGACTCCCAAGTTCGACCAGACTGGCGCACAGGTGAATCAAGCATTCGGTCAGATCACCAGCGCACGCGATCCGCGCATCATGCAGTTCATGCTGCGGCTGGCTTTCTAGCATGACTGGAGGCAAATACCACCGCTCCCTGATAGCCGCGGCGTTGGTGGCGGCTCTACCCCTGGCGGCGCAGCAGACACCGGTTTTTCGTGCCGGCACCGCACTGGTTCTAGTCCCCTTTCACGTAGCCCGCGACAACAGCTACGTTGCGAACCTCAAGGCGGAAGATGTGATACTGCTGGAAGACGGCGCACCCCGCAGCTTCACGTTTTTTGAATTCGGCGGCTCCGCCAAACGCAAGACGCCGGTGGATCTGGTCTTGCTCTTCGACTACAGTTGCAGCCTGCTCCAGACTGGGATGTTCGATCCGCTAGTCTTCAAGAGCGGTCTTCTGGACGGCTTGGACAACGTCCGCCTCGCAGTTTATGGCTTCGGAACGGAACTGCGCCGCTACTGCCGGCCGACACGCGACATGGCTGTATTCGACCCCGCTCTTCGGGCCCTTGTGCAGCGCCGCCCGGTCAATCCAATCAAGCTGGAATTGCCGCCGAAGCGCAAAGGCACTCCCGACACCTGGCTTTACGAGGCCGTGATCGGGGCGGCCCGCGATGCCATGCCGCAGCCGGATGTGCAAAGCACGGTTACATTTCATACCGCTCCCGAGTCCGTCCGGGAGTCGGTAGTTTCGCAGGGCAGCGTCATGATGATGGTGTTCTCCGACGGCATCCCCACCACCACGTCCGTGCCGGAAGACGCGGTCATCGTTTGCCAGAGGTTGGGTGTGCCGGTGTACCCCGTGGTGCTTTGCTACGACGTGCTGCTGGGCCAAATCAAGCAAGTCCAGGAGACCGGGCGCGACAGACAAGGCAATCTCACAGATGCCGCCAATGCCCGCATGATGGAACTGCGGGCAACGCAGAGGCATATTCAGGATTTCGCGCGGCTGGGCGAACTGACTGGTGGCCGGTCTTTCGATTCACCGCAACTTTCCCTCAACGTCATGCGGCAGATTCTGGGTTTCATGGTGGGACAGGTGCGCAATCAGTATTTAGCCGGTTTCGTGCCTGAAAAGCCGGCAGGCCCCCAGCGCCAGCACAAACTGGAGGTCCGGCTTGTCGACAAGCGACTCGGAAAGGTGCTGGGCGGCACGCGAACTGTAGTGCATTAGCGCTGGTATATTTGGTCCGGCCGTCCAGACGGGCGATTGTTTCCGGCACGGAGTTTGGCACTCCGTTTCATCGAACGGACGTCGCGCCGCCGCAAAACGCGGACTGACAGGCAGGTACGCAATTTTCCTGTTGACAAGCCCGAGTACCTCTCATAAAATGAACAGTGTTCAGTATGGGAAGCAAACAAAGACGCGCCAGAGAGAAAGAAGGTCTCCGGGAGGAAATCCTCGACGCCGCGCGCACCTTATTTGTGAAGGAAGGATACGAGAGCGTCTCCATTCGCAAAGTCGCCGACAAGATCGAGTACGCTCCGGGCACGATCTATCTGTACTTCCGCGATAAGGCCGAAATTCTGGACCGCATCTGCGAGGAGACCTTCGGCAAACTGCTCCAGAAGATGCAGGCCATCCATCACGATACCGCCGTCCCGCTCGATAAACTGCGGCGCGGATTGCGTACCTATATCCTATTTGGACTGGAAAACCCCAATCATTACGTAGTCACGTTCATTCAGGCAAAGGTCCACATGGAGTCCAAGTCGGTCTTCGAAACCACCGGCAAGGAAGCCTTCGCGTGCCTGCGCCAGGGTGTGCAGGAGTGTATTGACGCCGGTGAGTTGGTGTCCAACGATGCGGACGAATTGGCACAGACCCTGTGGGCCGGCATCCACGGATTGACGTCCGTATTGATCACCTGCACGGGATTCCCTTTCGTGGAGCACAATCGCCTGATCGACCGAATGGTCCACACACTGGATCGACCGAATGGTCCACACACTGGTGGAGGGCGTGCGCCGCAAACCGAAGAAGTAACACTTTTTTTTGCTTCTTCGATGAACATCGTTCATCGAATATACGTAGTTCACCAAGAAGGGATGGAGATCATGAATTTCGTAGCCGTACAGATGCTCATCGGCGACCGCGCCAAGTATCTGGGACTCATCTTCGCCGTGGCATTTTCCACGTTTCTGATGTCCCACCAGAGCTCCATTTTCGCCGGCATCATGGACCGTACCACCAGCCAGATCAAAGACGTCAAGGACGCGAGCATCTGGGTTATGGACCAGAAGACGCAGTACTTCGACGAAGTGAAGGCCCTCACCGATGACGATGTCTACCGCGTCCGCGGCGTTCCCGGCGTGGAGTGGGCCGTGCCGCTCTTCAAAGGACTGCCGCGCGCCAAAGCCTTCGACGGCAACTTCCGAGTGGTGATCATGATGGGCGTGGACGATGCCACACTCGTGGGCGCGCCGCGCGACATGGTGCTGGGTTCGCCGGAAGACCTCCGCAAGCCCGACGCCGTGCTGGTGGATCGCGTGGGATACGAGTTCTTCTTCCCCAAGCAGCCGTATATCCTGGGCCGCACGCTGGAACTGAACGATCATCGCGTCACTATTGAGGGCATCTTCAATTCCTCCGCGCCCTTCCAGAATCTGCCGGTCTTCTACGCGCGGTACAGCCAGGCGCTGACGTACGTGGGCCGCGAGCGCAACCTGCTGTCCTTTGTTCTGGCCCAGGCGCAGCCCGGCTTGAGCGATGCCGAAGTCTGCCGCCGCATCCGCGCCGCCACCGGCTTGCACGCCGCTACCGGCACCGAATTCGGCTGGCAGACCATCCGTTACTACATCGCGCACACCGGCATTCCGGTGAATTTCGGAATCACCATCACCATCGCGCTGATTGTGGGCACCATCGTCGCCGGCCAGACTTTCTATATCTTCACTCTGGAAAACCTGAAGCAGTTCGGCGCCCTCAAGGCCATCGGTGTTACTAACTGGCGAATCACTGGCATGATCTTGCTGCAGGCCCTGATGGTCGGTGTAATCGGCTACTCCATCGGAATCGCCATGACCGCGACGTTTTTCGAAGTCACCAAGGGCAATCTGGATCTCAGGGGATTTGTGTTGTTCTGGCAGATCGCTGCTGGNNCCGCGAGCCTGATGAGCATCCGCCGCGTGTTGGTGCTGGAACCCGCCGTGGTCTTCCGCGGGTAACTCTCATTCAATAGGAGGCTGTCTGTGAATCATAACGTACAAGCCATGTCTCATCCGGCGGTGGTCTGCCGCCAGGTAACCAAGGATTTCGGAGCCGGCGAAAACCAGGTTCGCGTGCTGCGCGGCGTGGATCTGGATGTGCCGTTCGGCGGCATGATGCTGCTGGTGGGGCCCAGCGGCTGCGGCAAGACCACTTTGCTTTCCGTAGTCGCCGGGCTGTTGAATGCCACCGGTGGCGAAGTGAACGTACTGGGTGCGGACGCCCGCCGCATGTCCGGCAGCGAGGCGGTGCAGTTTCGCCGCCGCAACATCGGCTTCGTCTTCCAGCAGTACAACCTGCTGCCGGCACTGACTGCCGCGGAAAACGCCGCGGTTCCCCTGCTCGCCGCCGGCGTCCCGAAAAAGACAGCAGTTGCCGCGGCTTCTGACCTGCTCGCCCAGTTGGGTCTGGCCGAGCGGTTGCACGCCCTGCCCTCGACACTTTCCGGCGGACAGCAGCAGCGTGTGGCGCTGGCGCGCGCCCTGGTCCACGAGCCGCGCCTGGTGGTCTGCGATGAACCCACGTCCGCGCTGGACCACGAGACGGGCAACGCCGTGATGGAACTGCTCACCAACGTGGCCGTCCGGCCCGGCCGCGCGGTCGTGGTCGTGACGCACGATAGCCGCGTCTTCCAGTTTGCCGACCGCATCGTCCACATGGATGACGGCCGGATTGTCGAAACCAGCGGAGCCGCCTCGCGGTCCGCCCAGCCCATCTTTGCGGGAGTGAACTAATGATCAAATACGGATTGCCTGTCTTCGCGGCGCTGGCGTTGACCTTCGCCGTTCTCAAGATTGTCCATTCGCAGCCGGTGCATGCGAAACTCACGCCGCCGGCAGCGCCTCCTTCGGCCGTCTACACCAGGGAAGTCGGCGCCGTGGGCCTGGTGGAAGCCGAGTCGGAAAACATCGCCATTAGTCTTCCGGTGCCGGGCCTCGTGACCCGCATCGATGTCAAAGCGGGCGATCACCTTAGAAAAGGCGCACGTCTCTTCTCGCTGGACGATCGCAACCTGCAAGCCGAGCTCGCCCTGCGCACCAGTTCGCTTTCGCTGGCCGAAACCAGGCTCGAAAAACTGGCCATGTCACCAAGACCCGAGGACTTGCCGCCGGCCGAAGCCAAGGTGCGTGAGGAGGAGCAGCTCTATCAGGATGCCGCTGTGCAACTGAATCTCATCGAGAGCGTCCGCGACAAGCGCGCCATTCGCGACGAAGATCTGCAGCGCCGCCGTTTGGCTGTGAAAGCCGCCGAAGCCCGCGTCGATGAGGCCAAAGCCGAGTTGGCCCGCCTGAAGGCCGGCACATGGAAGCCGGACCTCGATATCGCTCGCGCCGAAGTCGAAGAAGCCCGCCGTCAGGCGGAACGCGTGGAGGCCGACATCGCCCGTCTCGTGGTAACCGCGCCCATCGATGGCGAAATCCTTCAGTGCAAGGTGCATGTGGGCGAATATGCCCAGGCCGGTCCGCTCGCCCAGCCGCTCATTCTGATGGGCGCCACCGCGCACCTCAATGTGCGCGCCGATATCGATGAGCAGGACGCGTGGCGCGTCAAAGCCGGCGCCACTGCGGCCGGTTCGGTGCGTGGCAACACCGGCGAGCGTCTCCCCCTGCGCTTCGTGCGCCTGGAGCCATACGTGATTCCCAAGCGCAACCTCACCGGGGACAGCACCGAGCGGGTCGACACGCGCGTGCTCCAGGTGATCTTTGCGTTGGACAAAGGAGCGCACGTTTACGCGGGCCAGCAATTGGATGTCTACATCGATGCGGGAGGCCAGAAATGAAACGCACTCTTCGCTCGCGGAAATTTGGTGATTTTTTGCTTGCGGCTCCACCGGTTGGTAACGCCGGCGATCTTGTCGCCGGTACGGCGAGNNCGGCCCCTGTTTTTCGACCCGGTCTTCTTCGCGCCGCGCCTGAGGCTTCGCCTCATGAGCCGGCTGTCACTGCTTCTGATCGGCGCTTCGCTTTCGTGGGGCGCGACCATTCCGGCGCAGTTTCACTCGCAGGCGGCCGGCGCCCGTCCTGACCCGGCCGTCGAACAATGGTGGACCAGCTTCCACGACCCGGAGCTAGACTCCCTCATCGAGCGGGCCGTGCACGCCAACCTCGATCTGAAGATCGCGGCGTCGCGGTTGCTGGAGGCCAAAGCCGCGCGCGGCATGGCGCGTGCCGATTTGCTGCCCTCGGTCGAAGCCAGCGAATCGTCGCAGCGCGTCCGTGGCGGATTGACCCAGGGCATCTTCCGGCCCAATGCGGGCAGCCAATCGTCTTTGCTGGCGCCGTTCGAAACGAACATCTTCCAACAGGGCTTCGACGCAAGCTGGGAGATCGACTTCTTCGGCGGCAAGAGGCACGCGCTCGAAGCGGCCACGGCCGATGCCGCGGCCACCGAGGAAGCGCGTCGCGATACGCTGGTCAGCCTGCTGGCGGAGGTGGCGCGCAACTATAGCGAACTCCGCGGTACCCAGCGGCGGCTCGAAATCGCCGGCACCAACATCAATCTGCAGATCGATACGCTCGGCCTCACCAAGGTGCGGGCCGAAGCCGGGTTGGGCACCGAGCTAGATGTGGAGCGCCAGACCTCTCAATTGGCGGCTACGCAGGCCACCGTCCCGGCGCTCGAAGGGGCCCGGGCGATGAGCATTCACCGGCTGTCCGTTTTGTTGGGCGAGGAACCGGGGGCGCTGACGGCCGAACTGAGCGAGGTCAAACCCTTGCCCGCAACTCCCCCGGCCGTGCCCGTAGGTCTCTCAGGCGACCTGCTGAAGCGCCGGCCCGATGTTCGTCGTGCCGACGCGGAAGTGGCGGCCGCCCGTGCGCGCGTGGGAGTGGCTCACAGCGACTTCTTTCCCAAAATCACCCTGACTGGCGCTGTGGGCCGCCAGGGAACATCGTTCTCAGGTCTGACTCTGGGAGCAGGGAACTTCTTCGCGGTCGGTCCCGCCATCAAGCTGCCCATCTTCACAGGTGGCCGGCTGCGCGCCAACATGGAAGCCCAGAAGCAGCGGCTGAGCCAGGCCCAGCTCGCATATCAGAACGCCGTGCTGCGCTCGCTGGAGGAAACCGAGAACGCCCTGACCGCCTATGGCCGCGAGCAGGAGCGGCGCGAGCAATTGCAAAGAGCCGCCCATGCTAGTCAGGTGGCCACCCACCTCGCCAACGAACTCTACACCCGCGGCCTCGCCGACTTCCTGACCGTTCTGGACGCGCAGCGCCAGCAACTCACCGTCGAAGACGACCTGGTGCAAAGCGATACTGCCGTGGTCACCAACCTCGTAGCCTTGTACAAGGCCCTGGGCGGCGGCTGGAACCGGTAACGCCGGCGATCTTGTCGCCGGTTCGACCGGGTTCAGGCGTCGGCGCGGAGCGTTGCGGGTCAATCTGTAAGAACTCCTGAGGCCCCCCGGGTATCGGATCCGGCGTGCAGATGCGAATTGAGTCATAAACGGACTGGAAAAGAGGCGATCCGCTGCTCACGTCCTAGAGGCCAGGCAGGGAGCCCCAGTCGCCGGCGATCAGCACAGCGGCTGCTTCGTAATCGGTCATGTCGTCCGTGCCGAACTTGGCTCCTATCAACGAAAGTGCTGTCAGAGGCTCTTCGTTATAAAGGTCCTGGCCACACCGAATGTATGTAGTGGCCAGGACTTCGTCACAGATCAGGTTGTCGAATAACTGAGCGGCGCCGGAACCGGAATTGCTGCCACCTGAATGGATAGCAGCAAAGTGAAACCGAAAAATTTCATAAGTCACTTACTAGTGTGACCAATAGCCAACTTCTTAGTAAACCTTAGTTGAAGTGAAAAATCTGTAGCACCGGCCCCGGCAGGCGAGAGCGAAGGTATGGAAAAACAAGTTGGGTTGTTTTAATCTCACCCATGGATCACAGAACTCCGCAAAACGAGTAATGCTGACAAACTCAACCACGGCGACATTGTATGCCTCAAAGCGCAGCGCAGCCTGGTGATGACGATGCGCCGGAACGATTGAAGACGGGCCGGTGATAAAATCGAAGTCGAGGAGCAGCCGTGGGAACGACGACAGCGGTTTCATTGGAAGAGTACCTGAACACTGCTTACGAGCCCGACCGGGAATTCGTAGACGGCGTTCTAGTGGAGCGACATGTGGGAACGCAACTGCACGGCCTGTTACAGACGATGCTTGGAGTCTTCTTTTCGCAGTTCCGGGCTTCCCATCGAATTGCCGTCTTCACCGAAACTCGTCTCCTGGTCGATGCCACTGCTGGTCGGCACCGGATTCCAGACATTATGGTCCTCGATCTCCCGTACCGGAAGGGCAAGATTGTCGTTGACGTTCCGGCCATTGTTGTCGAGATCAAATCGCCCGACGACAGCTTCGATGACATCATTGGCCGTTGCTTCGATTACGCTCGGCTGGAAGTTCCGAACATCATCGTCATGGACCCGGACAACAGGCTGACTTGGCTGTTCCAGAAGGGCACTTTGCAACTTCTGACCAAATCGTTTTCCCTGTCGGTAAAGCACGGAGCCATCGACTTTCCTTTCGACGATCTGTTTGCGGAACTTGATGAAGAGTGACGGCATTGAAAGAATTCGAAGAATTTGTCACGGAAGCGGCTCAAAACGGGAGGGCCGTCAACACCTTGTTCGAAGAACGACTCTTTGCGCTGGTAGGGACGCTCGAACGGATTGTCACGTTTCGTCATGCTGCCGGTGTTGATATGCCGCTGCCGCCAGCGGAAACCAAAGCTCTAAACGCTGTCCGCCTGATTTTCAGCGGCGAGAAGACGAAAGCGAATCAGCCGTTGCCAAATCCGCCGTGCGGCGGGAGTATCTTTCCGTCCATGGAGTTGAGGTTGCCGTAATCCCGGTGGCAGATTTTGTGGCGATGAAGCTGTCGAACAATCGGGACATCGACCGGGTTCATGTTCGTGATTTGGATTCGGCCGGTCTGATCCGCTGCAAATCGAAAAGGGACTGCCGCATGTTCTTCGGGCGAGGCTGAAAGAGATTCGGAGTAAGGAATAGGCAGTTACGAGCCACATCCCAAGGGCTGCGGAAGCAGGATAGTGGCGGTCTCTTGTCACCCGGCTGAAACGGGATTCCTAAATACCGGCATGAAGACCTTCATCCAATTCTGAAACAATCTCAGCACTGCCCGGTTGCGCCAAGCAGGCCGTAACGGTTGCCCTGGTGCCCACCCGGACGGAACCTTTGCAAAGGCTACGCAGCGTCGCAGCGATAGACCGCTGGACTTATTTGGTGAGCCGGGCGGGACTCGAACCCGCAACCACCGCCTTAAAAGGGCGATGCTCTACCATTGAGCTACCGGCCCGCTGGTTCGCTGGGGCTTTACGTCCAGTTTACCAAACCCGTCCCGCTCTCCCTAATGCTCCACGCGCCCCGCTATACTTGGTGCAGACGACCGACATTGCAATGAACCGGCTCACCCGCCGTCTTCTGCTCACCTTGTTGTCGATTGGCGCGACGCTCGCCATCGGCACCGTGGGCTTCACCGTCATCGACCACTACCCGCCCTTCGACGCCTTTTACATGACGCTCACCACCATGACCACGGTGGGGTATGGCGAACTTCATCCGCTATCCCGGGCGGGCCGGATCTTCAATTCCTTCCTCATCATGTTCGGCGTCACCACCATCCTGATCGCCATCGGCGCCATGACCCAGAGCATCATCGAACTGGAGTTCGGCGACCTTATCGGCCAGAGACGGAACAAACGAATGATCGAAAAGCTCAAGGACCACTACATCATCTGCGGATTTGGACGGGTGGGACGCGGCGCTGCGGCCGAACTCCAGCATGCGGCCGTTCCCTTCGTGGTTGTCGATATCAGCCCGGAACGTGTGGAGCGCGCCATTCTCTCCGGCATGCTCGCCGTGGCAGCCGATTCCACGCGCGACGAAACCCTGCACCAGGTGGGCATCGAACGTGCCCGCGGACTGGTCGCCGCCCTCGCCACGGACGCCGACAACCTGTTCGTGCTGCTCTCCGCCAAGGGTCTCAACCCCGGCATTTACGTGGCCGCCCGCGCCGCCGAAGAGGGCGCCGAGGAGAAAATGCGCCGCGCCGGAGCCGATTCCGTATTTGCCCCTTACACCATTACAGGACACCGCCTGGCCCAATCGCTGCTGCGCCCCCACGTGGTGCAGTTTCTGGATTTCACCACCAAGGACATTGGCGAAGATATCTCCCTGGAGCAGGTTCGCGTCGCCGAATCCAGCCAGATGATTTCGAAGAGCATCAAGGACATGCAATTGGGACGCGATCTCGGGGTGATCGTGATGGCTATACGGAACCGCGACGGCCACATGGTTTTCAATCCTCCCGCCGACACCGCCGTGCGCGGCGGCGACCATCTGATCGTGATGGGCCGGCAGGAAAGCCTGCGCACGCTGGAGGAACTGCTGGCCGGGCCCAAATAGCGGCGTGCCTATGAAGGGCAGGCTATACTGGTGATTTCGTGGCTTCGGCTTATGAAGCGCCTTCGCCGGATTTTCGAATCCATCGTATACGTCGGAATGAAGCCGGGAGCTAACTCGGCTTCGCAGCGCGTCCGCTTCCGCTGGTTAGGCCCTCTTCGTGGACCGATCGTGCGATTTCTGAACGGGCGCAACCCTAGCGATCCTCTGTACCTCACCAACCGGACCACCGGCCAGAAGGTTCGGCTCGCCATCTTCGTCATGTTGCCGTTCGCAGTCGTGCTGGCGGGAGTGATTCTGGCGGCCAGCGGCTACTTCGACGACGATGTCGATTTACCGCCGCCTACCACACCAATCTCCAACGCCGAAATCGCCGCCGAGAATATGCCTGACCTGGATAAGGACATGCATCTCGATACCAACAAAGAACTGCAAGTGCTCAACGTGGTGGTGAGCGCCGGCAACCTCTCGGGCACGGTGAAAAACACCTCCAACCGTCTCATTGCCAACGCGGAGGTCATCTTCGATCTGGCCGATGAACACGGCTCGCGCGCCGGCGCCGTAAATTGCCGGATCACCCGAATTGAACCCCAGGCCAAGGCTCCGTTCACCGCGGTGCTCCCCCTGAAGAACGCTGTCTACGCCGTAGTGCGCGAAGTTCGCACTCAGTAGAGAAGGCCCTTCCCTGCCCCAGGAGGTGCGAAAAGCGTCCGCGGCTCCAGGGACGTGATGCGCCACTTTTTACCCTGCTTCTCCAACCGGCAGGTCACCTGCTGATGGCGCTGCACGGCCGCGACGTTGGTTTCGCGCGATACCACGTTCAACAACCAATCCACTTCAATTGTGCGCTCCCGGTCGTCGCCTTCGTTCTTCACCAGGTCCACACCAGACTCCACGTCTCCGCTCTGCTCCATGGCCAGCACGTTGTCCTTGAGTTGCGCGTAGCCGGGCATCGATGGATCGAAAGCATCCATGAACTTGGCCGCGTTGGCCGCCGGCATGTCCTGTTCATCCCCGGCGGCGGCCTCGGTCAGCCCCCAAGCTGCCTTGACCAGCACGGTCCACGCTTCCTCCACCTGCGGCGGAGCGAAGAAATCGGCCGGCGCGGGCGTCAAGGAAACGATGTGCCACGCCCCCGCCTTCTTTTTCAATTCGCACCGCACGTTGGCGCGGCGATGGGTCACCGCCGCGGAGCCTCCGCGTTCGGTGATTTCCAGCAGCCAGTTCAACTGCACACGGCGGCTCTGGTCGTCACCCTCGTTCTTCTCCCACTCGATGGTGGATTGCGCGTCGGCGGCCCGCAAGGTCGCCGAGACGTTGGCGCGCAGTTTGGCGTAGCCGGCCAGCGCAGAATCGAACGCCGACTCGAACGCGTCCGCTTTGCCGTCGCTCAACGCGATTGCAGCGTTTTGGAAAAAATCGTGAACCTCCATCGCCGAATCGGCCCACAGTGCGGCTCCTGGGCAGAGGGCGAGCACGGCAAAGAGTGTGACGCGGCGGGTCATATCAGGTCCTATAGCTGCCGTTGATCTGGATGTAGCCTTCGGTGAGGTCGCACGTCCAGAAGCGCGCCACGCCTTTCCCCTTACCGCGCACGGTAAGGCGGATTTCGCATTCGGGGCCGCCCAGTTTCGTGGTCAACTCCTCCTCGGAATAATTCGCCGCCAGCCCATGCCGGCACACCAGCACGCCTTGCAAATGAATGTCCGTCTTGCCGGGGTCGAAGGCCACTCCGGCATTGCCGGCCGCGCTGAGGATTCGTCCCCAGTTCGGGTCGGAGCCGCCGACCGCTGTTTTCACCAGGGGCGAATTGGCAATGGAGCGGGCCATGCGCGCCGCACCGTCATCATTGGCCGCGCCCGTCACCAGAATGGTGATCAGTTTCCGGGCGCCTTCGCCGTCGCGCGCAATCGCCCGCGCCAGTGATTCCATCACGCTGGCGATTCCCTGTTCCACTTTGTCCAATTCTTTGGGGTCGGGGCGAACTCCCGAAGCGCCGTTGGCCAGCAGCGCCAGTGTATCGTTGGTGGAAGTGTCGCCATCCACGGAAACCCGGTTGTAACTGCGTTCCACGCCGCGCTTCAACATGGTGCGCAGGGTGGCGCCAGGAATCTGCGCGTCGGTGAGGACGAAGCCCAGGGTGGTCGCCATCAGAGGCTGAATCATGCCGCTGCCCTTGGTCATGCCCGCAACCCGCACCGTGCCGCGCCGCAGTTTCACTTCCGCGAAGGCAGTCTTGGGCACCAGGTCCGTGGTAAGAATAGCGTTTGCCGCGGCTTCAAATCCGTCAGTCCTCAGGTTCTGCACCAGGAGCGGCAGGGCATCGGTGATTTTGCGCGGATCCAGTTCCACCCCGATCACGCCGGTAGACGCGGGCAGCACCTGCGCCACCGGCATCTTCAATAACTTCGCCGCAGCCTTGCACGTAACCAGCGCCACGGCATCGCCCGTGCGAGTCGCGCAGTTAGCGTTCCCGGCATTCACCAGGATGGCGCCCGCCAGCCCCTTGGAAAGTTTCAAGTGGCGGCGGCACAAGCGCACCGGAGCAGCCTGCACCCGATTCTGCGTGAAGACCGCTGCGGCCTGGGCTGGCATACCCGATACAATCAGAGCCAAGTCGTCCTTCGGCGTCTTTCGAATGCCGGCATAGGTGGTGGCGTAGGCGTATCCAAGCGGCAAGGTCACGCGTGAGTTTCTCCCAGAACTTCATTTTCGGTCAACCGCTGCCCGTTTGCGAAATCGCCCGCGGGGACTCGCTTCCGGCCCTCCATCTGCACGTCCAGCAATTCCAGGCTGCCCGATCCACACTGCACCACCAGCGGCCTGGCTGACAATACCGGGCCGCCACCGCCGGGTTCGCCCATTCCCTCCGCGACGCGTGTCCGCCACAGGTGCAGCTTCTGTCCACGAAAGCTGGTGTATGCGCCGGGCCACGGTTGCAGGCCGCGCACCTGGTTGTGTATCTCCCGCGCGGGGCGGTTCCAGTCGATGGCGCCGTCTTCCTTCTTCAGCAGGGGCGCGTACGTGGCCGCGGAATCGTCTTGCTTTTCGCCCATGATTTCGCCGGAAGCGAGGCCGTCCAGAGTCCGCACCAGTAGTTCCGCGCCCATGGCCGCCAAACGACGGCCCAACTCGACGGCGTTTTCCTCGGTACCGATCTCCGTTTCCGCCTTCAGCAGCATCTCGCCGGTATCCAGCCCCGCGTCGATCCGCATGGTGGTGACGCCCGTGCGCGTTTCGCCTCTCACAATGGCCCATTGGATGGGACCGGCGCCGCGATACTTGGGCAGCAGCGAGCCGTGAACGTTGATGATCCCCAGCGGCGCCAGGTCGATCACGCTCTGCGGAATGATCTGGCCGTACCCCACCACCACCATGGCCTGCGGCGCGAGCGTCCGCAGATACTCCAGCGCTTCCGGGCGGCGCACGCGCTCCGGTTGGTAAACCGGGATCCCGAATCGCACTGCCGTTTCTTTCACAGGCGGCGCCGCCAGTTGCTGGCCGCGGCCGCGCGGGCGGTCGGGCTGTGTCACCACCGCCGCCACGTCGTGACCCGCGGCCACCATCTGTTCCAACGTCGGCACCGCGAACGCCGGAGTGCCCAGAAAGACCAGGCGCATGGCGCCTCTCAGTCCCAATCCCCAGCGCGCTGCTTCTTCTTGATCTTGCGCTTCATCAGGTCCCGCTTCAGGACGCTGATGTGGGTGATATAGAGTTTGCCGTACAAGTGATCGGTCTCGTGCAACAGGGCGCGGGCGAGCAAGTCTTCGCCTGTCTTCACGAACTCCACGCCATGGGCGTCCTGCGCGCGTACGGTGACGCGCCGGCCGCGCCGCACCTGCTCGCGAAAGCCGGGAATGCTGAGACATCCTTCTTCGCCCTCTTGCCGGCCTTCCACCTTGACGATCCGCGGATTGATCAGCACCAGTTTCTCCTCGGGATTTTCTCCGTTGGAGCAATCGATCACCGCAATCTTCTTCGAGACGCCAATCTGGGGGGCTGCCAGGCCCACGCCCTTGGCCACGTACATGGATTCGAACATGTCCTCCAGAAACTGGTGCAACTCCGGAGTATCGAATTCCGTCACCGTCTCGGCCTCCCGCTCCAGCACCGGATCGCCGAATTTCACTATCGCATACACCATAAAAATTCTGACGTCTGACTCCTAATAGCTTTTCAACTGCTCCAGGTATCCCTGATAATTGCGGCGCGTCTCGCCGAGAGAATCGCCGCCGAACTTTTCCAGGAAGGACTGCGCCAATACCAGCGCCACCATGGCTTCGCCAATGACTCCCGCCGCCGGTACCACTGCCACGTCGCTCCGTTCATAGGCCGCCAACGCGGGCTCGCGCGTGTTCAAGTCCACCGATTCCAGTGGCCGCCGCAGCGTGGAAATGGGCTTCAACAATCCGCGCACCAGCACGTCCTGACCGTTGGTGATGCCACCTTCCAATCCGCCGGCACGATTGGCGCCACGGGTGAAACGGCCGGCCTCGCGATCGTAATGAATCGTGTCCTGCACCTTGGAACCGAAACTGGCCGCGCCCTCGGCGGCGAATCCCACTTCCACACCCTTCACCGCCTGCATGGAGACGATGGCCTGCGCCAGGCGGCCATCCAGCCGCGTGTCCCACGCGATGTGCGAGCCCAGTCCCGGGGGAACACCCCGCGCCACCACTTCGAAGACGCCTCCCACGGTGTCGCCGGTGCGATAGGCCTCGTCCACCACTTCTTTCATGCGCGCTTCCACGTCCGGGTCCACGCAGCCCAGCAGGACGTCTTGTTTTTCGCTCAGCGCCACCAGTTCTTCCCAATCCGCGCCGCGCTCCAGCCGTACCGGGCCCACCGCCACCACGTGGCTCAATACCTGGATCCCGAACTCGCCCAGCAGCGCTTTGGTAATGGCGCCAACAGCAACGCGCGCCGTGGTCTCGCGCGCACTGGCGCGCTCCAGAATGTAACGGGCATCGTGAAAATTGTACTTGAGAGCCCCGGCCAGGTCGGCATGTCCCGGGCGCGGACGGGTCACCGGCTTGCGCTTGTCCTCGGCGCCATCCATGTCTTCCACCGGCAGCGCCTCCGTCCAATTTTGCCAATCCTTGTTGCGGATCACGATGGCGATGGGCGAACCGATGGTGTGGGAATGACGCACCCCGGCAACGATCTCGGCGCGGTCCGTCTCGATTTTCATGCGTCCCCCGCGGCCATAGCCTTGTTGGCGGCGCCATAGTTCGCGGTTAACGGCTTCTAACGATATAGGTATGCCGGCAGGGAGTCCGGTGAGCGTCGCCACCAGGCACTCGCCGTGGGACTCTCCGGCGGTCTCGAAACGTAACATGCAGGTAAGGGCCCAGCGAAAGGGCAAGAGTTTTTATCGTAGCAGATGGGAACAACTGGTTGCGTTTGTTCGTATTACGATGTTGAGAAAGGGAGGTTCGGCGTGACGAAATTCCTCTTGTGGTGCCTGTTGCTGTTTTTCTGCTGGCCACTGGCACTGTTTGCCCTGGTGGCATACCCCATCGTGTGGCTGCTATTGCTGCCCTTCCGGATGGTCGGTATCGCAGTGGAAGGCGCGCTGGGCCTGGTCTGGGCCGTAGTCACCCTTCCGGCGCGGCTCCTCCGGGCGATCTGAGAACAGGGCAGAACTCACCGCTGAGGCGCGGAGGCGCGGAGGAAAACGCGGAGAAACCCAGGATCTTGATATTGCCTTTCTCAGTTCTTCTCTGCGTCTTCCTCCGCGCCTCCGCGCCTCCGCGGTGAAGGGACACTCGACTCACATGCCAGCAGTTCGAAGTTACTGCCCCATGAGCGCAGGGGCGTCTTGAGTATCAAGTTGTCCACCGCGCGCATAGCGCGATACCCAACTCGCCAACCGGGGAACAAGCCGGCCAGCGGCGACGAGGCGAAATCGTAGATCTCAATCCGGGTCTGGAGGCCGGCGCGGCGAAAGAGTTGCGCCGTGGGTTCCGGTTCCAGTTCGCGCTCGTCGGGGGTCTGGTAGCGCTTCATCAGCTTCGGAATCAGCAGGCGCCCCACCTTGCCGGAGAGCCGGGCGCGGCTTGGGTCCAGCGAATAAAATGCGCCTCCAGGGCTGAGGAGTCCGGTCAACTGGCCGGGTAGCCCGGCCAGGGCATCATCCGGCAGATGGTGCAGAAAGAAGATCGCGATCACGGTATCGAACCGGCCCGCGGCCTGCGTGCCTTGCTCGAAGCGGGCGTTGCCAATTCCCAGGCGCTCGGCGTCGTGGCGCGCCTGGCGGATGGCGGCGGGCGAAAGATCGAGCCCCACGACCTCTCCGACATGCGGCGCCAGCAGCAGTTCCGTATCGCCGATACCGCAGCCCAGGCTTAAGACGCGCGAGTGCGCTCCGCACCCGGTGAGTTCCCGGATGCGCTGCACCATGTGAGCGCGCAAGGCGCGCACAGCGGGACGGGCGAAGTGAGATTGGGCGAACCCGGAATACAGTTTTTCGTGATACTCCAANNCCAATGGAAGCGTCGCGCAGAATGCTCCACACCCCGATGGCTTCACCCGGTCCGAAACATCCGCAGTCGATTTCCTTGCCGTGCAGCTTGGCCCACGCCATGGCGCCGATGAATACCAGCATCAGCAGCGTGCCGGTGGCCGTGGTGACGCGTTTGAACACTCCGGCAATCAGCGCCAGTCCCAGCACCACCTCAAACCAGGGCAGGGTGCGGGCGGCGAACTCCACCCAGCGGAGCGGCAGGATGCCGTAGGAATCAATCGACATGGCAAACAGTGCCCACGGATCTTTCAGTTTGGCGTACGCCGCCACCAGGAATACGATGCCCACCAGAACACGCAGGACAACGGTAGTCATGCGGAGCATGTCACTTCGTGAGAAGGTCATCGAGCATTGCCTTTACCCATTCGTATTTGAGCACCTCGCGGCCCCCGAGTGTGTATTGCCTGAGCCGGTAGGTGATGACCAGGGTGGGCGTGCCGGGCACAGGGATGGCCTTGCCTTTGTTCATATCGTAGGCGATGGTCTGTTGTACCGCCGGAGACTGCATGAGGGCTTTCAGCTTCTGCTGCTCGGCCGCGGTCAGAACGTTGTCCACGGTCTCTTCGATCTTGCCGCTGTTCGCCCACTCGCCTTGTCTGGCGAACGCGATATCGGCCGCCTGTTCATATTTTCCGAGTTGCGCCGCGGCCGCCACCGCTTCCGCTGCCTTGCGCCCGAAGGGGTGCATTTCGAGCGGGAAGTAGCGGTAGATCAGGTAAACCTTGCCGGGAATCACGTATTCTTTCATCAGCCGCGGGAGCTCGGTATCGTGCAGCAGCTTGCATCCGGGGCAGGCGAAATCGCTGTAGACCTCCATCACGATGGGGGCGCGCGGACTTCCCCAGATGTTTCCTTTGGTGGTGTCGGCGCCGGATGACGTCGAGGCGATGAGCGCAAGAATTGCGGCGGCGCGAATCTTCATTTTCTTATGATAAACACTCCCGCAATTTCAACACCGCCCGCGGGGCCTTTGTGACGGCTATTGCGACAAAAGCGCATTCAGATACTGCTTGAGGAACTCATAAGTTGTAGGATTGGCGAGTGCCGGAGAGCGTTTGCCTTTGTACACGAAGATGAAGCTGGGGGTGGAGGTGATGCCGCCTGCCATACCGGCATCGAGGTCCCGCTGCACTTCGGCGAGCACGGTGGGGTCTTTGGCGAACGCCTGGACCTTGGCCTGGTCGGCCGGGGACAGTACGGCGGCTACGGCGTCCCAGACTCTGCCGTTCATGGCCCAGGTCATCTGGTTCTTGAAGAGCGTGTCGGTGACCACATCGTACTTGCCGATGCGCGCGGCCGCCGTGGCGTAATTGGCAGCCTCGCGGGCGTACGGATGGCCGGCCCCAATCAATGGGAATTCGCGGTTGATGATACAGGCCCTGCCGGGAATCACGAAATCGCTCATCAGCTTCGGCAGTTCGGTTTCGTGCATCACCTTGCAGTGCGGGCAGTCGTAGCTGCTATAGATCTCCACGGTCATGGGAGCGGACTGGCTACCCAGCAACTTGGCTCTATCGATTGGGGCATTCGCCGCGTTGCAAGAGAGCAGCAGCACGAGCGCGAGCCCGAAGGCAGGAATCCTCATGGTCTCTATTGTAACGGAGGCTCTTTGTAGTTCGCAAAACGGGGTAGCGCCTGGTCTGCGCCGCTTTCGCTGCCCGCAGTGCCACACATCCTACACCGAAGCCCACAAGCCCACGCTGGATGGCGCCTACGTGTCCCAGGAGCGCAGTGTACTGGCCCTGCGCCTCATGGTCGAAGGAAACTCCCTCCGATCTACCGAACGCATTACCGGGCTCGACATAAACACCCTCATGAAGATCTTGGTTAAGGCCGGTGAGAAGTGCGAAAAGCTGATGGGCAAGCTGATCGTCAATGTTCCAGTGAAGGACCTGCGCTTCGCCTATTACAATTTCTGCCGGATTCATAAAACGCTGCGCGTCACGCCCGCAATGGAAGCGGGAATTGCAAATCACATCTGGGAATTGGCGGAACTTCTGGCGTAGAATGAGAATCTATGGTCGGAGCGACTACTTGCTATTTCGCTCTGGGCCTATATTTCGTAGTGACCTTTGCGATCCGGGAAACCGAAGGCCCTCAGCAGATGGCTCTACCTGATCTTCATGTTGGTTTTGTGGCCGTATTTCCTAACTCTCGCCCTCACGTATTCAATAGACAAACGGCGTGAGGAACGAACTCTCTGGAACCGGCGCTAGCCTGCCAACGCACATTTCAGGCACTACCCAAAATGGGGTAGTGTCCTAGGGTAGGACACTACCCGTCTTTACCTGCAGGCTTGCGTCAGTCACCGGCTGGCTTGTCCCGATGGGGCGGTATAACCGAGGCCAGAGCCAGCGGCAGCAGCAAAGTTACGGCCGCACCCTAGACGGTCGCGGAGATGGCGCCTCCAATCACCCGCATCGTCCAGTTACGTCCAGTTATCCCACCCACAGTCCCGAATCTGCCCTGGAAGAAAGACGGCCGCGACAATCATGCAGAAGCTGGCGGCAAGGAACGCACCCCTCGTGTTCTTGTGCCGAGCCTGGAGGCGCAATAGCTCGTTCTGCGTGTCGGCGAGTTTGTCCCGGCAGGCATTGCACAAGGACTCGCCGCACCCTACCGAAGCGGGCGAAAGGTCCACAACAACTCGCCAGTGAAAATGGCGAGGACAATCCACTGAATGATCAGGCGTCCCAGATCCAGGCGAGCGCTCCAGAGTGCCGGGAGATCAACGCCCTCGCTATCATATCCCGCCCAAACCCAGCGCGGGGCAGGTGGGTGGCCAAAAATCCAGTAGTAGCTCCCCGAAGTTGGGACAGTTTCGAGTCTCGCGAAACTAATAGCCTTCGGGATTGATTGCTGGACGGAAGTCTTGGATCCACGGTGGATAGAGACCCATCGCCGCGAAGACGGCGATAGCTGCCCACAGAGTCACTCTCTGCCGGCGAACAGTCACGGCCGAGTCTTCTTCTTTTTTGGAACCTTGGCCTCATCCGATCCCCAATTTCGCTTCCACTTTCGAAAGCCGGCTATCCATCTCCATCAGCTTGCCCACCAGCAGATTGAAGTTGGCATCGAATTTGGTTTCCAGGTGGTTGACCTTGGTCAATAGCAGAGTGAAGCCGAAAACGAATAGCAGGCCGTTGAATAGAATCGGCACGCCGACTGCGAGGTAGAGCTGGCTTTTCGTCATTTCGCTACCTTCTTTTTGACCTTCTTGGCTGCGGCGGTCTTGGCTGCGGCGGTCTTTTTGCCGGTGTTGGCCCACCTGGCCGCAATAGCGTTTTGGGCGATTTCTTTTCTGCGGGCAGGCGAGAGGCTCTCGGCCCTCTTCTTCGCCATCGCAACAGCGGCCGGATCTTTCTGGTTTTCCATACTAGCGATAGTATACGCCTTTTTCTAGCGCAAGAATCCTCTTGCTATACTTACGCTAGTAAAAAAATATCGGCTTGCTNNNAATCCTCTTGCTATACTTACGCTAGTAAAAAAATATCGGCTTGCTTCGACGCGGATCCACACGGCTTCGCCTTGTTGCGTTGCCTGGACATTCCAGCCTTGATCCGAAAATTCAACAGACGGGGCAACTCAACAAGAAAGGACAGCATGCAAAATGGCCACGGCCCGCTTTCTGGCATCTCGACCGCATCGAAAATTACTGGCACGCGTTTCGGGCGGAGGTGTTCAGGCAGGTTGCGATCGAGTGGCGCCAAGAGAATGAGATCGCCAGGAAGCAGGCCTACCCTGCAAGGGTCGCGGCGCCTTCCAGCATGACGCTGGAGATGGCGCCCAGCAGAGCCTCCCAGGCCGTCCGGGTCTCCCTGGTGAACTCCAATCCGAGGGCTTGTCCGAAGGCCCACATCAGCGCCGTGACCAGCACCTGATAGTAAGCGGGCTGCACGTTGTAACCCGCGTGCTTACGGCCTAACTCCGCCAGTTGAGGCCGCAGCTCTTCGAAACGGTCCAGGGCATCCACCACGGTTTTCAGCATGTCCAACAGCTTGACCGCCTGCTCGCGGATTTCTATCTTGAAGAGGCCGCGGACCTGCGGCGCCAGCTCGAACAATCTGCCATAGAACAACAGGACCACAGAATCGGAGTATTCTCCAATCGATTCGAAGCTTTCGCGTACCAGCCGTTTCTGCCTCTCGGATAGAGTCAACGTGGTCGTGGAATTCATCGTAAGCCTCCCAGGGCTTGCATGGCCTCCGCCATTTCTTTCTGCATGGGAGCCTGGAATCCCTTTTGAGACTCCAGTCTGTGCCATTCCCCTACAGCCCGCCGATACCAGGTACGCGCGGCATCGCGATCCTGAGCCGATTGCGGGCCGCGCTCCGCCGTGCTCAGGATGGCGTAGACCGATCCCGCTGCCTGCCAGGAGCGGGCGATGTTGACGCGGAATGCGAGGGCAGAGGGCGGCGCCGATGCATCGAGCGTTCCGGCCGGAGTAAGAGCGTGGTCCAGCGAGGCCAGCGCGGCGGCGCGCGCGCCCGCGCGAGCCTGCTCTTCGGCCAGGCCGCGCACCGCCACGACCAGCCCCTTCAGGCTGGAGGTGTCTTTCGGCGCGGCAGCCAGTGCCTTTTCGGCGGTAGTCATGGCGGTCTGATAATAGCGCATGCCGGCAGCACGATCGCCGGAGGAGAGGAACAGTGCGGCCAGCTCAGACTCCACCCAGGTTTTGTGACTGGCAATCATTCTGCTTTGCGGGTTGCGTGCGGCGGCGCGGCTCAGCAGTTCCGCGGAGTCTTCGAACGCCTCTCTTTTTGCCGGTCCCGCCGGCGTGACGAGTCCCAGGCGGAGCAGCGCGATGCCATAATCGCTGAGCGCGCGGACATCCGCCGGATCGGCATCGTAGAGCAATTTGGCGGCCTCCGCCACCTTGCGATAGGCCTGGAAAGCGCCGGAGAGATCGCCCGCATTCGCGTACTCGGGGTTGCCTAACGTATCGCCCAGATGGCTGTACGCCAGCATGAGCGCGTGGCGAGCCGCGGTGTCGCTGGGGAACCTTTGGCACAACGCATCGAGCACCGCCGCCTGGCTGCGAAAGTTGGCCAGAGCATCCTGCGGACGGCCCAGGTTGAGCTGGAGCGAGCCCAGGCGCGCGTGCGATTCCGCCAGATCCAACTGCGCCTCCCGATTGTCCGGATTCGCGTCCACCACCTGCCGGAGCAGGCGGACGCCGGCCGCGCCCTCGGACTGAGCGGCGTCGGGATTGTCACTCTCCTGGCGAAGGCGCGCCAGTTCCAGATGAAACAGGCCGGCGGCCTGGGCCGCTGCCAGATCGTTCGCGTTGGCGGACAGCAGCGATTGACTGATCCGCAGACCCGCCTCCGCGGCGGTGTTAGCGGCTTGGAATTGTCCCGTTTGCTGTTGCAGGTTCGCGACTTCAGAGAACACGGTCATGCGGTCGAGCCGGGCCTGGCGGTCGGCAGGCGACTGCCGCAGGACCTCATCCAGCAGTCTTCCGGCGCTCTGAAAGCTGGCCAGCGCCGCCGGGGCATCGCCCAGATTGGAGGAGCTGGAGCCATCCTGCACCATGCCAATGCGAAGATAGGCCGCGGCCAACTCCCGTTTCAGGGCCCAATCGCCGGCCGAGCTGCGCGAGAGGTGATTCAGATACTCCAGGCCGGTCCGCGTGATCAATTGCCGCACGTGCGTGGACCCGGGAAGGTCGCGGCGGCCTCTTCCACATCGAACACGAACGTGGTGGCGAGCTTGCGGACGTCCTGGAAACGGTCGTGCGCCATGCGGGCCTGCTGCACCGCGACGGCGGCGCCGGCAAGGATGGCGGCGGCCGCCAGTATGACCAAAGAAACGGCCACTCGGTTTCTGCGGATGAACTTGGCGGCGTGGTAAGCCAGGGAGTCGGGCCGCGCCGCTACCGGCCGATGCTCCAGGTAGCGCTGCAAGTCGTCGGCCAGGTGCTCCACGGAAGCGTAGCGGCGGCCGGGTTCCTTTTGCATGGCGCGCAGAATGATGTTGTCCAGATCGCCTTTGAGCCTGCGGGCGAGGGTGCGATCGGGCGCTGCAGCCGTACTGGGCCGGGTCACCGGATCCAGGCAAATCGCGCGCTCCAGGGCCAGGGGAGTGCATTGTTCGATGCGATGGGGGCGGCCGCCCGACAGCAATTCGTACAGCACGGCGCCGAGCGAATAGACATCCGAGGCTATGGTAATGGGCTCGCCGAGGATTTGCTCGGGGCTGGCATAATCCGGGGTCATCATGCCGACGCCCTGGGTATGCATGGGCTCGGGCTGATCGGAGTGGAGCAATTTCGAAATGCCGAAATCCAGCAGCTTCGGGGCGCCTGAGGGGTCGATCAGGATGTTGCCGGGCTTCAAATCGCGATGGACGATGAAATTGCGATGGGCGTATTCCACGGCGGCGCAGACCGGCAGGAACAAGCGGATGCGGGCCTCGGTGCTCAAGCGTTTTTCGGCCGCATGGCGGGTGATCCAGGCGCCATCAATATACTCCATCACCAGGTAGGGAATCCCTTCGTCGATAGTACCGCCGTCGAAGAGCCGGGTGATGTTGGGATGTTCCAGGCGGGCCAGGATCTGCCGCTCGCGGCGAAAACGGCGCAGAATGAAATCCGTGTCCAGTCCCGGCCGCACCAGCTTGATGGCGACTTTGGATTCGTACTGTTCGTCAGCGCGCGCGGCGAGGTAGACGGAACCCATGCCGCCGTGCCCGATTTCGCGAATGAGGCGATAGGGCCCGATGTGGCGGCCTTCCATGACGTGCGCCGCATCGTGGCCGAGTTCCATCACTGCCTGCTGTACCTTCGCTCCCACGAAGCCGTCGCGCGCCGCGCTATCGCTTTCCAGAAGAGATGCCACTTCGTCGCGCAGACCGGGGTTGCCGGCGCAGGTGCGGTTCAGCCACTCCTCACGCACTTCGGGTGACTGTTCCAGCGCCTGGTGAAAGATTTCTTCCACGCGATCCCAGCGCTGCGGTTCTGGCGCCACGGTTACGCCCCGGATCCCTGTGTGCGGGCCATCTCGCGGTGCAGCCAGGCTTCAGCCATCCGTTGTTCGCGGACCACGGTGGCTGTGGAGATGTTCAGGGCCTTGGCGGTCTCTTCCAGGTCGAAGCCGCCGAAGAAGCGCAGCTCGATCACCTTGGCTTTGCGCTCGTCGAAGGCGGCCAGAGCGGTGAGTGCGTCGTCGAGTTCTTCGATGTCGCGGCCACGGGCGGGGGAGAAACTCACGGCTTCTTCGATGGAGACTTTTTCGGCGCCGCTGCCGCGCTTGGCGCTCTGGCGGCGGCGGGCCTGGTCCACCAGGATCTGGCGCATGAGGTGCGCGGCCACTCCAAAGAAGTGGGCCCGGCTTTCCCAATCGGGCAGATTCTGGCCGACCAGGCGCAGGTAGGCCTCGTGCACCAGGACGGTGGGCTGCAGGGTGGCCGCGGCCCGCTCGTCGCGCAGGTAGTGATCGGCCAGCCGGCGCAGTTCCTGGTACACCAGCGGCACCAGCAGGTCGAGTGCTTCCTTTTGGCCGCTTTTCCAATCGATCAGCAGTTGTGTGACTGCACGATCCGGTTCCCCCTGAACTGAAGGTTGCATGCGCTTTCAGACTCCCGGCTCAGGTCAGTATACACCGCCGCCCGGTTGGGATGGGGCTCGGGCTCTCCCCTGGAGCACATCTCTCCTTGACATTCTAGGAGAGCATGCGGTAGGCTTCTCTCTGACGGTCTAGGAGAGGAAGATGGAGGGCT
>OKRF01000360.1:2898-3813 GCA_900290315.1 Candidatus Sulfopaludibacter sp. SbA3 | reverse complement strand
GAGCATGCGGTAGGCTTCTCTCTGACGGTCTAGGAGAGGAAGATGGAGGGCTGAAGTGCGCTTTCGCTTGCCAAGCCTGTTCAGGCGCCGCCAGTTCGAAGACGATATGGACCAGGAGATGCGCTCGCACATCCGGCGCCGGGCGGAAGATCTGGCTCGCGCCGGCGTCCCGTTGGGTTCGGCGGAGCGGCAGGCCCGCATCGAATTTGGCGCGCTGGAATCGGCCAAAGAGGAGTGCCGCGAAGCATCCGGATTCAGGCCGGTCGACGAATTGATCGCCGATGCGCGCTACACGGTCCGGATGCTCCGAAAATCGCCGGTGTTCGCCCTCGTCGCCATTGCCGTGCTCAGCATCGGCATTGCTGCGTGCACGGCCGTGTTCAGTATCGTGAACTCGGTTCTGCTTCGGCCCATGCCTTACCGGAACTCGGATCGGATTGTGCGCATTCTGGCGAACAACCTCCCCCTGCGAATCAGCAACGGTCCAACGTCCTATCCCGATTTCGAAGACTGGTCGGCGAGTGGGATTCTCGAGACAGCCGGCATTTATTCCTACCAGAATGTGGTGGTCGAATTGAACGGGCAATCCGAGCGCGTGCTGGCGGGCATTGGAAGTAGCGGCGTGTTCTCGACGTTCGACGTGACCCCTGTACGCGGCCGCCTCTTTACCGCGGCTGACGATCGATTGACCGATTCGCCAGCCGTCATTCTGACGGAAGGCTTCTGGCATCGGAGATTCGGCGGCGATGAGAACATTGTCGGATCGGCGATGCGCATCGATGGCAAGAGTCTGACCGTGGTTGGCATAGTGCCCGCATTCCTGAACTTCGAAGGCCAATTCGACCTGTGGCTCTCGCCGATCGGCATCAACGACGCCGAACAGCGGGACAACCGATTTTGGCTGGCTGCCGGCCG
>OKRF01000360.1:0-2888 GCA_900290315.1 Candidatus Sulfopaludibacter sp. SbA3 | reverse complement strand
GCGGGACAACCGATTTTGGCTGGCTGCCGGCCGGTTACGTGCGGGCATGCCGAGGCGGCAGGCGCAGGAGCGGCTGCGGCAGATCTGCCGCGGGCTGGCCGAAGCCCATCCCGCATCCAACAAAGACTGGAGTGTAGATCTCGCCGATCTGAAGAAATCCCTGGTGGGCGACTCGGAGACGCAACTATTGGTTCTTTCGGGGTCGGTGTTCTTTGTGCTGCTGATTGTATGTGCCAACGTTGCGGCCCTGTATGTGGTGCGGGGGACGGCGCGCCAGCGGGAATTGTCGATCCGTGCATCGCTGGGCGCCAGCCGCGTCCGCATTCTCCGGCAGTTGGTTACGGAGAGCGCGGTGATCGCCGTACTCGCAGCGGGACTTGGAACCGCACTGGCTGCCGGCGCCGTATCGCTCATTCGGGAGCACGGCCCGCGAGACCTTCCGCGCCTCGAAGAAATTCAGATGGATGCTCGCGCGCTCCTGTTTGCCGCGGGGCTGGCCCTATTCGTGGGCCTGCTCTCCGGTGTCGCTCCAGCCGCTCAGAGCGTAGGCCGGGATCTGCAAACGGGGATGCGCTCCGGCGGCCGTGGCATGACAGAGGGAAGCCGGAGTAGTCGAACGCGTGCCGCGCTGGTTTCGGCGGAAGTGGCGCTTGCGGTCATGCTGCTGAGCGGCTCGGCACTACTGGCGAAAAGTTTCTGGTCGCTGGCGCATGAAGACTTGGGCTTTCGCACGGACCATTTGTTGACCCTGTTCGTGTCGATGCCCAGCACGAAGTTCCTTGTCGGTGACAAGTATCAGGGCGGGAAAGTGGAACAGTACATCGATCGGCTGGTGACTGCCCTACGATCGTTACCGGGGGTTTCCAACGTGGGCGTTGGGATGTATGCGCCGCTGAGCGGTGGTGGTTATCAGATCTGGCAGCAATTTCGCGCGCTTAGCGATCAGGGCCGCGGGGGCCAATCGGTGAATGGCATCAATCAAGTGGTCACACCCGAATATTTTGCGGCGCTGGGCGTCCCGTTGCGGCGAGGCCGCCTCTTCACTTCCGCCGACAACTCCGGTTCTCCCGCCGTGGTGCTTATCAACGAAGCGTTCGCGCGGGTGGGTTTCGTCGACACCAATCCAGTAGGACGCTTGGTCATGCTGGAGGGTGAGCCGAAGCCCCGCGAGATTGTGGGTGTGGTCGGCAATATGAAGCCGGGTCTGCCCAGTGAACCGGCGCCGCCGCAGGTCTACCTGCCGGAGGCTCAGCACCCCGTACCTATGCTGGCCCTCTTTCTGCGCACGCGGCAGGATCCGGAACTGCTCGCCAAGGCCGTACAGCGGCGCGTGCTCGAGGTGGACGCCGGCGTGCCTGCGTATCGCGTACGGAGCGCTGAAGAATTGGTGTCGCGCAGCCTGGCTACGAAGCGGTTTGTCATGCAGGTGATGGCCGGCTTCGCCGGGTTGTCGGTGGCGCTGGCGCTGATCGGGTTGTACGGGGTGCTGGCTTATAGCGTGGCTCAACGCACGCAGGAATTCGGGGTACGCCTGGCTCTCGGCGCCGGACCGGCGCAGGTGGTCGCACTGGTTGCGCGGCAGGGCCTGGCGCTCGTTCTGGCGGGCGTCGGCGGTGGTCTGCTCGGCGCCATCGCGCTCGCGAAAGCGATGAGCAGCCTCTTGTACAGGGTGAGTCCGCGCGATCCGGCCGTCCTGACGATGGTAGCGGCAGCGGTGTTTATACCGGCGATGCTGAGTTGCTGGATTCCAGCGCGGCGCGCGGCAACGGTCGATCCGGCGGTGGCCTTGCGCGAATGAAAATTCGGCAACCCCGTGGGACAGACGATCGTTTCTTGTCGTCTGTCTGCTTTTGTGAGTTTTGCGGCGCTCTACCGCGCCATGCCGAGCCTCAATTCCCAATCGAAGGCCACCCGCGAAACGAATACCGAGGTGAACAGATTGGTGATCAGGCCGATCACCAGGGTCGCGGCGAACCCCTTCACCGCCGGAGTACCGACGAAGAAGAGGAAGGCGCAGGAGACCACCGTGGTGACGTGCGTGTCCACCAGGGTAGCGAAGGCCTTCGAGAATCCGGCAGCCAGCGCCGCCGAGGCGCTTTTGCCCGCCCGCGCCTCCTCGCGAATGCGCTCAAAGATGAGCACATTGCTATCCACCGCCATGCCGATGGTGAGCACCACGCCGGCGATGCCAGGCAGCGTCAACACCGCGCCGAAGCAGGCCAGCGTGGCCACCAGCAGCAGGCCGTTCAACAGCAGCGCCAGTGTGGCATTGGCGCCGGCGCGGCGATAATACAGGAGCATCACTGCCACCATNNCCGCCAGGCCGGCGGCTCCCGCTTGCATTCCGTGGCGGATGGAATCGGCGCCGAGCGAGGCTTCCACGGTTCTCTCCTGTACCACCTCGATGGCCGCGGGCAAGGCGCCGGAACGCAGGTTGACGGCGAGGTCCTCCGCCTCCTGGCGGCTGTGAGCGCCGCGAATCTGGCCGGAATCGCGAATGACATCCTCGATCACCGGCACGCTCAGGATCTGCTCATCCAGCACGATGGCCGAGCGCTTTCCAATATTGGCTCGCGTGAATTGCTCGAAGCGTGTGGCGGCTTGCTGGCTCAAGGTGAACGTCGTGACCGGCGCGGCGAGCGTGTCACTTGCTGGCTCAAGGTGAACGTCGTGACCGGCGCGGCGAGCGTGTCAGCCGCCATGCGGGCATCGCGCAGGTCCGTGCCTCGAATGACGGGGCGGTACGCCACCAGGTACCAGGCTTGCCGGCCATCCGGCCCGGGGCGTGTGGCGAAGACCTTGCGGTTGAAAGGCAGGATGCCGCCGGATTGCGCCAGGGCATCTGCCATGGTGACGTAGGGCCCGTCCTCCACGGAGTACCATTCCAG
>OKRF01000015.1 GCA_900290315.1 Candidatus Sulfopaludibacter sp. SbA3 | reverse complement strand
ATGCAGCAAGCCGGCATCGGATGGCCCACCTTTGGCGGTCCGCAGGAAGTGGCGGACCTGATCGCGTACCTGAATTCCGTACAATAGCGCGAGGGGCATATGACCAGACGGACCATGATGGCAATGACGGCTGCGGCTCCCCTGGCTGCCGCGGCCGAGACTTCCGTGAAACTCGGGATCGATCTCTTCAGCCTGCGTTCGCAGAATTGGACGCCCATCCAACTGCTGGATTACTGTGCCGCTCAGAAGGCGCGGGTGGTGCATTTTTCGGAGATCCGGTTCATCGGCGGATTGGACCCCGACAATCTGCGGGCCGTGCGGCGGCACGCCGAACAACTGGGTATCGAGGTAGAGATTGGCATGCGCTCCGTATGCCCCACCTCCAAGATGTTCGACGCCAAGGCGGGCACGGCGGAAGAGCAACTCGGCCGCATGATCGACGCCGCACAGATTGTGGGGTCGCACATCGTGAGGGCCGTGCTCGGAAGCTCCGACGATCGCCGCCCGGGGCCTATCGAAAAGCATATCGAGAACACCGCCAAGGTGCTGCGGAATGTGCGGCCGAAGGTTGTCGATGCGGGGTTGAAGATCGCCATTGAGAACCATGCCGGCGATATGCAGGCGCGCGAGTTGAAGTCGTTGATCGAATCCGCGGGGCGCGATTTTGTAGGGGTGTGTCTGGACTCCGGAAATCCGCTGTGGACCCTGGAAGATCCACACCTCACGCTGGAGACGCTGCATCCTTACGTACTCACCAGCCACGTGCGCGACAGCGCGGTGTGGCGCGTTCCGGAAGGCGCGGCGGTGGCCTGGGTGCGCATGGGAGAAGGCAACGTGCGGATTGGCGAATACGTGCGGAAGTATGCGGAGCTTTGTCCCGGCCGGGCGCTCTCGCTGGAGTCCATCGTGACAAACGCGCGCGTGTTTCCCTATCGCGATCCGCAGTTCTGGGACGCGTACCGCAACGACCCGGCCTGGGAGTTCGCCCGCTTTCTGGACATCGCCGAACGGGGCAAGGTGAGGCCGGTGGAAGCGGCGCCCAAAGATCGCGAGGGCGTGCTGCGCAAGGAGCGCGAGGATCTGGAGGCCAGCCTGGCATACACCAAGCGGGTGTTGGGAATCGAGGGGTAGGGCATGAATCGACGTCAGTTTATCTATGCCGGAGCGGCGGGGCCGAGTGCCGCAGCGCGCCTGCTGGCCGAACAGGCCGCGGACCAGAAGACCAGGCGCGTGGGCATGATCGGGTGCGGGTGGTACGGCAAGTCGGACCTGTTCCGCCTCATACAGGTGGCGCCCGTTGAAGTGGTATCGCTGTGCGATGCCGATTCCAAGATGCTGGCGGACGCTGCCGGCATGGTGGCCACGCGGCAAGCGTCTAAGCGCCGTCCCCGCACCTACGGCGACTACCGGAAGATGCTGGCGGAGAAGGATCTCGACATCGTGCTGGTGGATACGCCAGATCACTGGCACGCTCTGGCCATGATCGCCGCGGTGGAAGCGGGCGCCGACGTGTGGTGCCAGAAGCCCATCAGCGTGGACGTTCTGGAAGGGCAGGCCATGTTGGCCGCGGCGCGAAAACACCAGCGGGTGGTGCAGATCGGGACGCAGCGGCGCAGCACTCCGCACCTGGTGGACGCCATGGAGAAGGTGGTGAAGCCGGGCAAGCTCGGCAAAGTCGGACTGGTGGAAGTCTACTGCTATTACCACATGCGAGCGGCCGCGAATCCGCCCGATACCACGCCGCCGCCGAATCTGGACTATGAAATGTGGACCGGCCCCGCGCCCATGCGGCCGTACAATTCGCTGGTGCATCCCCGAGGCTGGCGCGCGTTCATGGAGTACGGCAACGGCATTATGGGCGACATGTGCGTCCACATGTTCGATATGACGCGCTGGATGCTCAACCTGGGATGGCCGCAGCGGGTGAGTTCCAGTGGCGGAATCCTGGAGGCGAAGAGCAAGGCCAATATCGCCGATACGCAACTGGCCACGTGGGACTACCCCGACCTGAAGATCGTCTGGCAGCATCGCACCTGGGGCGACCCTCCCGATCCGAAATACACCTGGGGCGCGACCTTCTATGGTGACAAGGGAACGCTGAAGGCCAGCGTGTTCAGCTACGATTTCACGCCGGCCGGGAAGGGCGAGGCACCCATCCACCAGGACGTCACGTACGAACTGGAGCAGTTTCCCGAGGACAAGACCGAGAAGGATCTGGAGAAGCACTGCGCCCCGGCCATCCGCCATCACATGCTGGACTTTCTGGCGGCGATTGCTTCGCGCGGCAAGCCCGTCGCCGATATCGAGCAGGGGTACATCTCCACGGCGAGCTGCATTCTGGCAAATCTTTCGATGGACCTGGGGCGATCACTGGCGTGGGACCCGAAGGCCGGCCGCGTGATCAACGATGCGGAGGCCAACCGGCGCCTGGCGCGGCCTTACCGCAGCCCGTGGGTCCATCCTGCGGTCTGATACACTTTGAATCATTATGGAGGCTCTTGGCCCTCTCGAAATCACGGTGATGGAGATTCTCTGGTCGCACGGTGACGGCAACGTGCACGATGTGATGCAGAAACTGGCGCGTCCGCTGGCGTACACCACGGTGATGACCACCCTGGACCGCCTGTACAAGAAGGGACTGCTGGCGCGCCGCAAGGCCGACCGGGCTTTCTTCTACTACCCGCGATTCTCACGGGCGGAATGGGAGCAGAAGCGCGCGGGAGAGTTCGTGGCGGGCTTTCTGGCCGCGCCGGAAACCTCCGGAGAACTGCTGATCTCGTGCCTGGTCGACGCCGTGGGCCGGCACGATGAAGCGCTGCTCGACGAACTGGAGCGCAAGATCCGGTTGAAGCGCAAGGAACTGTACCGGAGGAGGAAGACATGACCCTTTCCTACCTGCTGCGGCTTCTGTGCCTGTGTTTGGCATCCTTCTTTCTGGTGCATCTGGCACTCGGGCTGGCGGTTTCTCTGCTGACTCCGGCGGCAATTCGCTTTGCGGAACGGCTTCGCCCGCGCCAGGCTGCGGGGTTCCTGCTGGCTGTGCGCCTGTTCCCGTGGGCGTTTTCCGTACTGGTGGTGATTGGTCTGTGCACCCCCAGCTACCTGTTACTGGAACCGGCGGCCACGCAGGAAGAGGTCGGTTTCGCCTGCCTGGCGGCGGCTTTGCTCTGCGTCGCATCGATAGCACGATCGGCGATCCGCTGCGTGCGCGCGGCCCGGCGGTCGCTGGGTTACATCCGCTACTGCCAGATGGTGGGACGGCAAGAGCACCTGGCCGGCGAAAGCGCGCCGGTTTGGGTAGTGGAAGGGTCCGCTCCGTTCCTGGTGCTGGCCGGCATCCTGCACCCCCGGCTGATCATCTCCCGTCCGGTGGTGAATGCGCTCCCGGTGCGGCAATTGGCCGCGGCGCTGCGTCACGAACAGGCTCACCGGCTGTCCCGTGACAATTTCAAGCGGCTCCTCCTGCTGCTGGCTCCCGACATGCTTCCCATGTGGCGCGGATTCGTGCGCCTGGAACGCGTGTGGAACCGATTCGCGGAATGGGCCGCGGACGATTACGCAGTGGCCGGAGACTCGCAGCGTTCCCTTTCGCTGGCATCGGCCCTGGTCAGCGTGGCGCGCATGGGCGCGTGCCCGCAGACCGCGCCGCTGGTGACGTCTCTGCTGGCGGATAATCAGGACCTGGCCGAACGTGTCGAGCGGTTATTGCGGGACGCCCCCGTGGGGCTCGACGAACGTAGGTCAGTGCCGGTTCTGGTTGCCGGAGTCGCGGCCAGCGGTCTGTTGCTGCTTCTGATGCTGCAGCCGGTGACGCTGACTTCGGTGCACCGGCTGTTGGAACAGATGACGCGGTGAGGTAGTTCACCGGCGGCAAGACCGCCGGCGCTACCAGGATGGCCGGCGCCAAGGGCCCTCACGGCATGCGCGTCATGACGTTGGGCTTGTCGTCCCAGGCTTTGGAATCTCCGGCGTACTTGAGCAGGACACTGCGCACTGCTTCTCCGGGTGAAGTCAACATTTGGGTGTCACCAACGGGTTGCGAGACCAGTTCCCTGGTGGTCTGTTCCTGGAGCCACTTGGAACTGAGGAACGCCCAGCGGAGCTGCGACCCTTCCGGCCACACACGGACTACTGCGTGAACCGGCACCTGGAGGAAGGCCTCCTTGGTGCTGACCAGGTCCAGCAATTCCGCATCGCCCGCTTTGAAGAGCATGGCGGTGAATGGTGTCGAATCTCCCTTATTGGTGTAGGTGATGGAATAGCTGGAAGTGCCGCCCTCCACGACGAAGATCGAGTCGCCATCGTCGCTCTTCCAGGTGCCCACGAGGTTGGGGTCCATGACTGCCTGCTTCTCGGTAACAAAGGGGTTCAAAGAGACCAGGTTGGTGCATCCGGTGAGGGCCATCGCGCCCGCGAGGGCCAGGGTCAAAGTTGCGAATTTCATTGTTTTCGCCTCCACTAGAGAACAGCGACACGGGGAGGCTAGGATTGCACCGGGCGACGGATTTTTTTCAGGGCCACCTTGAGGGCAGCGTAATTGGCCGCGGCCAGCATCAGGGCCAACCCCGCCACCAGCAGAAAAACCGGCCAAAATGCGTGCTCTGGAAACACCTCCTGCTGCAAGCGGAAGGCCCCGATGGCAAAGAAGAACAGGCCGCTGGCAAAGAAGTTCTTCATCTGGCGCGGAATACTGGCGAATACGAAGACGCACGCTACGGCGGGGAGCAGCCACTCAAAGAGACGCTCTTCGAAGTGCGATTGCGCGGCCAGGCCGAGCAGCAGCAGCGACGTCATGACGTGCCCGGGGATCACGAACCGGAAGGATTTCCCCACCATGCGGACCTGCGGCGAAGGGAACAACTCGCAGAGGCGGTCCAGTGCGAAATATACGGCCGCGTTGATCAGAAACAGGTACTCGATCTGTCCGCGCGTCCACGGGAACGCGGATTTCAGCCAGTGTGCCCACGGCTCGTGATACGTGGCGAGGCCGGTCAGGGCGGCCCAGGTGAAGGCTACGGCGAAGGGATAAAAGTAGCGCGAATCGTCGGGCCGGCGCAGGCGTTCGAAGACAAAGCCGGCAGTCATGAAGAGCAGCGCGCACGGCAGCAAGTCGAAGAAACAGCGGCCGGGGTCCCGATCCAGGCAATCCAGAACGCCCATGCGCAGCAACGTGGCCAGGCACAGCATGGCGGACATGGCGGCGAACATGAGGGAAAACACAGGCGCGCGGGTGAAGCGCCGCAGCCACCAACAGACGGGCAGACCCGCCAGCAAGGCCCACCACAACTGGGCGTTGGTTGCCTGGCGGGCGGCTTCCAGACGATGGAACAACTCCAACCGGGCTTGCCCCTGCGTGAGCGCGGTGAAGACGCGTGCCTCCTCCAGGCTTACCAGCACGGCAATGGGAACCACCAGGCAGAAGGCCAGCATGTAGGCGATAGCGACGCGATAATATCCGCGCCGCCAACTGCGAATGCCCATCCAACCGGTGGGCGCGGCGGCGGCCCAGGCTGCCAGTACGGCCAGCATTCCCGCCAGAGCGGGATAGGGAAAGAACGACAGGAAAGATGCGCCCGTGAGCAGAATCCACGCACCCAAATAGAGGCTGACCTGCGGCAGCGTCAGTCGCCGCGCCTCCATGATCCAGGAGTCTTCCCGCTCCAGCAGGCGCTCGTAACGTTTGCGGATGCCGTCATACTCGGCATCGGAGACGATCTGCTCGTGCCGCCAGCTCTCCAGGTCGCGGAGATGCTGGGCGACCTTTCCGGTGATGAGGCGGGCATAGGCGGCGGGCTCGGCGAGGACGGCTTCGCTGGCGAGGAAGCGGCGCAGGTCGTCCGCCATCTCGCGGGCGGAGGCGTAGCGGCGGGCCGGGTCCTTTTCGAGCGCTTGCAGGCAGATGTTCTGGAGGTCTTTGGGGATGGCCGGGGCGATGCGGCGGGGCAACTCCGGATCCTGCTCGCGGATGTGGCGGAAGAGGCCGGAAACGGTGTCGCCGTGGAAGGGCGGCTGGCCGGTGAGGAGTTCGTAGAGCACTGCGCCGAGGGAAAAAACGTCGCTGCGGGCATCCAGAGTAATGGCGCCGCGGGTCTGTTCGGGCGAGAGATACTCCGGGGTTCCGGCGACCTCACCGATCCTGGACAGCCGCTCCTGACCGCCCAGATCGAGGGCCAGTCCGAAATCGAGCAGCTTCGGTTCCAGGTCCGCGCCCACCAGAATGTTGGCGGGCTTCAGATCGCGGTGCAGGATGCCGCGCTGGTGCAGAAACTCGACCGCCATGACGACTTTGTGCATCAGTTCGGCGCGCTGTTCGAAGGTCAGGTGAACGGCCGCGCGGGTGAGGGGCGCGCCCTCCAGGTACTCCATGACGAAGTGAGGTGGCTCATCGGGAGGCCCCAGGCTGTAGATGCGGGCGATGTGGGGATGGCTGACGCGGGCCATGGCGCGGGCTTCCGCCATGAAGCGTGCGCGCAACAGGGCGTCGTCCGCATAGCGGCCGGCGAGTGTCTTGATGGCCACCTTGCGGCCCAGCGCATCGTCGAACGCCAGGAGCACGCGGCCCATTCCGCCGGAGCCGATTTCGACGGCGACTTTGTGTCCGCTCAGCCGCGCGGGAAGAGGGGGCGGCGCGCCCAACAGGCGGTCGATCTCCCCCAGGGCGGCCAGTTCCGGCGCCAGTTCCGGATGCATCGTGCGAGTGGTCTCGCGGCGCTCCATCGCGTCCGCCAAGGCGTCGGCGAGTTGCTGTTCGCGCTCTTCGTCGGTCATTCAGCCGCCTCGCAGATGGCGCGAAAGCGCTTCACCGCGCGATAGACGAGAAGTGCCACCGCTTCGCGCGATTTGCCCAGGCGCTGGGCCATCTCCAAGGTAGAGAGCCCTTCGATTTTGGCCATCAGGATGGCCTGGCGGTAGTCTTCCGGCAGTGCGCCGAGGCGGTCCAGCAGGCGTTCCACGGCCTCCTGTTGGGCGAAGAGGCGGCTGGGCGTTTTGGTATCGCGCGGCTCGGGTCCGGCGGGGTTGCTGGGCGAACGGAAGGGCACGTCTTCACCGGCGCGCCGCTCGCGATTCTGATAGCGGACACGATCGACGATCACGTGATCGGCAATGGCGGAAAGCCAGCGGAGGAAGCTGCCGGGCGACTGGTACTCGAAACGGCCGAGGTCGCGGAAGGCGCGCAGGAAGATCTCTTGCACCACATCTTCCACGTCGGAAAACGCGCGCGCCTGCGGACTCAGCTTGAAGTGCACGAGCACGGCGAGGCGCTTCTGGTATTTCTCGAAGGCGCGCGACAGGGCCTGCTCATCGCCGGCACGGGCCTGTTCCAGCAGCGTGAATGTGGAGGTGGGAGACTCCATGGGCAGCCTGAGGACTATGGTAATGGAAAAGAGTTCGAAGAAGACAGACGACACAAGACGATCGTCTGTCCTACCGATGGGACAAAGAGTTCGCTCATCTACGACCGGTGGTAGTATCCGCAAAAAGAGGACCAATGTCTCGATCGGCCATTTTAATGTTTGCCTTCGCCGCCACATTGCTGGCGCAGACGCCCGATACGGCCACCATTAATGGCCATGTAACCGACCAGAGCCGCGCCGGTGTGGCCGGCGTGCAGGTCACGGTGAAGAACGCCCAGAGCGGGCTGGAACGGAAGGCGGAAACCACCGCTTCCGGTAACTTCACCATCGAAGGGCTGCCCATCGCCGGGACGTACGACATCACCGCGAGCAAGCAGGGGTTCGCCGACGGACAGTTGAAGCAAGTCACGCTGGAGGGCGGCACGACTGCCGAACTCACGGTACAACTGAATGTGGCCAGCGGCCAGACTCAAGTGACAGTCACCGGCGTGGCCGGCGAAGTGCATACCGACCAACCGCAATTGGGCGTGAACCTGAGCACCCTGCAGATGGAAGAGACGCCGCTGCTCGATCGCAAGATCACTTACTTGCCGCTGCTGAGCGCGGCCAATCGGCCGGCCATCAATCAGGGCGATGTGTTCATGAACGAAAACATGTTCACCACTAACGGCACCGGCCGCCGCCAGGCATGGTTCGAGGTGGATGGCAGCAACGCCGTGGACATGTGGGGCCGGCAGACGATTTTCAGCAACATGCCGCTGGCGTCGCTGCAAGAGATGACCGTGCTGACCAATGCTTTCTCGGCCGAATTCGGCGGCACCGCAGGCAGCGTCATCAACATGGTGGGCAAGAGCGGAAGCAACCAGTTCCACGGTGAGGCCTATTACGCCGGACGGCCTTCGGGTACCGAAGCCGCCCTGGCCGGTTTTACCGCCAACAATGCCACGAGCGGCAACGATCTGACTAACGACACCATGAACCAGATGGCGCTCTCCATGGGCGGAGAGTTGGGCAGCGACAGCAAGACTCATGTCTTCGCGGCCGGCGAATATGTCATGGAGAACCGCGCGTCTCCGGTGATTTCTCCGGTGGCGCCCGGCAACTTCGTGGGGCACTATCGCGACTGGCTGGGGTATTTCCGGCTGGACCGCCAGCTCAATGACAAGCACAATCTTTTCTTCCGCAGCGATGTGGATGGCTTTCACGACACCAATCCCAACGGCATCGTAGGCGGCAACAGCCTTCCCACGGTGGCTCGCACTTTCCGCCGCCGGACTTATTCGGAGGAAGTGGGGGAGACGGCGGTGCTGGGTCCCACACTGATCAATAATCTGCGAGCGCAGTTTCAACTGGCGTCGCCGATTACAGAGTTCGATCCGGCCATTTACGGCACGCAGTATGCGGTGCCGATTGCCGGGGTGGGAACGTTTACGTCCGGCACTTCGCAATCGGCCGTGCTGATGAATCGCCAGTACGAATTCAACGACGTGCTTTCGGCCACCAAAGGGCGACACCAGATCAAATTTGGCGCAGACGTCATTCATGCGCACACCGGCGGCAACAGCAAGGAATTCGGCGGCCCGAGTTACCTGGGCGTCTTCACTTACAAATCCTGCGCGCTGGGCGCCTCGGTGTGCGAAAGCCCGACTTATCTGAATAGCATCGCCAATGTCAACACTTATGCGCAGAGTTATGGGAACGCCGTCTACACGGTGGATGACACGCTCTGGGCCATGTTCGTGCAGGACGATTTCCATGCCCGCAAGGATCTGACGATTAACCTGGGCCTGCGATACGAACGGCAGACTTTCACCGATTCCACCAAGGACTTCGCGCCGCGTGTGGGCTTCGCCTACAATCCGAGGGCCGACGGCAAGACGGTCATCCGCGGCGGGTTCGGCATCTACTACTCGCAGATCGTGGACAATAACGAAGCGAATTACGCCCTGACCGGTCCGACTGGCGTGTTCAACTATACGGCATCGGCCGGCCAGATTGGATTTCCCACCAGTGTCGCGGCTGTGCCTCTTCCGGCGTTTCCCGCGGGAGCGCAGGCGCCGGTGCGCAGCCTGTATCTGCGGCCCGGAGATGCTTCGTACTACAACCAGTTCTTCCCGACCAACACGCTGGTGGGCTATCCCAACACGCTGCTGAGCCCGTACACGGAACAGTGGACTATCGGGGTGGAACGGCGTATTGCTCCCAACTGGGTGCTGAGCGTGGACTATGTGGGGGCGCACACGCTGAAGATCAATCGCCCACTGGACGTGGATGCGCCAGCTCCGTTCATCCGCACGGCTCCGGGACAGGTTCGGACGGCGCAGGCCGCGAACTGTACGCGGCCGTATTGGATCTGGTGGTATCAACAGAACGGCGCCACCTGCAACCCGAGCGCGGCCACCAATCCGCAGCCGCCGTACGCGCTCATCCAGAGCGACGTGAACAACGGCTACGCCTACTACGATGCGCTGGATGTCAACCTGACGCACCACTTCAGCAACAAGTTCACGATGCTGGTGAGCTACACGTGGTCGCATGCCATCGACAACGTAGATCCCGACATCCCCAGCCAGAATCCCAACGATCCGCTGTTCACCGGCAAAGTGGAGAACGGCAACGCCATTTACGATCAACGCCAGCGCTTCGTGCTGAGCGGCGTGTATATTCTGCCGCTGGGGATTCATTTCGGCGGGGTGGCAACGCTGGGCTCGGGACTGCCGTACAACTACACCACGGGCGCTGCCAATAGCGGTGACGGCGCGACCACGGACCGGCCAGTAATCAATGGCGTGGTGGTGGGCCGCAATGTGGGTCATGGACGGCCGATCTATGACTTCTCTCCTTTCCTGGAGAAGGCTTTCACGTTGGGCAGCGAGCGGACTCATCTGACGCTGCGGGCCGAATCGTTCAATGCCTTCAATCACGCGAACTTTGTGGGGTTCAGCGGGACCTGGGGCAATGGCGCCACGGCGGGGGCGGGTTTCGGCGCACCTTTGGCCGGTATCACCAACCAGTTACCGGCACGATCGCTACAATTTTCTGCGCGTTTGACCTGGTAGTCGCGTGCGATGTCGGAGCTTTCTCCTTTGGCCGTTGCGAGTTGGGCCAGGAGGGTGGCTTCTTCGACGACTTTTTCGAGGGCGGCATCGGCTTCGGGGTCGTGAGTGTGGATGTCCTCGGCGTCGTTGAGGCCTCTTGTGAAGGTGTTGTTGTCGATGACAGCGGCGGGATTGAGGCGCCAGCGGTCAGCGGCGATGGATTCGCGAGATCACATTCGAAGTGCCCAACTGGTGCGAGGGATTCGACCATCCCTTGGCAGTGGGCCTGATTAGGCGGCCTCACCTTCGGGCGTCATGATGCGGACCTGGCCTGCGAGGCCATGAGGGTACGCGTTAAAGGCGCGCGGATCGCGCTGGGGTTCGGTTTCGAGGACATCTTCAGGACACATTTCAGGTGTCCCGCAAAAATCCGTCAGGCGAAGGTACACCGTCAACTGCCCGCGATGAGGGGCCAGGTGCGCGAGGAGGCGCCAGTTTTTCATGAGGTGCTCGCCGGTGGCGCCGCACAGTGCCTCGCGCGCTTTGGCGACGCTACTCTCCAGGGCGTCCAGCAGTTCAAGTTGCCAAATGACCTGTTTATCGATCCTGCGTGTATCCGGAAAGGGATGGGCACGTTGCTCTGACGGCGTCCCTTCGGCGATCGACGGCAGAATGCTGCCTCGGATGGAATATCGCATCAGGGAGTAGCTGCCATCTGCGCCTTTAGCCGCTCGAACGCGGCGTCAGTGACGGGCCCGTGGAATTTCCATTGGATCGAACCCAATTTGTCCAGCACAAGGACGTAGGCATCATCCGGCGTCGAGAACGCTGCCGCCTGCTTCAGTTCCTTTTCGCCGTGATAGACCAGCAGGAAACGCTCGCGGAGGTTCTCCGGGACGCTGCTCTTAATGCTGTGGGAGACCATGCCGCGGACCAGGCGGGGGACATCTTCCAGCACGGAAATGTTCCAGGTGGGCAGTTGACTCGCGATCTTCACACTCCACGGCTTCGTCTGATTCTGCGACGCGTGGGTGAAGCCGATCAGGAGCACGGCGGCGTGCCCATCCGGCAGCCTCACTTTCTTGTCGAGCAGGTTCTGGCCTTCGAAGGGAGGCAGTTGCTGGGCGCACAATGGCAGGGCCAGCAGGAATGCCAGAATCCTCATGGCGCCCATCCAGGCATGACATAAGCATAGAACACCACGATCAGGCCGATGACCGACGCCAGGAAGACGCTGTGCCTCAGGGTGAAGCGGAAGAGCTTGGACTCGTCCTCGTGCTTCATATTGGTAGCGCAAGCGGCCACCGCGATGCTGGTCAGACTGATCATCTTGCCCATCACGCCGCCCGCGGAATTGGCCGATGCCATCAGGACGGCGTTCATCCCCAGCTTGTTGGCCGTCACCACCTGCAAGGTGCCGAACAAGGCATTCGCCGAAGTGTCGCTGCCCGTGAGGAAGACGCCCAGCCAGCCCAGCAGCGCGCTGAAGAACGGGAACAGGATGCCGGTGGCAGCGAAGGCCAGCCCCAGCGTGGCTGTGGCGCCGGAGTAGTTCATCAGGAACGCGAGAGCGAGCACGGCAGCCAGGGTCAGTTCCGCGAGGGCAAGCTGGCGGGCGGTCTGACCGACCACTTTGACGAAGCGGCTCGGACTCAGGCCGACCACGAATGCTCCCAGGATCGCGGCCAGAAGGCACGCTGTGCCGGAGGCGGACAGCCATCCAAAGTTGTACACCGCGGGATACGGCGAGGGCTTGCCGACCACGGGCGGCATGCGCAGGATGGCGTTGTGCAGCCCCGGCCAGTTGACCGGAAGGTTGGTAGCGTTGAGCTGCGTCTGAATCGGTTTGTAGCCCCATAGCAGAACGAAGATCACAAGGAGGCCGTACGGCGCCCAGGCGAGTGCCACTTCGCCTGTGGTGCGAGCAGGCGTGGACGAAACCGGACGGGCGCCGGTCAACCGAATCCAGATCAACAGCGCAAGCATGGAGGCCAGCGCCGCCAGAATATCGGTAAGCTGCGCGTTGATGAAATTCGATACGAAGAACTGCGTGCCGGCGAACGCGAGGCCACACAGGGCGGCGGCCGGGAGAACGCTGCGCAGTCCCTTCCTTCCTGACATCACCAGGATCAGGTACGCCGGCACGAACAGCGACACCGGTGCGCAAATGCGGCCGACGCCGGCGCTCAGCCGATCGAGCGGCAGGCCGGTGGTGCCGGCCAGCGTGGTGATGGGGATGGCGATGGAGCCGAAAGTNNGCGGCGGCGTAAAACGGCGTAAACCCCAACCCGGCCAGCATGGCGCCTGCCACCGCCACGGGCGTGCCGAAACCGGCGGCGCCTTCCACAAACGCGCCGAAGGCGAAGGCGATGAGCAGCGCCTGCAGGTTGCGGTCGCTGGTCAGGTTGCCGATGGAATTCTTGAGCAGCTCGAACTTGCCGCTTTCCACCGTGATGCGGTAGAGCAGAATGGCGGAGAAGACCACCCAACCGATGGGAAACAGCCCGAACGCCGCACCATAGGCGATCGCGGCGGAGAGTTGTCCCGCGGGCATGCCATAGACTCCAGCGGCCACCAGCACCGCGGTGGCCAGCCCCACCAGCGACGCCATCCAGGCCGGTTTGCGCAGAATGCCCAGCAGGAACAGCATGGCGAAAATCGGGAGTCCTGCTACCAGAGCCGACGGGGTCAGGCTGCCCGCGATGGGTGTATAGTTCTGCTGCCACATGGGGATCTATCCTTGGATTCTGCGTTCCCTGCCGCTCCACAGGCCTTCGCGCAGTTCGCGTTTGATGATCTTGCCGGTCCCGGTCTTGGGCAGAGGCATCTCGCTGAACTGGATGCGGCGCGGCATTTTGAAGCGGGCGATACGCCCTTGCAGAAATTCGCAAAGCTGCTGCTCGTTAAGCTGCTGCCCCGGCTTGAGCACCACAAATGCGGCGGGCACCTCGCCCCATTGCGGATCCGGCGAAGAGACCACGGCGCACTCCAGCACGGCGGTGTGGGCGAAGATGGCGCGCTCCACTTCGATGGAGGAGATGTTTTCGCCGCCGCTGATGATGATGTCCTTCTTGCGGTCCACAATTTGCAGGTAGGTCTCTTCATCCCACACGGCCATGTCGCCGGTATGAAACCAGCCATCGGTCATGACCGCTTCGGTGGCTTTGGGCTCCTTGAAGTAGCCGTCCATCACCAGGTCGCCACGGATGACAATCTCGCCGACGGTTTGCATGTCGCGCGGTACGTCTTTCATCTGCAGGTCCACCACGCGGACTTCGCACCCGGGCAGAGGCCATCCCGTCGAGGCCAGGTGATTCAGGCGGTCTTCCTCGCCGGTGTAAACCACGGTGCTCTTGGTGCGCGCCCCTGTGGCCACCGGGCAGGTTTCGGTGAGGCCGTAGCCTGCCCCGACTACGCAGTGGAAGGCCTGTTCCAGACGGCAAACCAGTTCCGGCGAAGATGCCGCGCCGCCCAATACGATCTCCCGCATCGTAGAGGTATCGAATTTGCCCAGGTCGGGACAGTTCAGCAGAGCGTTGGCCATGGTGGGGACCAGCGACATGCCCGTACACTTCTCCTCTGCGATGAGGCGCAGCACATGCGAGGGGTCAAAGCGCCGCACCATCACCTGCTTCAATCCTACGAACGCGCAGGATTGCGGCCGGCCCCATCCG
>OKRF01000041.1 GCA_900290315.1 Candidatus Sulfopaludibacter sp. SbA3 | reverse complement strand
TCGCGGCTCAGCATTTTCGAGAGAGGCAACCAGTTTCGCAAGAACGGCGAAATTAGTCGACTCCACGGTTTTGCGAAGACTTACTTCTTCCCCTTGACCTTTTTGTATTCCTCGCGGATCTCCTGCAACTGGCGGGCGTGCGATTCGGCGTGGCCGGCGAAGCCATCCAGCATCTGGCGAAGGGTGACGATGCCGTTTTGGGAGTGGTTGCCGGTGCGATCGAAGGCGCTCTCCGGCAGACCTTTCAGCAAGTCGTAGTTCTCCGCGCGGAGGCGGCGGAAGGTCTCCAGCGATTGCTTCGGCTTGGAGGCGGCGGAAGGTCTCCAGCGATTGCTTCGGCTTGCGCCGCGCGTAGTCCAGATTGTGCGCCCAGGCATTCTGGTCAAAGGCCATGAGCGTGGGAGTATCCTCGGCAATCACCTGGCGGAAACGATGCGCGCCCACCAGTTCGGCATCGGCCAGGTGCGCCACAACCTGGCGGATGCTCCACTTGCCCGGGGCCGTGGTGAAATCCTCTTCCTCTCCAAAAACACCGGTCAGGACCACGGCCAGCAGTTCCGCGCCGCGGCGAAAACGTTCCAGTTGGGTTGCAATATCGGACATGTTGGGCATTCAATAATAATCCGCACAGCTCATGTAATAGCCGCACTGCGGGCACACCAGCTTGCATTTCAAACTGGCGAGGCGCATGGAGCAGACGGGGCAATACAGCATCGGCTCCTCTTCTGCTTTCGGCGCGGCTGGCTGCTGGGGCTCAGACTCTTTCACGAATGCTGAGATTATACCGCTCTCGCGGAGAATCCCATACAATGAGAAGATTGTGACGAAACTCAGGCTGTCTCTCCTTTTGGCGATCCTGGTATCGGCCGGCTGGGCGCAACGCGGCGCCCCTCCCGGGCGGCCGGTGCGCATCGCATCCCGAGGCACGCACGGTGCGGTGGCGGCGGGCACGGAATACGCGACCGAAGCCGGCATGCGCCTGTTTGTACAGGGCGGCAACGCGGTGGATGCGGGAATCGCCACCATGCTGGCGGCGTCCGTGACGGAGGCTTCGCATTTCGGCATCGGAGGCGAATCGCCCATCCTGGTGCGCACGAAGGCGGGCAAGGTCTACGCGATCGCCGGAGTGGGCACCATGCCGAAACTCGGGACGGCCGATTTCTACCGCAACCATAAGTTGCAGCCTGACGAGATCGTGGAGGCGCCGCAGCCGCACGGCCTGAAGGATTGGGTTCCGGTGGCGGGGATTCTCAGCGCCATCATTCCGGGAATGATCGAAGGCGCGCTGGTGACCCTGCGCGAGTTTGGCACCAAGTCGTTTGCCGAAACCGTGGAGCCGGCCCTCGAACTGGCGGATGGCTACCCGATTGACGAAATTCGCGTGAACACCATCCGGGGCGCGGCACGCTATCTGGATGCATGGCCCAGTTCCAAGAAAGTGTACATGCCCGGCGGGCGCATCCCGGTGGTGGGCGAAATGTTCCATCAACCGGACCTGGCGCGCACGCTGCGCGGCATGGTGGCCGCGGAGAAGAAAGCGCTGGCGTCCGGCGCCACCCGCGCCAAAGCCATCGACGCGGTCCGCGACTACTTCTATCGCGGCGAAGTGGCCCACAAGATCGACGAGTTCTCCAAGGCCAACGGCGGGCTGATCCGCTACGAGGACATGGCCAGTTTCCGGGTGGAACCGGAAGCGCCGGTCTCCACCACATTCCACGGCTACACGGTCTACAAGCCTGGCTTCTGGACCCAGGGCCCCTCCATGATTGAGACTCTCAATATTCTGGAAGGCTTCAACCTGCAGGCCCTGGGACTGAATACGCCGAACTACATTCACACACTGGTGGAGGCGATGAAACTGGCGTATGCCGACCGCGACACGTATTACGGCGATCCGAAGTTCGTCAAGATTCCCGCGGAGCGCCTGCTTTCCAAGGAGTACGGCGCGGAGCGCGCCAAGTTGATTAGCAACACGGCCTCACTGGATTTTCGCCCTGGCAACGTGGAGCCTAACCCGCCCAAACACCCTTCCCTGATGGAACTTGCGCATCGCGATATTGACCCAATCCTGAAGGCCAAAGACACCACCTGCGTGGATGCCATCGACAAAGACGGCGTCGCCATCTCCATTACACCTTCCGGTGGCTGGCTGCCATCCATCATCGCGGGCGATACGGGAATTCCGTTGAGCGAACGGGCACAGAGTTTTCTGCTGGTGCCTGGCAATCCCAACGAACTGGCGCCCGGCAAACGGCCGCGCGTGACCCTCAGTCCCACGTTGGTGGTGGGTCCCGGCAATAACGTGGCGGTGCTCTCCACTCCCGGCGGCGACAATCAGGACCAGGCTCTGCTGCAGGTGCTGTTCTACGCCCTGGAGTTCGGCTACAACACCGAGGCGGCGGTGGAGTCTCCGCGATTCCAGACCGAGCACCTGGTGGAGAGCTTCGATAATCACGGGATGAGCCCCGGCAGTCTGTTGCTGGATGAGCGCACACCGGCAGCGGTGGTGGATGATCTGCGCCAACGCGGGCACAAGATCGAAATGCGGACGCGATTCGCCAGCGGGGCCGCGCCGGTGATGATCTGGATGCATCCCGATGGCGTGATTGAAGCGGGCGCCGACCCCTACTTTTTCCGGTCCGCACAGGCGTGGTAGGTCCGCTGTTTGAGGAGCCCGGCGGCTTCGATCGCGACGGGCTGGCGGCGCGCCTGCGTGCGCTGACGGAAGAACGCATCTACATTGGCGGTAGTTCCTGGAAGTACGAAGGGTGGCTGGGACAGATTTATTCCCGGGATCGCTACCTTTCGCGCGGCAAGTTTTCGCGCAAAATGTTTGAGGCTGAGTGCCTGAAGGAATACGCCGAGACGTTCCCGGCGGTATGCGGCGATTTCGCCTTCTACCAGTTCCCTACGGAGGAGTTCTGGCGCAGGCTGTTCCAACAGACGCCACGCCACTTTCGTTTCGCTTTCAAAGTACCGGAACAGGTGACCTGTAAAGTGTTCCCGGCCCACGCGCGCTACGGTCCGCAAGCCGGGCGGGAAAACGAAGGCTTCCTGGACGTGCACGCGCTCCGCGAGATGTTCCTGCGTCCCCTGCTGCCCTACCGGGAGCAGACTGCTGTCCTCATCTTCGAATTCGGCGCATTCGGGCGGCGCAGCTTCGAAGACCTCAGCGCGTTCCTAGACCGGCTGCATCCGTTCCTGGCGGCGCTGCCGAAGGAATTCCGGTACGCGGTGGAGGTCCGCAATCCGGAGTTTCTGGAGAAGGACTACTTTGCCTGCCTGCGCAGCCATGGCGTGGCGCACGTGTACAACGCCTGGTCGCGGATGCCGGAACTGCGGCACCAAGTGGCGATTCCGGATTCAGCGACGGCCGGTTTTCAGGTGTGCCGTGCGCTGCTACGGCGCGGCCGCATGTACGAAGAGGCGGTGAAGAGTTTCGCGCCGTACAGCGAGGTTCAGGATCCGAATCCGGAAGCGCGCGAATCGATGCGTGTGCTGATTGGCCGGGCCCGCGAAAACAAAGAGTTCCTGTTCCTGTTCGTGAACAATCGGCTGGAGGGCAACGCACCAACCACGATCCTCTCGGTTGTGGAGCCGTGAAGAATGCGAACTGGCCTCGGGCATCCGTTTGGTGGAACTGAAAGGAAAACTGGCGATGGTCTCTGGAAAGATGAGGGAGGCGGGCGGGAAGCTGGACTCCGTGGCGCCCGAGGGCCGCGTGCTACAAATGCTGAAGCTCACCGTTTTGAGCGTCTCAGGCGCGGTGGATGAGGCCGTTCGGATCGANNNNGCGGTGGATGAGGCCGTTCGGATCGAGTCAAGCGGGAAGTTCTGCGTGATATGATTCCTTTGCACCCTTCCGCCGGAGGGCATGTAGCTCAGTTGGTTAGAGCGCTACCTTGACACGGTAGTTTTATCAATCACTTACAGATCCCTCCACTGAAAACACAAGACTTGCCGCCCACGTGAATGCCGGCGCCGCCAGCCAGCGGGTGGCTGACGTGATAGGCCACCGGCGCGCCGCCGCGCGCCCGTGCCGCCAGGTAAAATACTCCTCCTGGCGCGGTGGCATGTTGCGCTTCCCAAACACAGTGGAGAACTTCCGGTGGCATACTTTGATGCCGTTGTTCTGCATGCTGGTGTGGCGGCGATCCGAAGATCAACCTGAAGCAGGTTCAGTGGACCGCACCCCGCTTCGTATCCGTCGATCCGGTGAAAGACGCGGAGTCGGTCCTGAAGGACGTCCGCATGGGGCGGAAGACGTGGTTCGAGGCGGTGCTGGAGAACGGTTACGATCCGACGACACAGGTCCAGCAGATCCAACTGTTCAACAAGCTGGTCGACAAGTTCGAGATCATCCTCGACACCGACCCCCGCAACGTGACGCTTCGCGGCCAAGACCAGCCGTCGAACACCGAGGAACGTACTCCCACCAGATGGTCCCGGGGATTGACCGCTCTACCGGCGAGCCTTACACGCTGAGGCTCGCGATGGAAGGCTGCCGCATGGACCGGCTAGATAGCGGCGCGCCGGTCTTCGACATTTCACCGGCGACGACCAAGCCAGCGCGAGTTTGCTACGATGGGATGACCGCAGCGGTGCTAGACTGAAATTTCCGTGGACCCTTAGCTCAGTTGGTTAGAGCGCCTCCCTGACACGGAGGAGGCCAGTAGTTCGAGTCTACTAGGGTCCACCACTCATCCCCAGTTTTGCGATTCCCCTCCGCCCGACTTGGAATCGATCGGCGGCCGCCCGCCGATGCCTCGCTCTCGCGCGCCGCTTTGAGCCACAGTAGACTTCCGAAGAAGCGCAGTCCCGGCCCGTCCAAAATCCACTTCTCCGATAACCCCGTTTCGCAACCGTCATCGCAGGAGGAAGCTCACATTTGTAATGAGTGGGAGGCCCCCTGGGTTCCCACGCCGGCCCTTCGCGATCAGCCCCGCGAGCCCGCCGTGAAAGCTCATCTGGCGGATGTGTTCACCGAGTCATTTTGAAACTGCGTTGGTATTCCGAGGTTCGCAGGGCGCTCTCGTGCGAGGGGCGGAATCAGCCGCCAAAACATAAAATACTCCACCCCGGAATATTGCGCTCTATTGCTTAACGATCTCCACACGCCGGTTTTGGGTCCGGCCCTCCTCTTTATCATTCGATGCGACCGGTGCGTAGGGCCCCGCGCCAAAGCTCCCCAGCCGCGCCGCCGCCAGGTGATACTGCGTCGCCAGCGCCTGCACAACTGCCTCGGCCCGGCGCTTGGAGAGATCCATGTTCGCCCCCAGTTGCCCCACGTTGTCCGTGTGCCCCACAACGTAGATCTTCCAATCGGCGTGCTCGCTGAGCAGCTTGGCCACCTCGTCTAGTGCCTTACTCGACTCCGGCTTCAGATCCGCTTTGCCGGTGTCGAAGAGAATTCCTGGAACCACCGCGTGTCCCGTGCCGCCGATCCCGCTGCCCAGCTCCGTGGCAGTCGCCACCACATCCTGGGTAAGCGCCACTTCCTGCACGGCGTACACCTCGTAATGCGGCGCACCGCTGATCGATATGAAGATCCACAACCCGGCCTTGTTCCAGGTCGAGTCGCCGGAGGGGCCCGAATCGTACAACTTCTTATAGCCGGCCGCGCTCAGCGCCGTGTTGAAGTTGCGAATCAACTGCGGGCGGCTCGCCGTCTGGGGATAACTATAGTAGAGCTTATCGAATTTGCCTTCCACAGTCTTTTGCTGATCCTTGCTGCTCACCGTGACCCAGAACTTAAAAGTGTCGTCGTCCGAATGGCTGCAGTCCATGAGGCCGCTTCCAGGGAAACGGCTCAGGTAGGGCAGGTCTTTGCAGCCCAGTTTGTCCTGCTGAGCATACGAAATGCTTGCGGTCAATGAAAAGAGAGAGAATGAAACGGCGGTGAGCACATGGCTTACTGCATTCGAGAACGTTATCTTCACTGGACATTCCCCATAAAAATATTTTGAAACCGGTTGACTGGAACTTGCAACGGCTACGGCGTTCCATGAAATTGCCGCAACGTAGCTGGAAATCAGCAAACGCTCGATCCTCATAGGCTGCGCCATGCCGAGTTCCCTGGCAATGGATTTTTGACTGATAGGTAATCGCATTCGTCCTGCCTCCGATGTTTTGACCGGTAAGACAAGGGATGCGCTTCCTGGCGCACACCTCTGCTGAACTCGGGCGAGGGACAAAGTGGGCTTCCCGTACTATACCGGTCGGTTAAGTACGGAAAGCCCACATACCGGGAGCAATCGTCCCAAAAGCCGGCGCAGTTGCGAACTCATCACGCTCGACGGGTAAAGCCGGCGATCTTGTCGCCGGTCGGCCAGTGCAACCGGCGGCGAGACCGCCGGCGCTACCATGAAACGCGAAGGTGATGTCACATGGCGGCGGCATCACGGAGACATCGGCCTCGCAGAACGCGCTGAGGCGCATGGTTTCGAAAGGCCTGAGGCCTGCCAGCCCGAAATCGACATCGCCCGACTGGGGCGCCGGCCGGTCTCCCCAGTTGATCAGAATGCGGGTGCGCTGGATGAAAATGTCGGAGACTTCCAGGGAAGCCAGCGCCACCCCGCGAAGCACCTTAATGCACGGAGCGATGTCGGCCGGGCTTGAGCCGCCGCCCGTGAGCCTGTAGTCCAGGAAGGCGCCAGTCCCTGGTTGCAGCACCATGCTGGTTTGTTTCAACGTGCCGCCGCGGATGTCAAAAAAGCGAAAGAGTGACGTCGCGGGATCTGTCTCCTCCTGATTGAACAAGCGGAATCCACAGCGGTGTTTTTCACGCAAACTGAAATTCTTGTTGGGGCAAATGCACCGGGCGATGCTTCTCAGAATGCAGCCTCGGCGGTGAAGAATCTTTACCGATTGTCGTCCGCTGACTTCGGCACGACTTCGTGGGTGACGTACTGGTAGGAGATCAGGCGGACGCCTGAGGTGCGGGTGCGGAGTATGATCTGGTATGCGGGCGGGAAGCCCTTCAATCCGGCGGCGCGGAAGCGATCCTTCATGGCGCCCATGTGAATCGGCGAGCAGAAGAACTCCGCGGCGGCCTGCACCGCGGCCGATCCGCCTCCGGAAAACACCACCGTGCGTTTAGGCTTGCCAGCAGCATCCGTAGTTGTCAGAACGCTGATCAGCCCGTAAGGGTCGTCGGTCGCCTGCGAGAAAAACAGCTCGTTCCGGCCGTCTGGTTTGCGCTGATCGAAAACCGCGAAGTGGTCCTCTTTGTCGTAGTCCACCGTAAAGGGGAAATTGCGCAGCAGCAGAGTGGCTGCCTGGCTGTTGGTGCCCGAGCCGATCAGCATGGAGTTGCGTCCGCGCAGCGCAGCCACCGGAGCTTCCGATTCCGGCAGCAGTTGATAAGACCCGCCGAACGCCAGGCGCATGTTGGTGAGATCGGCCGCGGCGGCCAACTCGGCTAGCGGCACTGAGAGTTGCGCCGGCACCATATACAGCGGCACTCCGGGCTGGCGCGGGCGCGTAGGGCCGTAGATCGCATCCAACTGTTCCGGCGCGGGAAAGCGAAATTTCTCCGCCGGAATGTGCGGCCGGACAATCAGGTGAAGATTCGTGGCGATGGAGATCAGCAGGTCCCCTCCCGGTTCGGCCAGAGGCCCCCATGCCTCGCGAACAACCGGGGACGGATGCGGCCGGGTCCAATAACTGCCCGCCAGTCCCCCCGCCAGCAGGCAGAGCGCCGCCACCGCCGCCAATGCGCGCCAGCCGAACCGCGGCCGGGAGTCCGCCCGCAGAACCGCGGCCACGGCCACCGTCTCGTTTTCCGCGGGCGGCTGATAGCGGGTGTAATAAGGTACGTATCCGCCGCGCGGAATAGCGATGCGGATGGTGGCCCGCGGCTGCTCCTGCGTGTAGTACTTCTCCAGACGCTGGCGCAGCTCGTAGGCGCGGTTGCGCACTGAGGAATCGTCGGACAGGCTGAAGTCCTTGCGCCGCCCCAAAACGTCAATCGCGATCTGATACTCGGTTAATCCCTCGCACTGGCCCGCCAACTCGCGTTCGCAAATGTAACGCAGGAAGGCGCGGAGTTGCACGGACCGGGCAAACGTGCCGCTGGCGAGAACCGCTTCCAACGCCTCCCGCTTTTCGCTTTCAGAAACTGGAAGCTCCGAGATAACCATTGACTGATAAGGCGATTATAACTCTCAGCAAACCGTTTGGCGCTGTCAACAAACGTCAACAAACGGCGAAACACTTCCCGTGAACGTCCCGCAGGCACTATATAGGGACATACCATGCTCACTTTGTAAGGGAGAAGAGTTATGTCCCAGCCGACTATCTTTCGTCTATCACTTCTGGCCGCGCTAGCCGCCAGCCTGTTGTTCCTGGCCCCTGTATTCGGGCAGGAATTTCGAGGTACCATCGCCGGCACCGTGACCGATCCATCGGGCGCTGTGGTGCCAAAGGCCCAGCTTGAAGCCCGTAACGCCGACACCTCCGCAGTCACTACGGCCAGCACCAATGACACACCTCCGCAGTCACTACGGCCAGCACCAATGACGCCGGAGTCTACACCATCCCGTTCCTGCTTCCCGGCACCTATACGGTTACGGGAATGGCCGGTGGTTTCAAGAAGGCCGTGAAGGAAAACGTCGAAGTACACGCCGGCGATCGGATTCAGATCGACCTCAAGCTGGAGTTGGGATCCGGCACTGAGAGCGTCACCATCACGGCGGAATCCGAACAGCTCCGCACCGCTACCGCTTCCATGGGTCAAACCATCAATGCCACCGAGACCATGGACCTGCCCGTCATGGGACGCAACTCTTACATGCTCGCGGAACTGGCCAACGGAATGTATACCGCGTTGAGCACCACGTCGCAGGCCAGCGGATTCGGACGCCCCTATGACGGCGCGTCCGCCCAGATGTCTTCGGAAGGCATCGGCAGCCAATACCAGATCATGCTAAACGGCATCCCCAATGCGCCTGAGGAGCGTGCTTCTGCGGCCATCTACGTTGGCTTCGTTCCCTCGCCCGACTCACTCGAGGAAGTCACCGTACAGACTCACACCTACGACGCGCAATATGGCCACAGCAGCGGCGCGGTGGTCAATGCCGTGCTGAAGGGAGGCAGTAACCAGCTTCACGGGTCCCTGTACGAGTTCTTCCGCAACGATAAACTGAACGCCAACAGCTTCGCCGGGAATGCGGCCAGGAACGCGCGCGGCGTCATGCGTTGGAACCAGCCCGGGTTCGTAGTGGATGGCCCCATCCGCATTCCCAAAGTCTATAACGGCACGGACAAGACCTTTTTCATGTTCAATATGGAGTGGATCCGAAACGCCAGCCCGCTGCCTTACACGGCGTCCTACCCCACGGCGGCGGAGCGCACCGGAGATTTTTCGAGCCTGGTCAACGCTAACGGCCAGCCAGTGCTGATATACGACCCAACGAGCTATACCATCACGAACGGTCAGTATATCCGGCAGCCATTTCCGGGCAACGTCCTTCCCAAGAGCCGGATCAATCCCATCGGCCAGGCGCTGATCAACGACTATCCCCTACCCAACCTTGCAGGAACGTCCGGAGGGTTTAATAATTACGTAGTCAGCCCGAACTCGCAGCAGGACAAGTATCACTCCCTCTCGTCCCGCGTGGACCACCAGATCAACGACAAGAACCGGCTCACGATGATGGGCTTCTCCAACGTGCGGCACCAGCTCTTTCCCGACTATGGATGGGCGAATCCCGCCGCCAGCCCTGGATACCTGCACTTCCGCAACAACCACGGAGGCAGCATCGATTGGACCGACACCCTCTCTCCCACCACAGTCCTCGACGTGAAATATGGATTCATCTTTCATCCCTTCCAGGTCGGGCTCTACGGCGACAACTATGACATCACCAAGCTGGGCTTTCCGCAGTCTGTCGTTTCGGAGTTGCCACACATCAACTACCCCGGCCTGAGCATCGGGGGCGGATACACGGGGACCATCGGCAACGCCGGCACCGGCACCCCCGGCACCAGCCAATACACCACCACACTCGACCATTCGCTGGCCGCCACCCTCAACAAGACCGTTGGCAAACACAGCTTCAAGATGGGCGGCGAGTTGTACGTGATGAAGGCCAACAACAACACGCCCGTTTCCAATCTCAATTCCTTCAGCTTCAGCGCCGGCTTCACGCAGCAGAATGCGCAAACCGGCAGCGCCACCGCGGGCAACCCGTTCGCTTCCCTTCTGCTCGGCTGGCCCTCCGGCGGCGGGTACAGCGTCACCATCGCCTCGGCCTTCCAGCAGATCTATGATGGATTTTTCTTCCAGGATAGCTGGCGCATCAACCAGAAGCTGACCGTGACCCTGGGCCTGCGCTGGGAGTACGAATCGCCCATGACCGAGCGCTATAATCGCCAGAACGCGGGCTTCGATTTCACCGACCCGAATCCGCTGCAGTCGAAGGTGCCCAGCATCAAACTGTTGGGCGGACTTCTGTTCACCGACAGTAGCCACCGTTTCCCCTTTGTGAAGGACCTGAACAACTGGGGCCCCCGCCTCGGCGCATCGTACCGGCTGGCTCCCAACACCGTGCTGCGCGGCGGTTTCGGCACGAATTATTCGGTCACGTTCCAGACCGGCGGCAACACCGGCTACAGCGCCAACACCGGCTTCATCAGTTCCAACGATTCCGGCCTGACTCCGGCCAACGGCCTGAGCAACCCGTTCCCCACCGGGATCCTTCCGGCCACCGGCAGCAGTCTGGGCCTCGCCACGCAACTCGGACAGGGGTTCAGCTTCGCCGATCCGAACCGCGCCATCCCCAAGATCTACAACTACTCTCTGGCGCTGCAACAGCAGTTGCCCGGACATACCCTGGCAGAGGTGGCGTTCGCCGGCAACTACGCCACAGACCTATCGGTATCCAAAGCCATCAATTTCCTGCCGCGTTCCTACTACGCCCTGCCCGGCTTCCCCATTCCGACGCCCAGCACCACGCTGCTGGCCCAGGTGGCGAACCCCATGGCGGGCCTGATTGCGGGATCCAGTTTGAACAACGCCACAGTCGCCTTCCAGAGCCTGCAGATTCCCTACCCCGAGTTCGGTGGCATCACCGAATCCACGCACGCCATTGGCACAAGCCTCTACAACTCCATGCAGATCTCGGTGGAGAAGCGGCTGGCCGGGGGCCTGGAAGGCCGCCTCAGCTACACCTGGAACAAAATCATGCAAGCCACCGGCTACCTCAACGATCAGGACGATTGGAGCATGTTGGCGCGCACACAATCCGGCGAGCCGACCAAGGTGATGAACCTCAGCCTCACCTATATGCTGCCGATTTTTGAGAACCGCAAAGGGCTCCTGCATAACGTGCTGGGTGGCTGGGAAGCCAACGCCATCGTCCGTTACCTCAATGGATCGCTGGTCGGTGCACCCGGTGGAGTGTTCTCCACGGGCGTCAATCCGAAGCTGAGCAATCCCACCTATCAGCAGTGGTTCAACACCTGCACCCTGAACATCTCGGGAGTGCGGCAAAACTGCATCGACGCCAACCAGCCGGTGGCCTTCATGCAGACGCCGCCGTACACCCTGCGCACCATTAGCGGCGTGCTGCCGGGTGTCCGCACCGAAGTACCTACCACGATGGACTTCTCGTTGTTCAAGTCGTTCCAGCTCCACGAGAAGACCAGGCTGCAGTTCCGCGCCAACGCCTATAACGTGGCGAACACCCCGATCTTCGGCGGTCCCAACACTACGTCAGGCGTGATCGGCATCGGTCAGGTCAACGATCCGCGCATCGTCGAACTCGCGCTGAAGTTGAACTTCTGACGCTTGCGGGCAAGCCCCATGAAACAGCCCAAACCCAGCCGCCGCCTGCGCTATGCAGGCGGCCTGGTTCTGGCGGCGGCGCTGGCCGTCCCTATTTTGTCCGCTCCCGTGGGAGATCCCCTGCTGGCCGGCTTCACCAATCCGCCGCCCGAAGCCCGCATGCGCTGCTACTGGTGGTGGCTCAACGGCCACACCACTGAGGCCGCCATCACGCGCGACCTGGAGCAGATGAAGGCCAAGGGCTACGGCGGAGCGCTCCTGGTGGATGCCGACGGTAGCTCGCAGGTGGGCAACCAGGCAGTTCCCGCCGGCCCCATGTTCGCGACCCCCGAGTGGCGTGTGCTCTACCGCCACGCCCTCAAGGAGGCCGATCGCCTGGGTCTGGAGATCAGCCTGAACATTCAGAGCGGCTGGAACCTTGGCTCGCCGAAGACCAAACCCGAGCAGGCGGCCAAGCTGCTGACCTTCTCCAGAACCGCTGTGGATGGACCCGTCGAATTCAAGCAGCAACTGGCCGCGCCGCCGCAGAAGAACGGCTTCTATCGCGACATCGCGGTCCTCGCTTATCCGCTGGCTCACGGACATGCGCTCCACGGCCTCCGGCAACTCCCGCAGAAGTCCGCGGCGATGGAACTGGGGATGTCGATGCCGCCCACCGCTCCACTGCTGGAGGATGTCGCCGCCACCCCAGGTGAAGAAGACACGCACTTGAACCAGGTCCAGGACCTGAGCGCGCGCATGCAGCCGGACGGAACGTTGGCCTGGCAGGTCCCGGTGGGATCGTGGGAGATTCTCCGCGTGGGGTATACCGATAGCGGAGCGAGAATCTCCACCTCCAGCGGCGCCTGGCAGGGGTTGGCCATCGACTACCTCGATCGCGGCGCGCTAGAGGACTATTGGCACGAGAATATCGACCCGCTCATGGCCGACGCGCGCCCCTACCTGGGCCACGCCCTGCGCTACCTGGTGACCGACAGTTGGGAACTGGGCGGCATCAACTGGACCGGGAAATTCGCTGCGGCGTTCCGCCAGCGGCGCGGCTACGACCTGCTGCCGTACCTGCCCGTGATCGCCGGCCGCATGGTGGAGAGCCGCGACGTCAGCAGCCGCTTCCTCAACGATTTTCGCCGCACCGTGGGCGACCTGATCGTGAGCGAGCACTACGCCATCTTCGCCGAACTGGCAGCCCGCTCGGGCCTCGGCATTCATCCCGAATCGGGCGGGCCCCACGGAGCCCCCATCGACGCCCTGGAGACGCTGGGGGTGGCCACCTTCCCGCAGACCGAATTCTGGGCGCGCTCGAACACGCACCGCACTCGCGACGACGAACGCTTCTTCGTGAAAGAGGGCTCCAGCGCGGCCCACACTTACGGCAAAACGTTGATGGGCGCCGAAGGCATGACCAGCATCGGACCGCATTGGGAAGAGTCCATCTGGGACGATCTCAAGCCCACCTTCGACCAGGCCGCCTGCGAGGGATTGAACCGCCTGATCTGGCATACCTTCACTTCCTCGCCCGCCGAAATGGGTCTGCCCGGACAGGAGTATTTCGCCGGCACCCACATGAATCCCAACATCACCTGGTGGAACCAGGCGGGCGCGTTCATCAGCTACATCAACCGCAGTGACTTCCTGCTGCAGCAGGGGCTGCCGGTCTCCGACGTAGTCTATTATTATGGCGACCAGGTGCCCAACTTCGTGCCCCTGAAGGCGTCGGACCCCGCGAAAGTGCTGCCCGGGTATGACTATGACGTGACGGACAGCCGCGTCCTGACCCGGCGCATGAGCGCGCGTGACGGAGAAATCCGCTTGCCGGAGGGCGGGGTTTATAAACTGTTGGTGCTGCCCGAAGCGCCCGGCATGTCGCTGGATGCGCTGCGGGCCGTCGAACGCCTGGTGTCCGCCGGCGCGGCCGTTCTGGGCTCCAAGCCCCGGCGCGCCCTGGGCATCGAAGGCCAGGAAGAGTTCGCGCGCATCGCAGGTCGCGTGTGGGGCGATTGCGCTCCCGGCAAGCCGCATCGTCTGGAAAAAGGCACGGTATATTGCGGCGAAGCCACGCGGGCCGTGCTGGCGGCGCGCGGCATCGCTCCCGACTTCGAATATCGCGCCTCCGGACCCGCCGCCGGTAACGCTCGCGATCTTGTCGCCGGTACCCCACCCTCATCAACCGGCCGCATGGATTACTTCCACCGCCAGGCCGGCGATGCGGACATCTATTTCATCCGCAATACGCAGCCGCAGCCGCTCTTTGCCGAAGTGACGCTGCGGTCGCACGGCAAGGCGCCGGAATTGTGGCATCCCGATACCGGGGCGACGGAAGCGCAGCCGGTCTTCGATCTCACCAGCGATGGACGCACCCGCCTGCCGCTGTGGCTGGAGCCAAACGGCAGCATTTTTGTCGTGCTGCGACATGTCGCCGGCCGCCATGTGCAGACGCTGTCCAAAGACGGCGTCGCCATCTTCCCATGGAGCGGGGCACCGGTGGATCCCGGGGCTGTCGCCGTGAAGCTGAGTCCAGATTCTCTCGTCACGGAGGCGCCGGGCCGCTACACGGTGAAGACCAGCGAAGGCCGTACACTGGCGGTAGAAATCTCTGCCGCGCCCGCGCCGGCCACAGTCGGCGAGCGGTGGACCGTTCGTTTCACGCCGGGTTGGGGCGCACCGGCGAGCGCGGAGTTCGACCGCCTAAACTCCTGGCCGGAGAATGCGGACCCCGGCATCCGCTACTATTCCGGGACGGCCACCTATACCACGCGTTTCTTCCTGTCGGCGGAGCAAATGGCGCAAGGCCGCGCGCCCGAGCTGGATCTGGGCGAGGTTCGCGAGATCGCCCAGGTGAAAGTGAACGGCCGGGACTTGGGAATCGCGTGGAAGAAGCCGTTCCGGGTGGCCCTCGGAAGCGCCGCCAAGCCGGGCTGGAACGACCTGGAAATCGCCGTGACCAATCTGTGGCCCAATCGCCTGATCGGCGATCAGCAGGTGGCGCCAGAGAAACGCCTGACGCACACCAACATCACCAAGTTCCGTGCGGATTCGCCGCTGATGCCGTCGGGTTTGCTGGGGCCGGTAGTAGTCCGCTCCGTGAGCGAAGCGCGCATGTAGGGTAAGCTTCAGCCTGGTGTGTCGCGTAGTGATGTGCATTCAGGCCGCAAAACGGGATGAAAAACCGGTTGGTAACGCCGGCGGCCTCGCCGCCGGTTGCACTGGCCGACCGGCGAGCGAAGCGAGCCGCACACAACCCCGGCCCCCGTTTTTCGACCCTGTTGGGGCGCCCGCACGCGGGCAACGATAGGTATGAAAATGGGGGGGAACGGTCGAGGTTTCGCGAAGGAGCAAATTCGAGCCAGGCACGAAGATTCGCCAAGACGATTGGGTACAGTTGCGAGTTCCTTCGCCTCTTTCGAAAATGCCCGCATAGCCTGAAGAAGACAGGGTCGAAAAACCCCACCGGATCATGCCTGGGCTCCGGCCGGAAGGGGTCCGCCTGC
>OKRF01000218.1:6073-20644 GCA_900290315.1 Candidatus Sulfopaludibacter sp. SbA3 | reverse complement strand
GGTATTCGCCGGGATATTGGCGGACGCGCAAGTCAGGATCGGCCTGCATGGCCGTCAAGCCGTAGCAGACGTTGGCGCCATCAGAGCCCAGCACTTTGCTCAACTGGGCGATGCGTAGCGGACCGGCCGGGTCCGCGTCGAACAGACGAGCCCACAGCAGGCGTCCGGGCTTCTCGGGAACTCGCGCGGCATCCTGCGGATTCCAGTCCTCGGTATCGAGATCCACGCCAATCACTTTCGGAGAGAAAGACTGAATCGCCCCGATGATCTCCGACACCTGCCTGGGATCCAGCGGACTGCGCCGATGAAAGCGCTCGGCGTAATCGTCGTCGTTGATGGTAATGATGACGAGTGCATCGGTGGGCGTGGAACTGAGCGTGGCCGGCATGGCGTCGAGCAGGGCGCGCTGGGGCCACGCCAGTAGGTTGCCGTTCTCCAGAAAGCGGGTGCAGGCCACCCCCGCGATCACAAATAACATTCCGGTGAGGAGCCGCCACTTCACGTTGTGCCCATGCTGGTGGTGATGCATAGGCGTTATTTCGCAGACTGCAATGTCTGCTGAATCGCGCCGAGGGTGAGCCGCCGGAAGGTGCGCTTTTCGTCCTCGCCGGCCAATTGCCACCGGGCAGTGGCGCTGGCCGCCTCATCGAGCGTGCGCGCAGCGCGCGCCGCGTCAGCGGGAGCGACAAAGAGGATGGTGGCCGGATAGGCGGCCAGCATGGAATCGTCCGTGGCGGAGAGTTGGTACAGCCCGTTGCATCGCGCGTGGAAATCGCTCACTTCCACAGTCCGCGCCGAGGCTGCCAGCTTAAACAGCATGGCCTCGCATCCCGCCGGAGCGTCGAGCGGTTCCAGATAAAAGTGCAGTTCCAGCGGTGGCGCATCGCTCAATGCAGGGGTCAGGTCGAGCCTGCTTCCGGCCGGTGTCACGATGGCGTCGCGCAGTTCCACCGGGGGCACGGGCGCCCCTGCTGCGCGACTTGTGACGAACGCTACCGGCGGAAGGTGCTTATTCTGTAAGCGGTCCAGGAAGGCCGAGAGGGTGCCCTGGGGTGCCGGCCGCGCGGGAATCTCGAGCGGCTGCTTGCATTTGTCGGCGTTCGGGCACTTGAGGTAGGTGCCATCGTAGAGCACCAGGCCCAAAAGGGCATCCGGGGGATTGCTGTGCAGTTTGTCGCCGGGGTTCACTACGGCNNTTTGCCATTCAGGCTGGCGGTCCACGCGCCGGCGCACTTCAGAATGTACCCCGCGGCGGGATCGCTTTGCCCCCAGGCGGCGGCCCCAGACAAAACAACTAAGGCTGCGAAGAACCGGAGAGAAGCAAGCATAACGCCGACGGCCCGACTGCGGAAATCAGGACCAGGGTACCACACGAAGGGGCAGCCGCCCTGCCCCACCCCTTCGAACCTTCTACGCCTGGAAGGAACTGCCGCAGCCGCAGGTGGACTTCACGTGAGGGTTGTTGAACTTGAAGCCGGCCCCTTCGAGCGTCTCCACATAGTCGACTTCGGCGCCGTCTAAATACAACAGGCTGGCCTGGTCGACGAAAATCTTCAAACCGTTGTAGCTGTAAGTTTTATCCAACATATTCGGCTGGTTTTCGAAAGCCATCGAATAGCTGAAGCCGGAGCAGCCGCCACCAACCACTGCGATCCGCAGTCCGGCCGGTGCGGGCTCCTGGGAGGACATAATCTCTTTGACCTTGCCCACCGCTCGTTCCGTCATTTGCACCATGCGATTTGTACACTCCTAAATTGATGCTGTGCCAGGCCCTATTATACATTTGGGACCGGTTCACTCCGTCACCCAACCCTTTAGATGTAACATAAGCCGGTTCAGTCGCGCAAAATCGTCGTCGAAATGCACCACGCGCGAGACTTCGGCGGGGATGCCCGGGTTGGCACTGATATCGAAAGGGGCCGCGGGCTGTGCTATGGTTCAAATGTGTTCCTGATCAACTAGTTGAAACCCTAAACTCGCGGAGTGCGTCGGACACGGTGTATGGGAACACTGACTGGTGCTCTTACACTCCCGGGGTTCGGCAGCAAGGTTGCGGCAAGAACTAGAGTGGACTACGAAAACACCCCGGAAGGCGCCCTCGTCCGGAGGGCGCAGAGTGGCGATGAGGCGGCTTTCCGCGAAATCGTCGAACGCTACCAGTCCAAGGTGTTTTCCATCATCCATGGCATCGTCCGTCAACGCAATGATGTGGAAGATATTGCCCAGCAGGTATTTGCCAAGGTCTACCTCTCGTTGAAGAATTTCGATTTCCGCAGTTCCCTGATCACCTGGATCTACAAAATCACGGTGAACGAGTGCTTCGACTATTTGCGCAAGCGGAAGGTGCGGAAGCTGGTGTACGAAAGCGATTTGAGCGAAGATGAGGTTCGGCGTGTCGAAAACACGGAGCCAAGTGTCAATCGGACGCTGCCGGCCGATTCCTCGCTGGCCCAGCGGGATTACGTTTTGAAGCTCCTCAGCCGCGTCTCCGAAGAGGAGCGCATGCTCTTGATGATGAAAGAGGTTGAGGGTTATTCTGTGGAAGAACTGGCGGCCCAGACCGGCATGAACGAAAACACCATTAAGGTGAAGCTCTTCCGGGCCCGCCAAAAGCTGGTCAAGGCGGCACAACGCCTGGACCGGGCACCCGGCCTGGTGGCTGGTTAGGTTCCCCGAAAGCGGGCAGCCCGCAAGGGCAAAAAGACTCGCAAGGGGTGGTTGCAAGCGTGGTAATTTACATCTGTAAGGGAAGAAGCTTATGCACGCGGTAGTGATGGAGAGTCTCGAAGATTATCTGGCGGGCTCGCTGGAGCCGTCGGAAATTCGCGTAATCGAGGCGCACCTGAGCAACTGTGACCGATGCAGCGAAGAGATTCGGGGCATNNGAGAGGCCCGTACCGTTCCGAGTTTCGCCAACTTCTTCGATCTGGCGTTTGGACGCCGTCTGGTGTTTGCCTCTCTGCTGACGTTGGCGGTGACGGGCAGTTATCTGGTGACACGTGAATCGGAAGCCCCCGCGGCCATGTCCCCGGCCGCCATCATGGCGCAGCAGGATGCGCCCGGCTTCGATTCCGCCCCCGCCCCTGATAATATGCTGGTCACGCTGACGGCTTATGAACGTTAATTTACTGGAGAAGCCGCTCGCGGCTCAATCCTGGGACCCGCGGGTAGTGTGCACGCTCGCGCTGGTGCTGGTTTTCTTTACCGGCGCGGCTGTAGGCGCTCTGGTGATGGACTTGGGGATTCACAATCGCCAGCGGCCTCCAGCCTTCGCAACGTCTTCAGGGCAAGCTCTCCTTTTCGAAAAGTTGAAGAAGGACCTGGATCTGACTCCCGAGCAAGCGGTGCAGATCGAGTCTGTTCTCAACGATTTCTGGCAGTACTATCGGGGCGTTCTGGGCGACAGCAAGTCCAAAGTGGAACAACTCCTCACTCCGGCCCAACGCGTGAAGTTCGAGCGTATGCTGCTGGAGCAGCAGAAGCGGTAAGAGGCGGCCCGCCCGGTAGCGCCGGCGATCTTGTCGCCGATTCTTTTGGTTGCCGAGTGGGACGGACGCGGGCATTTTCGAGAGGGCCTCAGGGAAAGTTCCTGTCCGGTTGACACGCGGCGAGTCCCGCGCACAAAATGGTTCCTACCGACATGCGCGTTTCATCTGTGGTCCTGCGAGTTGCGGCCCTGTCCGCCGTACTCATGAGTGGCTGTTCCCAGAAGCCCACATTTGTGGTGCGAACCTACCAGATGGGCGAGAAAGTAGCCCTGGGACCGCTGATCTACACGGTGTTTGAGACCCAGTGGCTGACTCACATCGGAGTGCCGCCGGATGAAAGAGTGCCGCAAAACCGTTACTACCTGGTGCGTATTAATGCGGTCAACAGCAGTGGCGCCGATGTGATGGTCCCCAATCTCACGGTGGAAGACGACAAAGGCACCAGTTACCCGGAACTGGGCATGGATATCGGAGCGCCGCAGTGGATAGGCGCGCTGCGCCAGGTGCATCCCGCGGATTCAGTTGCGGGAAACCTGGTATTCGACTGCCCGCCCGGCCACTACAAGTTGCGGGTTCTGGATGACACCGGCGACAAAGCCGCGCTGGTGGAAATCCCACTCACGTTCACTTCCGAAACACCGGAAATTCCGAATCCCGGTGAAGCCAAGAGGACCGACGCGCGACAAAGAAAAGAAGCCACGTCGCGCTGATTTCGCGAATCAAAAATCCCAGCCGGTGCCCTAGAATAGAAGTATGTGGGCCATTGTGGTTGCGCTATTTTTTCTCCAGGCCCCGGACTTCAATGCCGAAGGGATGAGTGCACTGGAGTCAGGCAAGTACGATGCCGCCGAGCAGGCTTTCGTGAAGGCCATAGCCGCAGATCCCAGGGACTACACCGCGCACTTCAATTTGGCGCTCGCCTACGGCTTTCAGCATAAGGACGCGGAAGGCATCGCGGAATACCGCAAAACTTTGGAACTCCATCCGAAGCTGTACGAAGCGGAATTGAATGGGGGAATCCTGCTGTTGCGCCAGAAGAATCCCGCCGGGGCTCTCCCGCTGTTCGAAGATGCCGCGGCGCAAAAGCCCAAGGAGTTTCGCCCCGTCTATTACCTGGCGGAATGCCAGTTGCAGACCGGCGACGCGGTAAAGGCGGAACAGACCTATCGGACCGCTCTGGAGCTGAATGGTAAAGCGGCCGGCGCCGAACTCGGCATGGCGCATGCGCTGGCGCGCCAGGGAAAGCTGGCCGACGCCGCGCCTCACTTCCGGCAAGCGGCGCAACTCGACCCCAATTACCGCGACTCTCTTCTGGAACTGGCGGACCTGTACGAGCAGAATAAGCAGTCCGAGGAAGCCCTCGCCATTTATCGCGAATTTCCGGACAACGCCGCCGTGCAGGAGCGCACCGGAGCGCTGTTGCTGGCGGGCAACAAGTATGCCGAAGCGATTCCGCGCCTGGAAGAAGCCTACACCAAGGACGCCACAGAGGCCAACCGCGTGGCGCTGGCCATGGCCTACCTGTTCGCCAACCAACTGGATAAAGCCTTGCCGCTTTTTGGACAAGCAGTGGCAGCCGAGCCCCCCAATTTCGACCTGCGGATGGCTTACGCGCGGGCGCTCCGCGACCACAAACAGTATCCCGCCGCGGCGGAGCAGTTTTACGCAGCCTTGAAGTTGAAACCGAACGATCGGGCGGCGTGGCGGGACCTGGGCGCCATGCTCTATCTGGCCAAAGATTATCCTCGGGCGCTGGAGGCGCTGGACAAGGCGCGGCAGTTGGGTGAAGATACCGCTGGCACCGCCTTTGTGCGCGCCATCATGCTGGACGAGATGAAGCAGTTGAAGCCGGCGCTGGAAGCGTATCGCCATTTTCTGGAGCTCAGCAAGGGGCACGAGAACCAGGAGTGGCAGGCGCAGCAGCGCATGAAGCTGATCCAGAGAGAGTTGGAGAAGCGGTGAAGATCATTCTGCTGCTGGCGATTCTTCTGTTGGCCGCGTTGCCGGCCGCGGCAGACCTCACCAAGGCAAAGGCCGAACAGAACCTGGAGAGACGTTCCAAACTGGCCCTGGACAATGCCGACGCGGAGCTCAAGACGGCACGCGAGGAATATCGCAAGGGCGAAACCGAGAAAATCGCCGAGCACGTGGCCGAGATCGAGGCATCGGTCGATTTGGCGGACCAGTCTCTGAAGCAAACCAATAAGGATCCGCGCAAGAGCCCGAAATGGTTCAAGAGCGCGGAAATTGCCACCCGCGACCTGCTGCGCAAGCTGGAGACGTTCCAGCAGGATATGAGTTTCAGCGAGCGCTCCGGGTTGGATCAGGTGAAGGCCAAGGTGCAGCAGGTGCACGACGAGCTGCTGCTCGGCCTCATGGAGGGTAAGAAGCGCAAATGAAAACCCTGCGATGGTGCGCGCTGCTGGCTGCGGCGTGCTGTACCGGAGCGGTCGCGCAGCAGCGCGATTTTCTCACCGCCGACGAAGTCGACCAGATCAAGATTGCCCAGGAGCCCAACGCGCGCATGGCGCTCTACGCCAAGTTCGCCAGGGAACGGGTGGATCTGGTCAAGAGCCTGATCGCCAAGGAGAAGGCCGGACGCTCCCTGATGATTCACGACGCGCTGGACGACTATGCCCGCATCATCGATGCTCTGGACGACGTAGCGGACGACGCTATCCAGCGGAAGGTCGATATCAAGCAGGGGTTGGGTTATGCCTCTAAGCTGGAAAAGGAAGCGCTACCCCTGCTGCAGAAGATCAAGGACAATCCGCCGAAAGACATGGAGCGTTTCGAATTCGCCTTGCGGGACGCCATCGAGACCACCAATGACAGCCTCGACGCCTCGCACCAGGATGTGGAGAAACGCACTCAGGTAGTGGAAGCGCGCGAAGCCCAGGAGAAAAAGGAAATCCGCGACTCCATGTCCGGTCCCGAGCGGGAGGCCAAGAAGGCCGAAGATCAAAAGTCCGCCGCTGATGAGGACAAGAAGACCAAGGCGCCGACGCTGTATCGCGAGGGCGAAAAGAAGGACGGCGGCGGGGGGCAGTAGTCGAGCGCAACTTCAACACCGAGACGCCGAGGCGCCGAGAATGCGGCGTGGGGACGGAGAAATAGCAGGTCGGCGAGGACAATGGTCTTGGTCGTGGCGGCCACGGTTGGAGCCCATTGTTGGGCGACACCGATCTCGCGCCTGACTCCGATGCCGGACGCGATTGTTTTGGGCACCGAAACGGTGGCCGCCCGCTCCGCATTCCCAGCGCGGAATCTGGTTCCTCAGGAAATCGTGGGACGGTTGGGAGTGTCTTCCTGCCGCCGCGCGGGGCAGGGCGGTGTCCTTCGCCGATCGTTTCTTGCCCCGTCTTCTGACCCCGTACCAGACGCGCTGGCGTACCACTCCACCACAACCGCGCTGCCGATCAACTGGTCCTGGAGGTTGCCGCCAGCAACCCCTGCGATCTCTCGATGATCCTTAACGCCGCAGCGGATTCGAACTCTCCCGCGATTCTGCGGGCGTTCCGCTGCTTCGCCAGGAATCGGACGGCGATCTTCAACTCATCGGCATCGCGGGTCTGGTGGAGCGGGGCGACGTGGATGGGCTGCTGGCTCTGGAGCAAATGTCTTCCTCCTTTACGGATGCGAATGCCATGCAAGGTGCGAATGGCTCAGCCGTCTCGGCAGTCGGAGCCTATTTCCGAACGCCCGATCCAGCAGCAATGGCTTCACTCGGCGGGATTGCGACTTTTGCCAAGACCGCGGCGAGGCTGAAGTGGGAGGCTGCCACGGCTCTTTCCGCAATCCACACTGCTGCCGCCCGTCGTCAGACCTGCAACTGCGCGGCGGCCAGGGATTGAGTTTTGTCGCCAACGGTGGCGAACCCGGAGCCGTTCCTGCGGAATTGGCGGGCAAAAACCCGTCAGCCTGATCCGCGTTATTTATTGCAGATTGCTATTAATCGCGCGGATCAGGCTGACGGGTTTTCTACTCCTGTCTCAGAGCGATTAACGGATCGACGCGGCTCGCCCTGCGTGCGGGCAGGAAGCTTGCGAAGAGGGCGGCCAGCACCAGCACCGGGATCACGATGACGAAGGTGGCGGGCTCGTACCGCATGCCTTCCACCAGCCTAAGCATCACGCGTCCCGCGGCTAAGGCCGCTACTCCGCCCACAGCAACTCCCAGGACGATCATGGCGAGACTTTGCCGGAGCACCAGCCAAATGACCTCGCCGCTGCTGGCTCCCAGCGCCAGCCGCACTCCGATTTCCGGTACACGCTGGCTGGTGAGGTACGCCAGCACGCCGTAAATTCCGATGCACGCCAGCGTCAATGCCAGAGCGGCGAAGATGCCAAAGAGCAGCAGGAGGAAACGCTGCCGCGAGAGCGAATCCTTCACCAGTTGCTCCATGGTATTGATCTCGTAAATCGCCTGATCGCCCTTGGCGCCACCGGTGGCGCCGCGCAATTCCCTGCGCATTGGCTCGACCTCGTTCANNCATCAGCTCCGACCAACGCCGCAGCAAGGGGTCTGCCACCTGCGCAAACGCATAGTAGGACTGCGCGCGCACCTGCGCCTGGTCGTCACTAGCGAGGCCCCAATGGCGGACGTGGCCGACCACGCCTACGACGCGGACGGAGTCGGGAGCGTCGGTGTCCGATGAGAACGGGCTGGCATGGGCGTCGATCCAGAGACGCTTGCCCACCGGATCCTGTGTGCCGAACGTCTGTTTCGCCATCACGTCGTCGATCACGATGACGTTCTCATTGCCCTTGCGGTCGTGGTCGTCGATGAATCGCCCTTTGAGCAGCGGAATGCCCATCACCTTGAGAAAATCCGGCGTGACTGTGGTGGCGAGCGCGGTGGGTTGCTGGTTCACCGGTGGAAGATCCGGGCTGGTCCAGTAGGTGAGCTGATTGTTGCCTTCGCGCATAGGGACGGTATCGACCCCTGCCGCGGCCTGCACTCCCGGTATGCGGCGCGCGCGCTCCAGCACATCGCGCCATGCCGCATGAATCTGCGCCGGGCCGGCGAGCGCGCCCTGCGATAGGGCCATGCGGGCGGTCAGCACGTTGTGAAAATCCATCCCCGGGTTCAGGGTAGAAAGGCGCAGCATGGTCTGCCCGAGCATGCCGGCCGCCACGAGCAGCACCACGGCCAGGGCGATTTCGGAAATCACGAAACTGCTATGCAGGCGGCGCGAGCTACCGGCGATGCTCCTCCCTCCCGCACGCAGCGACTGTTCCACTTGCCGGACCGGAGCGCGCAAGGCGGGTGCCAATCCGAAGAGAAGGCCGCTCAACAGCGAAAGACTGGCGGCGAAGAGTAGCACTCGCCAATCCAGGTGGACTTCCTCGGCGCGCGGCAAACCGCCCGGCCAAAGCGCCACGAACGGGCGAATGCCGATCGCTGCCAGCACGATTCCCAGCACTCCGCCGGCGATCCCCAATACCGCGCTCTCGGTGAGGCACTGGCGCACCAGGCGGCCGCGCGTCGCTCCCAGGGCCACGCGCATGGCCAACTCGCGCTCTCGCGAAACTGCCCGAGCGAGCATCAGGCTAGCCACGTTGACGCAGGCAATCAACAGCACCAGGCTGACTGCGCCCAGCAAGAGCCATAAGGTAGACCCCACATCGCCCACATCCGGAACCAGCGGAGAGGCGACGAAGGTGCGATCCGTGTTGGTTGCGGGGTATTGCCCGGCCAGACGGTGGCCAATCATGTCCAACTCGGCGCTCGCCGCCGCCGGTGTCACGCCGGGATGCAGCCGCGCCACCACGCGCAGACCGGGATGCCGGTCGCGTCTTTGCATATCGGCCGCGGTGTTCTGGTTGATCGGAGTATAAACATCGGGTTCTTCTCCATCCAAACGGACAGACGCGGGAGCGATACCCACAATCGTGTAAGGGTCGCCATCGACAACCAGCGGCATGCCGATCGCCTCTGGGTTTCCCCCGAAGAGACGCTGCCACAAACTATCGCCCAGGATGATCACGGGCGTCGCGCCGGGCCGGTCATCCTCAGAAAGGAAGGCGCGCCCGCGCGCGACGCTGATGCCTAAGACCGGGAACAGGTCGTACGACACCTGGCGGCCGGAGACGTATTGGGCTTGCCCATGCGCGCTGGCCGTACCCACGCTGAAGCGCCACGTGGCCATGGTCACGCTGTGCGCTTCGCGCTTGCAGTCCAGGTAGTTCGGGTAGGCCAATGCCCAGAGATCGCCAAACCGGGTTGCCTGTTTGGTCTTCTCCTGCAGCCCCAGGAGCCTGTCCGGGTCCAGATAGGGAAATGGCTTGAGCAGCACGCCGTTGATCACGGTGAACATCACGGTGGTGGCGCCGCCTCCCAGCGCCAGGGTCAGCAGGGCGCCGGCCGCAAAGCCCGGCTTCTGGCGCAGGGTGCGCAGGGCGTAGCGCAGATCCTGCCAAAGGTCCTCCAGCCAGCGCGTGCCGCGGGCATCGCGACAGCCCTCCTTCACCTGCTCCGGGCCGCCCAGTGCCAGCCGGTGCGCCTCTGCCGGATCATGCCCGCGCTGCATGAGATCCGCGGCGTGCTTCTCCAGGTGGAAGCGCAGTTCCTTTTCCAATTGCTCTTCCATCTGATTGCGATGCCACAGGCGATGCCACCAGCTCATGATGTTTTCTACTCCGCCCTCAGCGCGATGCAGGGGTCCACGCGCGACGCGCGCCACGCGGGGATCCCGCAGGCGATCGCTCCCACGCCCGTCAGCAACGCCGTCACGCCCAGGTACGTGGCCGGGTCCAGCGGTGAGATGCCGAATAGCAGCGTGACCAGCGCCTGGCTGGCAATCACCGCACCAATCAGCCCGAGTGCCGCGCCGAGGCCGGTGAGCGTCATCCCCTGGCCAATCACCAGCGCCAGGATGTCGCCACGCGACGCCCCCATGGCCGACCGCACCCCGATCTCGCGCATGCGCTCGGTCACACTGCCCGATAGCACGCCATAGATGCCCGTTCCTGCCAGCAGCAGCGCCACCAAACCGAACGCTTCGAACAGGATCATGGCGAAGCGCCTCTCGGCCGCGGATTTCGCCAGCAGGGCGTCCATCGTGGCCACTCGCACGATCGGGCGATCCTTGTCCACCGACCAGATGGCCTTTCGGATGGCCGGCGCCAGGGCCGCTGCGTCCACACGCGCGCGGACCGCCAGCGACATGGCGTGGTCTTCGAAGAGAAGCCACTGCTCGGGCGTGATGTACACCGCATCGGCCTGGCTCACCGCAAGGGACGTCTGCTTGACATCGCCGACTACGCCGGCAACGGTGCACCATAAGGGTCCGAAGTGAATCCGCCGGCCCATCGGGTCTGCTCCCGGGAATTTCCGCTTCGCCAGCGACTCGTTGATCAGAACCGTCGCCGGCGCGCCTGCCACGTCGTGCGCTTCCAGCAGGCGGCCGCTGCGCAGCGGTATGCCCATCGTTTCGAAATACCCTGGCGTCACGGCATAACGAAACGCATCGCCATAGTCGGGGACACCGTTCGTGCCATCGAATTGCACCCCATACGCGTCGAAATCGCCACTCAAAGGCAATTGGCTGGTGAGCGCTGCCGCCGTAACGCCCGGCACGCGGCGCACCGCCTCCAGGGCCTGCGTGAAGAACTGGTGTGTGACTTGGCCCTCGTTGAATCGATGGCCGGACGCCTGCACTTGCATGGTCAGCAGGTTGGAAGGGTTGAACCCCGGGGCGATGGAAAAGAGTCGATGCACGCTGCGTAACAACAACCCCGCGGCCACCAGCAGCATCAACGCCAGCGCCACCTCCGCGACCACCAGCATCCTACACGTCGACCGGCGATCTCCGGCCGTACGGTGGGAGCCTTGCTGGATTCCCGCATGCAAGTCGCCGCGCGAACCATGCAGCGCCGGCACGAGCCCGACCACCAGCCCGATCACCGTGGTGAGGCCGATTCCGAACGCGTAGACGGCGCCATCCAGCCGAATCGCGCCCACCCGCGGCAACCCGGGCGGACTGAGCGCCACCAACCCGCGCAAGACGAATTCCGCAACCACGATTCCCACCACGCCGCCGATCGTAGCGAGCACCAGGCTCTCCGTGAGCAATTGGCGCACTATGCGCATGCGGCCCGCACCCAATGCCGTGCGCATGGCGAACTCGCTGCGCCGTTGCGCGCCGCGGGCCAGCAGTAGATTAGTGACGTTCACGCTGGCGATGGCGAGCACCAGCAGGACCGCTCCCAAAATCGCGAGCAGCGCCGGCCGCACCCCTTCGGTGACGTCGTCATGCAGGGAATTCACCCGGAACCCATCCTTGAGGGACGCCCAGGGCGCTCTCGGAAACAGCGACACGGGGGCGTGTGCAATCTCGTTCAATTCGCGCCTGGCTTGATCGCGATTGAACTGGGGCCGCAGCCGGCCTAGCATGCGCAGATGATGTCCCCATGCCCGGCCCTGGGACATGTCGTACTGCAAGGGCGACCACACTTCCGCCTCGGCAGCCGGCACATTCTCGAAGCCGTCCGGCATCACGCCGATGACGGTATACAGGCTGTCGTCGAGCGTGATCTGGCGCCCCACGATGGTGCGATCTCCGTGGAAGAGCCGCTGCCAGAGCGCATGGCCGAGGATCACCGTGGCTGGAGCGTTCAGCCGATCGTCGGACGCCTGAAAGGCTCTTCCAAGCACGGGCTGCACACCCAATACACGAAAGTAGCCGGCACTCACCTGCTGGGCCTCGAATCGCTCCGGCTGCGCCGCGCCCGTCATGGAGGGTTGCCACGGCTTCATGACTGCCAGCGCCTCGAAGGAAGCGCTGCGCTGCACCAGTTCGTGATAGGTGCCAAATGTTGGACTGCTGCGCGAGCCGTCTGCCGACGTGTCCCAAATCATCATCACCCGGCCGGCGTGCGGATACGGTAGCGACTCGAACAGAATTGGATTCAGCGCACCGAAGATCGCCGTACAGGCGCCAACGCCGAGCGCCAAGGTCAGCACGGTGACGGCAGCAAAGCCCGGCCGTTGCCATAAGGTGCGCGCGGCGAAGCGCAGGTCGTGCCAAAGATCCTCCAGCCATCGGGTGCCGCGGGCGTCGCGGCAGCCTTCCTTGACCTGCTCTGGGCCGCCGAGCGCCAACCGGGCCAGCCTCCGCGCTTCTGTTGGATGATGGCCCCGCACGATCAGGTCGGCGACGTGTTGATCGATGTGGAAACGCAGTTCTTTGTCCAGTTGCTCTTCCAACTGATCGCGTCGCCACAGGCGATGCCACCACGTCATTCGGCGCCTCCCTCCGTGAGCCGCAGAATCAGGCCCACGGCCTCCGTCAGCCGCGCCCAGCTCTCTGTCTCCGTCTCCAGTTGCGCCCGGCCTTTGCGCGTCAGGCGATAGAACTTAGCCTCGCGCCCCGTCTCGGTCTCCTGCCAGTCCGCCGCCAGCAGGCCGCGATTTTCCAACCGGTGCAGCGCCGGGTAGAGCGACCCTTGCGGAACCTGCACCACGTCGCGTGATACTTGTTGCAGCCTCTGCGCGATGGCGTAGCCATGCACCGGGCCCAGCGCTACTACCTTCAAGATCAGCAGATCCAGCGTGCCCTGCGGAAGATCGGATTTCTCTGGCATCTTTGCCAACACCTCACTCTTCTACATATACTACGTGTAGAAGCTCGAAGTGTCACGTAAAATCAGGAAATCGGCGCGCCCAGCACGATGGCGTCACCCTGTTCCGATGCGCCGAACACGGGCGTCTGGGTGTGGTGCAGATCGTTTTCGACCGCAGTCTTCACGTGTCCGCGCACGTACTCGGCAATTTCCCTCACCGTGCACATGCCGCCCTTCAAGCGCATGGCCTCCATCAGGAAATGCGTGAAATAGCCGTTCTCGATGCGTGCGCTTTCCCACGATTCCTCTTCCGCCCGGCTGGCAGTCAACACCGCGCGGCCCACTCCCAGTTGAAACGAGCGAAAGGCGCCGCTGAAGCCGGCCGCGCTGTCTGGCGATTCGTTGTCCACGGTCTGTGCCTGGCGGATGGCCGCGCCGCTGTGGCAGGTATCGATGAACACGGCCAGGCGCTTGGCCGGAATATCGCGATTGAGATCCTCCACAAAATCCACCATCTGGTAAGAGCTGGAATACAGCTTCTCGGGCGGCGACAGCTCTGTATCGTTGGCGATGATGTAGCTGACCCCGAGCGTGTCCATGCTCTTGGGCGAACCGTGTGTGCTCACATAGATCACCACCAGGTCTTCGGGCTTGACGCGCTCGCGCAGCCAGCCAATACCCTCGCGGATGCCGCGCACAGTGGCTTGGCGGTCCACCAGCACTCGGACGTTCTCCTTTTTAAAGCGGCCGGACTGGGAATCGGTGAGGCTCGCGGCGAAATCGTGCGCATCCTTGGCGGTGAAGTGCAGAGTAGGTATCGAGGGGTCCTGAAACTGCTGCACACCCACCACCAGGGCCCACTTGTCGTGCAGGCTGCGCGGCACGCTGCGATCCACGTGCAGCAGGCGGTCGTTCATCTGGAAAGGATCGATGCCGCGCCTCAGGGCTTCGGAACCGTTGTTCTGAGCCTGGGTCAGCGCATACTTCGCCATGTTGGCGGTGCCGGACTTTTGCTCCAGCAGCGAGCGGTAATACCAAAGGTCGCCGCTGGTGGGGCAGCTTCGCGTGCCCAGTTCCAGGTAGCGGCGCAGCGATTCCAGTTGCGCGGCGGGTAGTGCGGGAACCAGTTTCTCGCGGACGTGGATGATGCGCTCTTCTTCGGTGCCGCACTGCGCCCAGACGGCGGAAGCCAGCACGCAGCCAAGGATTGCGAAGCGTTGCATGGCTACTTTTTCTTGGTGGCCGCAGGCGGGGTGGTGGACGCCGGTTTCGCGCGCATCTTTGCTTTGACCGCAAGGATCACATCGTCTGTGAACTTGGCGGCGGTCAACTGCGCCATACCGTTGGGACTGATATCGAACTGGGGTGGGTCGGCGTCCTGAATCTCAGAAAGGATGAGCTTGTCGGAGGTGCCCTGAGATTTCAGTTTGATGAGGTACTGGTTGTTGTACACCAGCTTGGCCGAGGCGCCGACCGGCTCCGCTATCGCCCCTGCCGGCGCCGGCGCTGGCGCCGCC
>OKRF01000218.1:0-6063 GCA_900290315.1 Candidatus Sulfopaludibacter sp. SbA3 | reverse complement strand
GCCGGCGCCGGCGCTGGCGCCGCCGATGGTGCGGACGGAGGATCTGCCGCCGACACCTTCACGCCGCGCGACTGCGAAGTCTTGTGCAGCCGGGCGATCCGCTCCAGGCTGATGTAGCGTTCCAGAGACTGCTGGACGCGGCTGATGGGCTCATTGAAGCGGTCTTCGCTCTTGTTTCCATCCTTGGCTTTCTGGTACGCGCTGGCAGCGTTCACCAGCAGATCCTGCGCCTTTTGCGGGTCCGCCTGGCCGTAGGCGATAGCCTCCGAGCTGAGGCCTACCAGGTAGAGCCGGCAGGAATCGTCTTCGGCTTTTGGCAGCGGCGGCATGGATTCCGCCTTCTCTTTCAATGCGCCCCAGTTTCCCGCCTTCGCATAGCTTTCCATTTCCTTGTATCCCAGCGGCATTTCCACATCGAAGCGATCGTCGATGGGAACCAGGCGCTGGGCGATCTTGGTGGCCATGCCTTCCACCACCGCCGACATGCGTTCGCTGTTCGTGGGGAGACGATCGTCATCGGAGACTTTGGGCTTCTTGCCCGGAAGGACGAATCGCCCGGTTTGCGTGACGCCGGTCAGGAACCACTTTTCGTAGTGATTCTTGAGATTTTCCGAATCCAGGGCGCGGCCGGATTTCAGGTCGAAGATCTCGACAGTCGCCTCCATATTACCCAGCACGACGGTGTAGGTGTTCAAGTCGCTGCCAATCTGCTTTTGCTGGCGCTCATCGGCCAGTTCGAAGGCCGTCACCCTGCAGCGCAACTCGGTATCGGGATTGGGATCGTCCAGAGAGATGCCGCGCCCGCGGTCTTTCAGCAGCACGGCGCGCAGCTTCGTGGCCATGATGTCGATCGGGTCGTCTTTAACAGAGGCGGCCTTGGTGACCGCGATCTTGATCCGCGCACCCGCCAAATCGATGACTGGCGGCAGCTTGCGAGTCAGGGCGACCGTCTGTGGCTTNNAGCGGGCACGGCCCCCAGAGCAAATGTGACAAACGCAACACAGACAGGCCCAGAGGAGTGCATAAAAGTGTTCTACTGCAAGCGTAGCAGCGAAGTCAAATCGCGTCTACGCTGCTGGAGCTGCCGCCTCGCCGTGGAATTTCACTGACACCATCCGGCTGACGCCGGGCTCCTGCATGGTGACCCCATACAGGGCCTGCGCCGCTTCCATGGTCCGCTTGGAGTGGGTGATGACCACGAACTGGGTCTGCATGGACATCTCTTGCAGCAGCTTGGTCAGGCGGCCGATATTCGCTTCGTCGAGCGGTGCGTCCACTTCATCCATCACGCAGAAGGGACTCGGCGTGTACTTAAAGATGGCCATCAGCAGCGCCACCGCCGATAGGGCCTTCTCGCCGCCCGATAGCAGCAGCACATTCTGCAGCCGCTTGCCGGGAGGCGAACAGACGATGTCGATTCCGGAATCCGCCAGGTTTTCCGGATCGGTCAGCCGCATTTCTCCCGTGCCGCCACCGAACAGCGTTTGGTAGATGCTCCGGAAATTATTGTTGATGGCCTCGAATGCTTCGCCGAACTTCTGCCGCGATACCTGGTCGATATCCTGAATCGCCTTCTCGGTGTCGCGGATGGAATCGATCAGGTCCTGCCGTTGCGCGCTGAGGAATTCCTGCCGCTGCTGGGCTTCCTGGAATTCCTCCATGGCCGCCGCATTCACCGGCCCGAGCCCCTCAATGCGATTGCGGACCTCGTTGCAAGCCAGTTCCGCCTCCGCGATGGTGTCGCCATCCGGCACCGGGTCGTCCGCGGCCGCCAGTTCCTCCACGGGGCAATTCAGCTCCTTGCGGCTGGTCTCATCCAGATACTTCAACTCCGCCTGCTTGCGCACCAGATCGACTTCGGTCTGGGCGCGTTTTTCCATGCTCTCCTGCACCGCGGCGCGCAGGCCCTTGAGATTCTCTTCGCCCACGCGAAGGGCTTCCCGCATGCCCTCATCCTGCTGGGCCATTTCGTTGACGCGCGCTTCCAGGGTAGTGATCTGTTCGGCCAGCAGGGCGGCCCGCTGGTCCAGCTCGATATTGTTGGCCAGCAGGCGGGAACGCTGTTCGCCCAGGCGCTCAATCTCCGGCGCAATGGCGTTGCGCCGATGGGTGGTCTCGCGGAATTGCTGTTCCAGACGCCCCATGGCGCTGCGCTCGCCGCGGTGCCGCTCTTCCAACCCGGCCAAGCCGGCGCGCGTGGCAGCATGCTCTTCGCCGATCGTCGCGGCCTGCCCTTCCAGCTTCTCCAGTTCCTGCCGCTCCGCCTCCAGGGACTCTTCGCGCTCCGCCCGCAGCCGCTCCTTTTCGTCCACCGCCGCGCGATTGCGCTCGCGCTGGTCGGCCGATTTCTCGGCATCCCGCCGCAGCCGCTCCAGTTCCAGGCGCGCGACACTCAGGCGCGAATTGCAGCGCGAAAGGTCTTCGCCCAGCTTGCGCATTTCGTGATCCAGCGCCACGCGATCCTTCTCACGCGCCTGCTGCAGGGCGCGCAGCCGCTCCAGTTCCGCCTCCAGCCCGATGATCTCCTGCTGCAGACCGTCCTGCCGGGCGAGTTGCTCTTCCAGCTTCGCAACCTGCCCCTTCAGCAGCACCGCCAGCTCGCGCGCTTCGCGCTTCATGGCCAAAGGACCGGCGCCCGTCTTCTTGCCGCCCGTCACCGTGTGGCCGTGATAACACACACCATCCGGCAGCAGGAAAAACAGGTGCGGATACGATACTGATAGCCGCTGGGCTGCCTGCCGGTCCTCCGCCAGGAAGCACAACGACAGCCGCGGCAGCAGGTCGGTGGCGCGATCCTTGAATCCGTTGGTGAGCCGCAGGGAATCGCTGAGGCGCGCGACCAGTCCCGTTTCGGGCCCGATAGCCGGCTCCGGCAGGTGGCCGTGATTGTGGCCGTTCGGCTCCGGATGCACCAGGAAGGTGGCGCGTCCATCGAGTTCGGCGCGAATGAAATCCAGCCCGCACTCGGCCTGCTCCCACGTCGGCACCACCACGTATTCCAACTCTTCGTGGAGGAATTCTTCCGTGGGTTTTTCAAACTGCGGGTCCACTTCCACGTAGTCCGCAAGAACTCCGAGGGGCTTCAGATCGGTGGCTTTGCCTTTTTCCAGCGAGGCAAACAACCGCTTCACGGAATCGGTGGTGTAGGTGCGATGCGCCAGCACCTGCTCCAGCGATTCTTTGCGGGCGCGAATCTGCGAGACCTCGTTCTTCAGCCCGTCGATTTCGCGGCGCAGTTCGACGCTCGTCCGCCGCTGCTCGGCCAGCTCGGTTTCGGTGCGCCGCCGTTCGCCGGTGACCGATTCCAGTTCCAGTTGCCGCTGCGCTACCGTGTCGGAAAGCTGCTTCCGCGCGCCTTCCAGCCGCTCGATCTCGGCGGCGGAGACCTGCTCTTCCCGGGTGGAGCGGGCGGTTTCGCGATCGATGCCGGCCAGGTATTCGTCAATCTGCGCCAGTTGGTTTTTCAGCGTGGAGGCTTCGCCCAGCAGGCGCAGAATCACCTGCCGGCCGCTCTCGATGGCCTTCTCCCGCTCGCGCACCTTGGCCTGCAGGGCTTCGCGCTGCTGGTTGATTTCCAGCATGCGCCCGCGCGCCCGCGAAATCTGCGCCTCCAGTTCATCCACGTTCTTCTTGTGGACCGCAATCTCTTCGTCCAACTTATCCAGGCGCAGGCCCAATTCCTGTGATTCCTTCTCCGCCTGCGCAATGCGCTGCTCGATGGCGCCGCTCTCTTTGACCTGCGATTCGAGGCGGCCGCGAGTGCGTTCGGCTTCCACGTTCATGCCCGCCAGTTGCTGCCGCGCCTCGGTGAGCTGCTGTTCGATTTCGTAGCAGCCGGCCTGTGCGCGCTCGTGGGACTGCTCCTTCTCGGCCACCTCTTCTGTGAGCGCCTTCAACTCCGCCGCCGCCGCGTTCAGGTCCAACGCCGTCTTGGCGGCGTCGCGCTCCAGCAGACGGAATTTGCCGCTCAACACGACGCGCAGGCGCGATTCCAGTTCCACCTTGAGCTCGGCATAACGCTTGGCTTTGGATGCCTGGCGCTTCAGCGAATTCACCTGCCGGTTGACCTCTTCCAGAATGTCGTACACGCGCGCCAGGTTCTGCTTGGCGCCTTCCAGCTTGGCTTCCGCCAGGCGCTTGCGCGTCTTGAACTTGGTGATGCCGGCGGCTTCTTCGATGACGCTGCGGCGGTCCTGCGGCTTGCTGCTGAGAATCTGGCCGATGCGCCCCTGCTCGATGATGGCGTAGCTTTCCGGGCCCAGGCCCGTCCCCATGAAAATGTCCTGGATGTCGCGTAATCGCGCCGGACGGCCGTCGATCAGATATTCGCTTTCGCCCGAACGGTAGAGACGGCGGGTGATGGTGACTTCCGAAGTCTTCCTGGCCTGCCCTTCCGGCACCGGCACCGGCTTGTGCGCCAGGTGCGGTTCGTGATAGTGCTCCGGGTCCACCAGCGTCATGGTGACGTAGGCCATGCCCAGCGGTTTGCGGTCCCGCGTTCCGGCGAAAATAACGTCTTCCATGCGGGCGCCGCGGAGACTTTTGGCCGACTGTTCCCCGAGCACCCAACTGATAGCATCGCTGATGTTGCTCTTGCCGCAGCCGTTGGGACCCACAATGGCCGCGATGCCATCCCCGTTGAAGCGCAGTTCGGTGCGCTCGCAGAAGGATTTAAATCCTTGCAGTTCTACGCGTTTGAGTTTCAGCAAAGCAATTAACCTCGCCTGCTCGTAACCGGGGGAGTTGTAACTATACTAAACGCGCGGAGCGCAAAAGTAAAGCACTCTCACCACAGCTTCTGGTATCCAGGCGACTTCTACCACAATCTATGGGGTAGGGTCTCCTGGGTTGTGCTTAATTAGGCCGAGTGACGGCCAGTTTGGCTTCCTCTTCTCCAGGAAAGCCCTGATGCCTTCCTGGAAGTCCGGACTGGCCATCAATTCCTCGCGCACCCGCCGGGCGATCTGGGTGGCCACGGCGGCATTCTTCCCCCTCGCTTCTTCGACGAAGCCGAGCCCGCTTCGGATTGCCGCCGGGCTGGAATTCGCCAGTCCCTGCGCGATTTCCATGGCGCGCGCGGCGGCGTCCGGGACGATCTCCTGGACCAGGCTCAGGGCCTTCGCTTCCGCTGCGCCGAAGACGCGGCCGGTCAGGGCCAGTTCCACCGCGCGCCTTTCCCCCAGTGCCGTCAGGACCGCCTGAAAAACCAAAAACGGCCACAGTCCCAGGCGGATCTCCGTCAAACCAAAGCGCGCGGCGTCGGAGACGATCAGGATGTGGCAATTGGCCACTAGTCCCATGCCGCCGCCGAGGGCTGGTCCGTCGATCGCGCCCACCAGGGGCTTGCCGAGGCGCGAACCCAGTGTGAAGAGTTGCTCGTGGACATTGCTAAGGGCATGCGAATCCACGTGTGCCACTTCCTGCAGGTCCATTCCGGCCGAGAAGACGGGCCCGTTGCCGGTCAGGAGGATGGCCCCGACGTGGGGGTCGTGATTGGCGTGATTCATCACGTCCACCAGTTCGCGGCACATTTCCGCATTCAGGGCGTTGCGCTTTTCAGGGCGGTTGAGGGCGACGCGAAGGACGCGCCCGCGGGATTCGATTTGGAGGAGGTCACTCATGGGGCCGGGGTTGTGCCGTACCGGCGACAAGATCGCCGGCGGGGTCGCTGTCGATTTCCAGGGAGAGCAGGGCTGCTCCGAAAGTCTTGCCCTGCGCGTCGGTCCGCAAGGAAACTGTGCCGCCTCCGCCCAACGCCTGGTGCAGCAGGAAATTCAGCGCGCCCAGATTCGGCAGTTCGAAACGCTCCACTTCACCCTTCACCAGGTTGCCGAAGTGCTGCTTCACCCGCTGCGCCGTCACCTCGCGCGCCAGCACGGGATAGTCGCGCTCCTCCAGGGCAATCACGCCGATATTGCAGGTATCGCCCTTGTCTCCCGATCGGGTATGCGCAATGTCGCCCAGGCGAATCTTCATGGAATTATTGTCGCTCAACTCGTGGCGCCATGTTTTCGTTTTTGACCAACAATCAGGTGAGGTTCTCGCGGGTTGGGTTGATATCGA
>OKRF01000060.1 GCA_900290315.1 Candidatus Sulfopaludibacter sp. SbA3 | reverse complement strand
AAGGGTGGGTTTTTTATTTGAGGGGAGACCACAGAAATGATTATTTCTATGCGCCAGCACGCCACCAGAGAAGAGATCGACCACGTCTGCGATCGGATTCGCGAGTTCGGTTACAAGGTCCACTCCATCGATGGCGAGGAGCGAGTGGTGATCGGGGTGGTGGGCACGGGCGACGTCACGGCGTGCCTGGAATCGCTGGAGGCGACGCCGGGGGTGGAGAGCGCCATGCGCATTTCGGCGCCCTACAAGTTCGTGAGCCGCGAGTTCAAGAAGGAGCATTCCGTCATCCGGGTGAACGGACTGGACGTGGGTGGCGACGAGTTCATCGTCATGGCGGGGCCCTGCTCGGTGGAGAGCGAAAAGCAGATCATGGAGACCATGGAGACCGCCGAGGGCGTAGCGGCGGCGGGCGCGCGCATGCTGCGCGGCGGAGCGTTCAAACCGCGGACCTCGCCGTACGATTTTCAAGGCCTGGAACTAGAGGGCCTCAAGCTGCTGCGCAAGGCCAAGGAAGCCACCGGCCTGGGAATCATTACCGAGATCATGAGCGACCGCGACGTGGAGATGGTGGCCGAGTACACCGATTGCATGCAGGTGGGCGCGAGGTGGGCGCGCGCAACATGCAGAATTTCGCGCTGCTGAAATCGCTGGGCGGGTGCGGGCGGCCGGTGTTGCTGAAGCGCGGGCTAAGTTCCACCATTAAGGAACTGCTGATGTCGGCGGAATATGTGGTAGCCCATGGTAATCCCGACGTGATTCTTTGCGAGCGGGGCATACGCACCTTCGAGACCGCCACGCGCAACACCTGCGATATCGCCGCCGTCCCGGTGCTGAACGAACTGACGCACCTGCCGGTGGTTCTGGACCCGAGCCACGCCACGGGCAAACGCAGCCTGGTGCCCGCCCTGGCGCGCGCGGGTGTAGCAATCGGAGCGGACGGGCTGATTGTGGAGGTCCATCCCTGCCCCGAAAAGGCGGTGAGCGATGGCGCACAATCGCTCACGCTGGCCGGGTTCGAGCAGATGATGCGCGACCTGGCGCCATACATCCGCCTGTGGAAAGAGGCGCGGATGCAGTGTGCGGCGGCAGTGGAGGGGACGGCACGGCGTGCGGCCGATCTCGCGGCGGGAACTTCGCACCCCTATCCAAAAATCTCACCCCCGAGATCCATGCCTTCTGAATAGTTCTCATCGTATACGGCCGGCATCGCTTCAGCTAACGACATGGTAATGTCGCGATAATTGCTGAAACTGATACCACGATCTTTCCATGACGCTGTTACGTTTCTCGCCCACGTGGGATGCTCCCTTTGCAACCGCGCGATTTCTTCAGTCTGTCTGGCTTTCCAATTCTTGGCCACCGTTTTGCCACGCGCCATGCCTTTAACCGCTTCAACCCGGTCCGTGATCCTGAAACTCGCTGATGAGGAGTTCGCGGTCCAATTCTTGGCCTCGCGAGCCTCTTCGGTCCAGTATCTGAAGTCGATGCCGTGTTGGGCAAGGAGCTTGACACCGTCCCACCCGTCCGCTGAAATCCAAGAGACTTTGAACCGCAGTTTAAGGCCATACTTTCCCGCTGCAGCCAGAAGATTTGTGGCACATCGCTGGCAAGGGGCTTTATTCATCCTGATAGAGAGGGTCGTCTTTGCTGCTAAGCCCTGGCCCATCTCGAATAGGCTATCCAGTATCTTGTCTTCCGCGTGAGGTGCATCGGAAGTGTTGGGGATGGGTGTATAGGGTATGCCCAATCTCCCAGCCCTCCTTGCCAGGGACGCGTGAAAAGTGGGATTGTCGGCAACGCTAGTGTTATGCACTTTGGCGATGCTGACGCCGTCAAGCGTAAATTCGGCGACTGTATTCGCATTCTGCGTCGTAAGCCTCGTCATCGCCATTTGGGTCAGCAGGTTTCCCTTGCGCTGGAGCGCCGGGCCTGGATGGGGACGGGGCGGGCGGCCTGCCTTCGTTGCCTTCGTTGCCGGAACCGCGGCCCGCTGGACTAAAGCCGTGGGGGTATAAACCGGCGGCCAATTGGTCTTTCCGGGCGGCGCTGCACCTGTCAACACTGGCCGGAATACGGGAGGCGCGCCAACCTGTGGAGCCGCCTTCCGCATCACGGCAGGCGCCGATGGCCGATAGGGCGGCAGCGGTATGCGCTGAGGGAATCCTCTCGGTGGGGACTGCCGGACAACAGCTGGCGCTTGGCCCGCCCGATAGATCGGTGCGGGCGCATTCGACGGTCCACCAACGACTGGTGGTCCTGAGCGCCAGTTAACGGGCGTGCGGAAAGGACTCGCCATAAGCTGTGGGTATCAATTCTGTCATGTTCCATGCGGCAAAAACAAGTGCGGCGGGCCACACAATACCCGCTGCGCCCCTCCCTGTGTGATACTGCAATCGTGAATCCCAAAGTCCGCGCGTGGATGTTGATTCTGATCATCGCGTCGGTCTGCGCCGCAATGACGGGCGCGATGGTGTGGTACCGCTCGCGCCGCTTGACCACGGCGGGGCTGCTCAAGCGGATGCCCAGTGTCGATTCTCTGGTGGTCTACATCGACTTCGAAAAACTGCGCCAAGCCGGGCTGGTGCAGTTGCTGTACGGATCCCAAGCCGACCAGGACCCCGAATACAAGGCCTTCGCGACCAAGACCGATTTTCACTGGGCGCAGGATCTGGACAGCGCCATACTCGCCGTGGCGCCGAGCGGGAAATACATCGTGGCGCGGGGCCGCTTCGATTGGAAAAGCTTGCGCAGCTTTGTGGATGACGCAGGCGGAGAGTGCTACAACACTTTGTGCAAGATCCAGGGCAGCTCGCAGGAGCGCCGTATCTCGTTCCTTCCGCTGCAGAGCGACGTCATGGCGATGGCAGTAAGCGATGACGGTTCGGCAGCTACGCGGTTGACTGAGACCATCGGCGGACCCGATCCGGAGGTGCCCGATGCGCCCATCTGGCTATCCATTCCGGCGTCCATTCTCAAATCGAATACGTTGCCCGAAGGCACCGTTTCCTTTGCGCGTAGCGTTGCCGATTCGGACCGCGTCACCTTGATGTTTGTACCCGAAGGGAAACGGTTGGCGGCGAAATTGAGCGTGCTGTGCCGGAGTGCGGAGGATGCCGGCAAGGTAGTCGACGACCTCACCAAGAAGACCGGGATTCTGCGCAGCATGATTGCGCACGCCCATGCCAAACCGGATCCGGCGGACGTGACGGGCGTGCTAACCGCTGGCTCATTTCAGGCGAACGGGCGCCGGGTGTTCGGCTACTGGCCCATCGAAACCGCGTTTGTGGAAAAGACCCTGGGCGCGAGGTAGGGAATCCTCAACCGGGTTTTTGATGGGGCAGGCGCTTTCGCGTGGCAACGGGGTCGAAAAACCGGTTGAGCGGGGTAACGCCGGCGATCTTGTCGCCGGCCGGCCAGTGCAACCGGCGGCAAGACCGCCGGCGTTACCTCCCGTTTTTCATGAAGTTTCGCGGCGGAACACCCAATTCCGACAGACGACAGAAAACGATCGTCTGTCCTACTTCGCTCCGGTCGGGGCTTTGGGTTGGAAGTCCGGGTTAGTGTATCGCACTTTGGTCTGGGAATGGAGCTTGTCCATCCACTCCTTGAAGTGCTGCTGTTTCAGTTCGCCGTAGATCTGGTCGCTCACCTGGGAAAGGGGACGGACAGTCACCACCTCCGCCTTGAGCAGGTAGTAGCCATTCTCCTGGCGGACCGGTTCAGTGATTTGGCCGGCGTTCAGTTGGAAGACCACGCGAAAGGCATCGGGGATGTTGTCGCTGGGGTTGAGCGTGGCGAAGTAGCCGTCCTTATCCTTGGAGGTTTCGTCATCGGAATTCTCTTTCGCGAGCTTGGCGAAATCGGCACCCGCATGCAATTGCGCCAGCAGGCTGGCGGCCTTCGCCTTGGCTTCGTCTTCACTCAGGATTTTCTTTTCGCCGCTGGTCTTGGACGCTTCGCCGAATGCGATGTAGATGGCATTGACCTTGACCTGCTTATATTTGTTCTTGGTGAGGTTGTAATAATTCAGGATTTCTTTGGGATCCACCTGGGTCTCGTTCATGCCCGCGCCCACCTTAATCTGGGTGAGCATCAGCAAACGATTGAAGGCCAGTTGCTCGCGGGCAGGACTCTTCTGATCCAGCTTCTCCTCCTCCGCCATGGCAGCGAGTTTGCGCATGAAGGCGATTTCCTGAATCAGGGTTTCGGGCGATTGGGCCGCCATGGCCTGCTTTCCCGGGTCGAGCATGGTCAGATAGCCGCGGAGTTGTCCCGCGGTCAGTGCAGCCCCATCGTCAAACACGGCGACTTGCGCATCGTCCGGGATTTTCGGGAGGATTTCCGGGACTGTGCCGGACACCGCCTGTCCCCACACCACTGCCACTGAGAAGAAGACAAGAATGCTAAGGAATTTCATGTGATTGCGTTTGTGGCCATTTTATCACGCGGCAAGGGCCGAGGCGCTCTTCATCGCCCGCGGCGCGGGCGACAGGATCGCCGGAGTTACCGGCCAGTCTGGCTGCGGCTGTCGCCGCGCTTCACCTGGACGCGCCGCCGGCCCTGCTCCAGATTATCGGCAGCCTTTTTCTTGGCCGCGTCGCTGATCTGCACGTGGTTGTTCACCGCGAGCGCGCCGCCTGTTTTCGCCATCCTGGTGGCCACACCTTTGTGCTGGACAACGTCGGTTTTGCCTTCGATGGTGGCGATGCCGCCCTGCACGTGCACGGTGAATTTCTCGGGGGCGATTTTGCTCTTGGCGAAGCGAGCTTTGATGTTGGCTTCGATTTGCGCGTCACTTTGGCGCGGCTTCGCCGGCTGGGCCGGAGGGGTGGCGCGCTGGTGGACCGGGGCAGCGGTCTTCGGCGACTGGGGAGTGCCCGCCAGGGCCGCTCCCGCGGTGGCGCACACGACTGCTACGAGGTAAATCTTTCGCATAGCTTAATCAGTCCCGCAATGCCGCTATAGTTCTCAGAATTCTGTGCTAAAGTGAGGGTTTCTTTAAGCTTGTCGTCTTCCCATGCCCGAACAGATCCTGCTACAAGGCAAAATCCTGGGCACAGAAGAGTTCCTGTTGGCCGGTCCCGCCGAAGGACGTTCTGTGCGTTCCGCCGGCGAGGAACTGCTCGCCGGGCGGTCTCAGTGGATTACTTTATTGTGTGAAGTTCTGCCCCGGGCTTTGCTGGCGGAGTTGGGTCTTGCGCGCATCCTGCTGGGCTCCAGCGGAGGCGGCCAATTCCTGGTGGTGCTTCCCGGAGAAGCGCGCCTGGCGGCGGAGAATTTCCTCGCGGCCGCGGCCGTACAGGTGTCCGAACTGAGCGGCGGCGTGGTGCGGCTCATCTGGGGCGTCACCGATAATCTGGGCGATTGGGCAGTGATCCGCAGACGTTTGAATCACGAACTCGACAGCAAGCGCTGTGCGCCGCTTGCGGGCGCGGATGGGTCGGCATTCCAGCCATTCCAGCACGCGGCCAGCGTGGACGCCGATCCGTATTTCGCGAAGGAACTGGGCGCCAAGGTGCGGGAGGCGTCCAAAGTGGGCTGGTCGCCGGAGACGCCGGGCAAGGTATTCGCGGGCGAAGGGAAACATACCTGGAGCCTCACTGGCAATCTTTCACCCGATGGTGTCATGGTGGCACGCCACGCCGCGCCCTCGGACGATGGCAAGAACACCGCTCCGGTGCAAACGCTGGCCCGCCGCGCGCAGGGCCGCTCCATCTGGGGCGTGCTGCGGGGCGATGTGGACAACTTCGGGCTGCGGCTGCGCCGCGTCCACTCGATCGAAGAGCACGTGCCGCTCTCGGTGCTCTACAAACAGTTCTTCGCGGGCGAACTGGAAGTGATCTGCTCGCTGCCTGAGTTCTGGAAAAAGGTGAGCATCATCTATTCCGGCGGCGACGATTTCGCGGTGTACGGGTCGTGGGACGCGCTCATCGCGCTGGCGCGCGAAGTGCAGCGCCTGTTCCACCGCTTCACGGAAGAGAATCTGAAAGACTATCCCGGCGCCGAGGGCAAAACCATTTCCATGGCGATCGCGCTGGCGCCGGAGACGTGCTATCCGCTGGCTTCGGTTTTCGAAGAAGCAGGGCGCAATCTGGATTTCGCCAAATCGAACGATCGGGATTGTATCTACCTGCTGGGGCGCATTCTGGAATGGCGGCACTTGGCAGACGCGTCGGAATTGAAGGACACGGTGACCCGCCTGGTGCACGATTTCCGGATGTCCAAGCAGTTTCTGTATCAGTTGCGAAGCTTCTACCGCCGCGAAGCGTACGGCGACAGCGGCGGCGAAACGCAGCGCACGTGGCGCTTCCAGAGGCGGTTCAACCGGGTTCTGAGCGGCACACGCGACCGCGAATTTCAAAAACTGCGCACCCACCTGATCATCGAACTGGTGGGGCGGAAAACGGCGGAAGTGAAGCTGCGGCCCGCCGGTCTGGTGGCCCTGGAATGGGCCAGATTGGTGACTGAGGTTTAGGAACAATGCCACAAGAGCAGGAGCAACGGAAGGAAAACCGGCCGCCTCGCGAAGGCGGGCGCGGCCCGGGTGGAGAGCGCGGGGGCCCTGGTGGAGAGCGGGGAGGCCCCGGTGGAGATCGGGGAAGCCGTCCGGGCGGAGACCGGGGCGACCGTGGAGACAGGGGCGATCGGCGGGGTTTCGATCGCGGCCGGCCCGAGGGTCCGCCGGAGATCGAACTGGAAAAGCTGATCTCCGACAGCCTCTACCTGGACAACCAGGCGCACGCCGTAGTCAGCCGCATGCGCGACATGGATTCCGGTACCAAGAGCCAGTTGCGCCGTCTGTATGGCGCCGTACGCCGCGCCATCCGCGCGCCGGAGACCGAACGCCAGCACGAATTCGTCATGCTGCGCGCGCGCTTGGCGTATACCATCGCGCGGCACGGCTTGCGCAGTCTGGACCAATTGGAAAAGCTNNGTTCAAGGATCTTTTCGAGGCCATTGTGGCCTACAACGAGTAAAGCATGAGCGCTCATACCCCCCAAACCGAGTTGAAACTCATCGGCAAGTTGATTCTTGAAGGTGAAATGGCGTGTGAAACCGGGCTCCATGTCGGCGCCGGTAAAGGGTCGCTGGAAATCGGCGGTTCGGATAACCCGGTGGTGAAGGACGCTTTCGGGCGCCCCTACGTGCCGGGCAGTTCGCTGCGCGGCAAGATCCGCTCGCTGCTGGAGCAATCCAGCGGCTTGGCGGTGCCTTCCGAGCTGGTCTACCTTTCGCGCCGCAAGGGACAGGAAGTGCGGATCCACCAGAGCGACCGCCCGGATGACGATATCTGCGTGCTGTTCGGCCGCAACCCCGGACGCATGGAGCGTGTGCAGGGCGAGACGCTGGAGACCACACAGGCTACGCCGGCGCGCCTCTCGGTATTCGACGCGCCGCTGGATCCCGACAGCATCACGGCGGCGATGCGCGAAAACCTGGACGATGAGCTGACTGAAGTGAAGAGCGAGAACGCCATCGACCGCATTACCGGGCAGGCCAATCCACGCACGCTGGAACGGGTGCCCGCCGGCGCGCGCTTCAAGACGCGCCTGGTGATGGACGTCCTGTGTGAAGAGGATGCTCCGCTGCTCTTGCGCGTGCTGGAAGGCCTGCGCCTGTTGGAAGACGACGCGTTGGGCGGCGGCGGTTCCCGCGGCAGCGGCCGGGTCAGTTTCTCCAAACTGCGCCTGGTTTGGCGCGGCAAGAACTACTACGCCTCCGGCGCCGCCGAAAAGGAGATTGGCTCGGGCGCCACACTCGCCGCCATTCAGGCGGCTGTGAACCAGAACGCTTTCGCCTTTCTGCGCGAGGAGTAATGAATCCGGGACTGGTCGTAAAACTGCGTCCCGCCGGCCCCTGGCGCATCGGACCCGATTCGGGCGCCCGCAACCGCGTGGACTTCATCTATCACAGCGACTCGCTGTACTCGGCGATCACCAGCGCGATGGCGCGGCTGGGCTCGCTGGAGGAATGGCTGGACGCGACTGCGCGCAAAGGCCCGGCGGCGGTGTGTTTCAGCTCCTGCTTTCCGTTCCTGGATGAGATCGGGTTTGTGGTGCCGCCGCGGACGATCTGGCCGCCCACGTCGCCGGCGTCGATGTCGGCGCGAGTGCGCTGGAAGAGTGCGCGCTTCGTGCCTCTGGGAATCGTGCAGGCGATTCTGGCGGGGCAGCAACTGGATGAGAGTCACTGGTCCGTGGATGGCGCCAGTGAGTGCCTGGTGCCCGCCGGAAGGCTCGGTCCGTTCCGTACCGGCGTACGCTGGAGCGCGGCGGTAGATCGGCTGACCGGAGCAACGGAGCGGCACACTCCACGGCGTGCATCGAATTCCGCCCCGGGTCGGGCCTGTGGACCGTCGTTTCGTTCCAGGACGAAGCGGTGCAGGAGCAGTGGAGCGGCCGCGTGAAGGCGGCCTTCCGGCTGCTGGCCGATACCGGCTTCGGAGGCGAACGCTCGCGGGGCTGGGGTCGCGCCGAAGAGCCCGAATTCATCGAGGGCACGCTGCCGGAAATGATTTTGCCGCCGCCAGCGCCGGTGGTGGAAGCAGCGGGGGAAAAGCCACCTGCCGAATTGATGGTCCTCGAGCCTGAGCCGCTTACAGCGGAAGAAACCGCGCCACCCGAATTGGCCGCTCTGGAATCGCCGAAACCGGCGGAGCCGGAAGCGCCCGCGATCGAGCCGGAAGCGCTCGCGATTGAGCCTGAAATGCTCGCAGTGGAAGCGGCAACACCAGTTGTTGAACCGGAAGCCGCCGATGTTCAACCGGAAGCGGCACCAACGGAACCCGAGGCGCCCGTTCTTGAACTGGAACCGCCCGCGGTTGAGCCGGAAGCGGCAATAGTTGAACCGGAACCCCCAACACCGGAACCCGTAGCCGAAACCCCGGCCCCCGACCCGGAGCCAACCCCCAACCCCCAACCCCCAACCCCCAACCCCGGTTTTTCGGCCCCCGAACCCGCGCCGGAGCCCGTAGCCGCTA
>OKRF01000040.1 GCA_900290315.1 Candidatus Sulfopaludibacter sp. SbA3 | reverse complement strand
GCCGCAAACCGTGCCAGGCTCGAAATTCGCCGCCTTTTGGCGAATCTTCGTGCCTGGCTCGAGTTTGCCCCCTCGCGTTTCCCCACCATTTTCATCCCACCGGGTGAGGCATCGCCCATGAGCCGACTGACGACAGTGTCGACGCCTCATCAACGGCAAGTTCCTCTCCGGTATGGACGCGCGGCAGGCGAGAGATTTGCTTTCAGGCGGCACACGTTTTCTGGAAGAGTGGCGGGGCGATCCCAAACGTTTGTTCAAAAGGGTAACGTCTCTTCGCATAACTAACCGACTGCGAAGACGAACGTCTCATTGACTGAAGCATTACTCGCGCGCCGCTTGTAACTATTCTCAAGAACCGAAGTATTAACTTAGAGCGAGGGAGCCGGGATGATACGCCATGTTACGGCTGTACCTTTCTTAGTGTGTTTGTTGTGTGCCGCGCAGGCGGCGCAGGATACTGGCGACCTGGACCGCCGCCTTGGTCTTGCCGAGGTTGAGCGCTCCCACGGCCATCTGGCGGCGGCAGAATCGATGCTGGCCGGCTTGCAGGCGGAAATCGAACGGACCGAGGCACCGGGCCTCCGGTTGCTTGTAGCGCTCCGGGAGCAAGGGTTGTTGCGCGATGACGAGGGCCGGCCGCAAGAAGCGATTCCTTTTTACGAGCGTGCATTGGCGATTGTCCGCGCCCGGCCGGAAGCCAAACCGGTAACGATAGGTGCGCTGCTTGCGAACCTCGCTAGCTCGTACGCCGATTGCGGCGATGGCGGCCGGGCGCTGGCCCTGGCCACCGAATCCATGACCATTCTGGCTGGAGTGGATCGAACGAATCCTGAATTCACGCTCGCGCTTTATGCTCACGGAGTCGCCTTGCGAAGGCTCGGCCGGAGTACTGAGGCGCTGCGCGATCTGCGGGAGGCGCTGGCGATCTGGCGGCAGTCTGTCGAGCCGAACTTCGCGCCGGTGTCGCTGATCCAGGAGGGCATCGTCGCCTGCCTGATCGATCTTGGCTTTTTCAATCAGGCCGAGGCGACGGAGCGGGAAGCCCTCGCCCTCCGCGAGAAGTCTCTGGAACCCGATTCACCCGCTGTCGCCTCGTCTCTGAACAATCTCGGCGTAATTCTGGCCCGTGAGCAACGTTTCTCCGAGGGGCGGCCACTGCTGGAAAGGTCAGCGCGGATCCTGGAACAATTCGGCGAAAAGGAGCAGCAGCGCCTGGCGACTGTGTTGGGAAATCTGGGTGGTTTGCTCCTTGCCCAAGCCAGGAACAGCGCACCGCTTTACGCCAAGGCGGAAGAGGTCTACCGGCACAAACTCGCGATTGAGGAGAGGTTGTTCCCACCGGGCGACGTTCGCGTGGCTCAAACGCTGGAGACGCTGGGCGAAATCCTGTACAGTGAGCATGCCTATCAGGAGGCTGGACAGACTTACGGCCGCGGCCTGGCGATCCAGCAGGCCGCGTACGGCCCGTCCGATCCGCAGACGCAGGCCGCGGCCAAGCGCTACAACACCCTGGTTAAGAAGATGAAATAGGCATCAGTTTTCAGCGGGCCCACTTGCACCGTGATGTCAAATTTGCCGTTCGCGCCAGTGGCGTCGGTTACCGAAGTGCGAAGCACATCGGACACAGTCTCGGCGAGGCGCTCCATCGATATGTTTTGCGCAGTAAAGGTGTACGCATGGCCGGAGCGGCCGTCCGGACATCTATGCGAAAGAGATCCGGTTCGAAGTAGGACAGACGATCGCTTTTTGTCGTCTGTCAATTAAGGGGCGGACCGCCCCGCAAAACGGGATGAAAAGCCGGTAACGCCGGCGATCTTGTCGCCGGTACGGCGAGCGCAGCGAGCCGCACACAACCCCGGCCCCGACCCCTGTTTTTCGACCCAGTCTCCTTGCCTATTCAGATAAAAAGACCTGCTAAACTGACGGCAGGAGGCAGCGATGACATTGCGCGGCGCGTTCCTACCTTTTCTTCTTCTAGCGTCCGGCACCGCATTTGCGCAAAGCGTACCTGGCCCGGCGACCTTCGAGGTGGCATCCGTGAAACCGGCGCAACCGCCGTCGGCGGGCCGCCGTTTCACCCCGCTGGGCGGTGGTCCCGGCACGAAATCGCCAACCCGGCTTGCGGGCATGGCGTCCATGAAGGCCCTGCTAATCCGGGCATATGGGGTGAGGGGCTATCAAATCAGCGGTCCGGCCTGGATAGAAACGGAGTTGTACGAGATTGACGCCAAGGTTCTTCCCGATGCGACCAAGGAACAGGTGGCGTTAATGCTGCAAAATCTGCTGGTGGAGCGATTCCATCTGGCCGTTCATCGCGAGACCAAAGAACTGCCGACATATGTGCTGTCCGTGGGAAAGAACGGGCCGAAGCTCAAGGAGTCGGATCCGGCGGCCGCGGCTGAAGATGAGAAGGCCGCGGCAGAAGGCGTCTCGGCCCGACCCAGAGTGACCATGGGCGCGGACGGCTTCCCCCAAATTCCAGCCGACGCCAAGCTACCCGGCTCGTTCGTGCTGTCATTGTCTGGTGGGGAATTCACCAGAACCAAGTTGTTCGCCAGTCACCAGACCATGGACGAACTGGCGGACATGATCGGCGGGCACGTAAACCGTCCTGTTCAGAACCTGACGGAACTGGCGGGGCGCTACGATTTCACCCTCGCCTTCGAGTCCGAGCCGCGTGTCGACGCGCGGCAGGCCGCGTGTCGACGCGCGGCAGGCCGGAGCTTCGCCCGACGGGGCTCCGCACCCCGCCGCCGATCCCGGCCCCACCATCTTCGCCGCTGTTCAGGAGCAGCTCGGTCTGAGGCTCGAGCAGAGGAGAGGACCTGTGGAGATGCTGACCATCGATCGTGTGGAGAAGGTCCCTACGGAGAATTGACGGGCGGCCAGGGAAACTTCTACCCAGTGGCGTGCCGCCTAAGTCCTTCATTATTTAACGCCACGGTGACTCTTCTCACATTGGCGCTCACCATGCACCACGCATGCCGGGAGGACTTCTCATGAAAACGAGACTGTTCGCCGGAGTATTGGGTGCCTGCCTGCTGCTGGCACCGTTGAGCGCCGCCGATGACGCCAAGGCCAAGCAGAACACCGCCAAACCAAAGGCCGCCAGGTCCACGCAGGACAGCGACATGCAGCTGGCCATTGCGTTTGAAAGATACAAGGATCTGGCTGCCGCGCGGCAGGCCCGGCTAGAAGCCAGGCACCCGACCGTCTTCTACAACAACGCCGACCGTACCTCCGACAAGGACGACACCACCCAGGGTAAGAAGGTCATACCGAAAGACAAGTAAGCGTTGGTGGCGCAGGCGGTTTCGTCTGCGAAACTCAGATTCAAAGTAACTCGACCAGAGGAAACAGGTCGCGCTCCTCTTCGATGATGTTGTGTTGAGCCAGCGCCTGGAAGCGGCGCATCAGGTTCACTGCGTCTCTGGTGTGCCCTTCCGACCAGCACTCGGCGGCGCGTTGCGCCAGTTCCAGCGCTTCTTCGTGTTGTGCGGCAATTTTTACAGCCAGGTGGATACCGCAGGTTTCCAGCAGAGGAGCTTCGCGCGCATAGTGCGCGCCGGCTAGCGCCCGCGCCTCACAGAAGGTTGCGAAGGGAGGCGCGGCGCCGGACACTTCGTGGAGTAGGTTGTCGAGCGCCCGCTCCAATTCCCGGTGCTCCGCGCGGTACTCGGCAACGGAGAGACTCATGGCGTTCCTTGTGGTCCGTGATAGTGGATGAACCGAGTAACGTAGCCCAGAGTATTGACCACCGTGACGCTGGCCTCTTCTTCCCCGCGCCGCACGCGAGCGTTCCGCGAGTGTCCCCATTGCAGGGCGGAAGCAAAGTAACCCTCTCCCTCGCTTCCGGGGACGACACCGAACTGAACCCACTCGGGCAGAGATGACCGCAGGATCGGATCCATGCGAGCCGATTCCCACTGCGCATCCGGTGGCGCTGGGTGGCGCACCGCGTTCACCGGTGCCCAATACTCCTTGTCGCAGTCAGATTGCCGCAAAATGACCCGTTCCTCGTTCCGGTCTCCCAGCAGCAACGGGCCCCGGATCACCGTCTGCCGGGGCGCGATCTTGCTCCCCGGTTGGATGGTCCAAAAGACCAGGTCCCGATGCTCGTAGACGTCGAAGCTGAAGCGATGGTGCGCGTCCTCCGCGCAAAATACACGAATACCAGTTCCCCCGTGATCCAGGCGGCACTCTTCGACTGGCACCCAGAGAGGTTCCGGCTCGCCACTCACTTCTATCCACATGCTCACCGCCTCGGCCCAATCGCCCGCATCATCTTGCCCCAGAGGGTCTGGCTCAATTCTTCGGCGTCGCTCTCGTGGACCGGCACCACGGTGATGTGCAGGCCCGCCATCTCGTCGGTGGTGCCGGGGCCATAGCGGACGCGCTGGGGCGGCTGGTGAGGATTGCGCGGATTGCCGGCGGAATTGTCGTAGGTGAACTCCAGCTCCACGCGCGTATCGGCGGGCAGACGCACCGGCGTAGCGTAGAAGTACAGTTGCTGCCAGTTGAAGTCCCAATGCGGAATGTGGATCAGGGTGACGCGCTTGCCGTCCGGCAGCACGGCGTAGCCGAGCATCTCCGAGCAGATGTAGTGGGCATGCGGATTGATGCCGATCACGTCCACGTCGACTGGAATGGTGAAGTGGTCGGTCACTTTGTAGGTACGCTCGCCGGGCGGAATATCGATGGCATTGGACCCCAGAGGAATGTCCTGGGCGTGACGCTTGGGCACTTCGTCAGTGAAGTAAAGCGCGATGCGCGTGCGGTCCTGTTCCGGTTTGCCGGTCGGGTGGTAGTGCACCTGTAGCACCAGGTCAGCATTGCCGTGGAGCAGTCCGGGCATCCCCGGCGGTGTCTGGAAGGGCACGCCTCCGGGCGTCCACCCGCTGATCCCGTGCGCCGGCAGAAAGCCTGGAGTGCCGAAGCAGGGATAGCCTTGGCCGGTGTCGCGCTTGCGGGCGGTGCCGGTGGTGTCCTGGAACAACAGCGCGTGGTGGACCACCTTGGGATTCCCCGGCTGGATATCGACGGCGCGCAGATAGCGGGCACGCGCGCTCGGGTCCGGGATGTCGAAACATTGGTACAGGTCGAGCCCCTCGGCCGGGACGTCGAACGGCGCGCGCATCTCCGCTTCCGCATCGGGCTTGCCGAGCTGCCATCCATCGGCGAAATGCGGCGGCCTGGGCGTCTCGGCAGCGTTGCCTTCGGGAGCGCCGGCAGCAGCCCATGCGGCTAGCGTCGCGATCTCGGCATCGCTGAGCTTGCGCTCGCCCTGAAAGTGGGGCGCGGCGGGCAGCCAGGGTGGCATGAAGCGCTTCTTCGTGACTGTAGCAATCAGGTTGGCGCGCCTCCCGGCATCCTGGTAGGTCACGAGCGGGAACGGCGCCACGCCCCCGGTACGATGGCATGCCGCGCATTGGCGGTAAAGGATGGGCGCCACATCGTGCGAGAACGTGGCCGCCGCCAGGAGCACCGTCAGGATCACTATTTTATTGTAGTAGTCATGGACATGGACACATCTACCCGGACAAGTGCGACGTTTCCCCGGACGGGAAGCTGTTGGTTTACTTCGCGGGCAAATTCCGTTCGCGCGATATTGACCGCACATGGACTGCAAGTCAGCCGTCCTCCTTTCCTGACTGCCTTGACATAGTGGCCGATTGGCGATACCTGGGGCGGGCACGGCGTTCTCATCGACAACCGCAAATTACTCATCGCCACCCCGTTGCGCGTGCTGGAGTACTGTTGTCTGAAGAAGGACGATCCACGGCGTAATGCGGCTCCTTGCTTTCAAAATGGCTGGCTGAAATTGCCGGAGCACACCGGGTGGAGGCACGCATCCGGAGAATTCACGCTCGAACGCTATATGGCGGATCCCAATCCCTCACGGAGCCGCTCTCTTTTCACCTTGTATCGTACCAGCGGAGAACCGGTCTCGACGTGCGAGGCGCATTGGGCTGACTGGGACCAGCGGGGTCGACTGGCCGCTACGGTGGGTGGCCGCGATTTTGAGGGCAGGCTCGACAAGGATCGCACGCTGGTGCGGCGGCAACGCGCCGCGATGCAGGACGAGCAGCCCGCACCCGTCGTGGCGCCCGACTGGGCTCGGCATTGGTAATTACTTGATCGTACTGGTGGTCTGCTCGCTGACCCGTATGGGGATGGCCTGGGCGAAGCGGGTGACGCTGCTGTTGCCGGAGCGCATCACCGCGCTGATGATGAGGTCCTGACGGAGGCCGGGCTTGGCGTCTTTAGTGACCGTGATGGTGACGGTGGCTTCGTCTTTATCGGCCGGCACCTGCACCGTTTTGGTGGTGACCACTCCGTTGGCCAAACGCAGCGGCATGAGGGTGACCGCGCCTTTCACGCCGTTCTTGCGGAGCACCTTGATAATGACTTCGGTGTCGCTCTCCGGTCTGAGATCCAGTACCTTGTCCGGTGGAACGCCGGCGGAAAGAGTGAATCCCGCCGGCGGCGTCACCGCGAGAAAGAGTTGCCTGGTGGGTAGGATGTGGATGGAGGCGAAGGCCTGCATCATGCTCTCCGCGGATTCGGCGCGATGCTGCACGCGATCTTTGCCGATGGTGGCGGCGCCCACCACGCGCGGAGAAAGTACCCCGATCGGGGCATCGGCCGGCGCTGTGATGGTGAGGCGGCCTTCGTTCTGGCCGGCTGCGATGAGTCCTTTGCTGGCGATGTATCCGGGAGGCAGATCTTCAACGGAAAGTTCGATATCGCCGTTGAATTCGTCACGCCGCACGGCGCTGACCGTGATGGCAGCGGTGTCGCCCTGTCCCATGCGCGGATTATCGGGCGTGATGCGCAGGGTGAAGTCCGGTTTGGAGGGCGCGATGGTGAGGCGATAAGCGAACTCCGGGCCGCCTTTGCCCTGCACGTCCCGCAGGCGCAGGAAATAATCGCCGGCGGCGGGGAAGGTGTAGACGATGTGCGAATCCACCTGCTGGGTGGTCATGGATTCCAGGGTGTCGTTCCAATCGTCGTTCTCGGCGAGCACGGCCTGCTTGGAATTGAAGAGCGTAAGGATGGAATCGAGGGGCGAATCCAGGCGGCGGGCCTGCACCTCCAGCACCAGCTTTTCGCCTTGTTTGGCGGCGAAGACGTAGTAGTCCGAGTCACCGGGTTTGACCATGCGCCCGTCGATTGCCACGGGCGTGGCGACGCGTTGCGCCTGGGCTAGCGTGTGGATGGCACCGGTGGCGCGCACGCTGGGAAGATCGCTGGGCCAGAAGGGCAGGGAATTCGCGGTGAGCCGCATCACCCGCGGGGCGTCGGCCGCAAGGTGCAGGTCGAGCTTCTGAGAAGGCAGGTTGACGCCGCGCAGTTCCAAGGCGACATCGGAATCGCGCCGGCCGCCCAGCGGGAAAATGTCAGTCACGAAGGGCACTGCGCCGATCGTCAGGCGGTACACGAAATCGCTGCGGCCGCGATAAATCACATCGCGCAATTCGATAGTGTAGTCGCCATCCGCGGGTGGCCGGAAGAAGAGGACGGGATCGGGCTTGAAGCGGAAATCATCGGCGTACTGAATCTGTTTGCCGGTGGAATCGTAGATGACCAGGACGGGGTCGAACCAGCCGGGCACGGCATCGGCAATGAACGGCAGCAGGGCGCGCGCCTGCACGGCGCAGACCAGGGAGTCGCCTGCCTTGGCATGGAAACGGAAATAGTCGCGGTCGCCTTCGGTGATCTGGCCGTTGATCACCACAGGCAGGGCGTCAATCTGCTGCGGCGCGCTCTTTTCCGAATTGGGCTCCTTCTCATTGATCTCCGGCAGGTCGCCGACCTGGAAACGATAGCGGTTGGAGACGCCGCCGGCGTTCATGACACGGAGTTCGCGCTCGCCCAACGCGGCGTCTGGCTCGATGGTTACGGCGATACGCGCGTTGTTGGCGTCTTTCGAGTCGATCGGCTTAGCGGTGACGCCTCCACCCGTGATCAGGACTTTGTCCGGAGCGATGCCGGTTCCGGAAAGTCTGATCTCCACGGTTTTTCCGCGCTGGCCGCCGGATGGATAGATCCAGGTAAGCACCGGCTGCGGCGGTTCCAAGGGAGGCGGTGGGACTGGCTTCTTGGCCTGCGGGAAGAGGGTGAAGGGAATTAGGAAAACCGCTGCCCGGAGGAAACTCATTTGGCATCCTCAGTCAGCGTGGCGACCAATTTGCCCGCGAAGTTCCAGATTTTGACTGTGCCATCGCCGCTTCCGGAGGCGACCTTCTGTCCGTCGGCACTGACCGCGGCGGCGTACACCCAATCGGTATGGCCGGAGAGAGTGAGTACAGTATTTCCGCCGATCGCCATCACACGGAGTGTGTTGTCACTGCAGGCGGCGATCATGCGGGAATGCTGCGGCGCCGTCTGAAACGCTGTCGCCAGAGGGACGCATGCGCCGGTATCGAACGGCCGCGTCTGCCCGGCGGCATTCTGCGTCCGCCACAAGCGGAGAGCGTGCTCGGTATCGCCGCCTTCGGCAAAAATCAGGACATCGCCTTCCGGAGCGATCGCGACAGCATTGATAGGGTCGACCAGAGCTTGCGGCAGTTGCATGCGCTCGGTCCATTTCACCGGGTCCCAGATGCGCACGGAGCGGTCGAGGCTGGAACTGGCCAGGAATTTGCCATCGGGACTGAAGGCCAGACCCGTGACCCATCCGCTGTGCCCCTTCAACGTGGCTGCGAGCTCGTTGCCGGGAAGCGTCCAGACTTCGACAGTGCCGCCCGATCCGCCCGCCGCCAGCAGAGTGCCATCCCGGCTAAAAGCCACTGCGAGCATTTCGTCCGCGGTCTTCTCCAGAACACGGACTGCGCCCGATTCGAAGTCGATGAGGCTGACTGCGCCGGAACGGCCAGGGACTCCTTCAGCAACCGCCAGCGTATGACCATCGGGACGGAAGGTGATGGCACGCGCGACTCCGGCGATGGGGATCTTGCGGGTGAGTTTGTTGGTGGCGGCGTCCCATACCAGCAGCGATCGGGGGCCGCTCGAGACAAGAGACTTTCCGTCGGGCGAGAAGGCGAGGGCGGTAACGGGCGGCCGCAAGTTCAAAGACGCCGCGAAGAGAGCCGGGCAAGTTAAAGCACAGCCCACCAGACGCTTCACATGATCTCCGTCAGAAGTCCGCCGGTCGGGATCGCACCGGAGGCCAGTGGGCTTACATAGGCTACGCAGTTTTGCGGGTGCGGGAGCTTGCCGTGCGGGTCGATGCCCAGGAGTTTGTAGACGCTGGCGGATAGGTCCCACGGATAGACCGGCCGGTCGCGCACCGCTTCTCCGCGCCCGTCGCTGGAGCCGACCACGACTCCGCCCTTGAATCCGCCTCCCGCCACCAGCGCCGTAAAGACCTGGCCCCAGTGGTGCCGCCCGCCGAACCAGGGAGCTTCGTTGGCCACTCGGGGAGTGCGGCCGAATTCGCCGTACCACGTCACGATGGTGCTCTCCAACAGGCCGCGCTGCGCCAAGTCATCCAGCAGCGCGGCGATGGCCGCGTCCTGTATGGGCAGCTTCTTCTGCATGATGGGGAAGTTGTCTTTGTGGGTGTCCCATCCGCCATCGTTGATGGTGATGAAGGGGACGCCGGCTTCCACCAGACGGCGGGCCAGCAGGCAGGACTGTCCGAACTGATTGCGGCCGTAGCGATCACGGACGGCGTCCTTCTCCAGGGTCAGGTCGAAGGCTTTGCGGGCGTCACCCAGGATCAGGGCGTATGCCTTCTGTTGAAATTCATCCAGGCCGCGATAGAGGTCCTGCTTATCGGCCTGCGCCGCCAGGGCGTCAACCGATTTCAGCAGGGAACGCCGCTCGGCGATCCGCTGCTCGGTCATGCCGCGTGGCGGCACCAGGCCCTGCACGCGGAAGTTGGCGTTGTTGGGGTCGCCGCCGGGAGCGAACGTCTTGTACTTGTTGCCCAGGAAGCCGCACTCGGAGAATCGGCCCAGCGGGTTGGTCAGCGTGATGTAGGGCGGCAGTGCGCCGGCCTTTCCCTCTTCCTCCTTCTTATACGCGACAATTGCCCCGACCGCGGGATACACCAGGTCGCTCGCCGGCATGCTTCCGGTCTGCATGATGTAGGCGGCGGTTTCGTGGCCATTGTTGTTGTGGGTCATGCTGCGGATCAGGGTAAACTTGTCCGCTTGCTTGGCCAGCAGGGGGAACAGGGTGCCGAGCTGCATGCCGGCGACCTTGGTGGAAAGCGCGCCGCGCAGTGGGCCGGTGAAGTCTTCGCCGGCACCGGGCTTCGGGTCGAATGTGTCGGTCTGGGTGGGGCCGCCGGCCATCCAAAGCTGGATCACCGATTTGGCTTTCGCGGGTTCCGCGCGGAGCTTGAAGTAATCCGCGAGGCTGAGCCCGAGCAGGCTGGCCGTTCCCACTCGCAGAAAGTCGCGGCGCGCCGGTCTCTGGCACGTCCAAGTGGCTTTCCGATCTTGCATATCCAGCATAATTCCCCAATCAATGGTTGAAGAGAAACTCCTTGGCGTTGAGCACGGCCCAAGCGACATCCTGCACGGCTTGGGCGCGGGCAGTCTTTTTGGTTGCCAGGTAGTCCAGCAGACGCTTCCGCTCGTCGGCTGTAGGCAGGCGCGAAAGCGTCGTCAAATAGATCTCGTCCACAATCTCAGAATCCGGTTTAGTTGCAGCCAGTAAACGCTTGAGGTGCGGGCTGTTACTGATCTTGCCTTCCAGTTGTTCGGAGTTCAGGAAATAGAGCGTCTGACGCAGGGTCAAGTCGGAATCGCGATCGGCTTCGTAAGGCATGTCGCGAGAGGCGCGGCCGAACAGGTCAAGGAACGAGCACTCGGTGTTGCCGTCGCTGATCTGGGTGGCGCGATAGTTGGCGGGCCAGTTGGAGAAAGGCTCCGGGATGATGCTGCGGAACTTCTCGTTGGTCTCGGTGAACTGGCTGACGGCGTCCAGCATCTGCTCGGCGGAGAGCCGCTTCACCAGATAGTGAGAGAAATGGGTAGTATCGGCCGCGTTCCACTCGTTGGGCTGACTGGAAAGCTGATAGGTCCTGGAGTTCAGAATCAGGCCGTAGATATGCCTCAGGTCATACTTGTGAGTTCTTAATTCTTCTTGCAGATACGAAAGGAGTTCTGGATTTGTTGGCGGATTCGTAGAGCGCAGGTCGTCGGGTTCATTGACGATGCCGCGGCCCATCAGCCAGAACCAGATCCGGTTGACGATGTTAGCGCTGAACCAGGGATTGCCGGGTGCCGTCAGCCAGTTGGCGAACTGGGTTCGCGGGTCTTCCTCGGGTCCGACTGGCAGCGGCTTGCCGCCAGGAATTTGCGGTGGGACCACTTGGCGCGTGCGCGGATTCCTCAGGGAAAGCTTAAAGTCCGGATAGACGATCTCTTCTTTCCATTCCACTGTGGACTTGAAGCCCACGCGGCCGAAAAACGAACCCAACGCGAGGTCGTCATCGGGCGTCCAGCTTTCCTGGGGATGGCTGTGGCAATGAGCGCAACCCATGCGAGCTCCCATGAAGACCAAGGCTGCGGTTTCGCCCAACGTGCGGGCGTCGTGCGTGGGGTTGGCGCGCATGAAGTTGACAGCGGCGTCGCGGAAATTGCTGCCGGTAGCGGTCAGCAGCTCGCGGGCGAATTGATCGTAGGGCTTGTTTTGAGCGATGCTTTCGTGAACCCACTCGTAGTAGACGGCAACGGCTTTGGGCCAGAGGCGGACCGGAAACTCGCTTTTGATGCGCAGCAGATCGCCCCATTTGAGCGACCAGAAATCGGCAAATTCGTCGCGGGCCAGGAGGCTATCGATAAGTTTGGTGCGGCGATCCGGGTCGGTGCTGGTGAGGAAGGTGCGCGCTTCGGCGGCGGTGGGGAGAATGCCGATGACATCCAGGTAGACACGACGCAGAAATTCCGCATCGGTGGAGAGGCCCGAGGGCGGAATCCCCATTGTCTTGAGCTTCGCATAGACGAATGCATCGATAGGGTTGCCGGCGGAAAACCCGGGAAATGGTTTAGGTCCGGTCTGCGGTACGGCGAGGCGCAGAACGGCGGCTTTTCGCTGGTAGATGACGACGATTGCCGCGTCGCCGGTCCCGGTGGCTTTGACGGTAGCGGCGTCGACTGTGGCGACTTTCGGATCGGAAGAGCGGAAGGTGGCGCCGGTGGTGACGTCCTGCAATCTGCCATCTGAGAAAACAACTGTGGCCATCAGGCGCTGCGTCTCGCCTTTCTGGAGGGTGCGACTTTCGGGATAAAGCTTCAGGGAGACGATCTGGGGTTCCTGATCGACGCGGTAGGACGCCCCGCGTTCGAGCCAGGCGAGGAGCGTTTCGTACTCCGCCGTGCCGGGTTTCAATACGGGGGCGCCGGGATGCGGGAGTGCGCCGGTGGCCTTCAGAAAAATCAGGCTCTGGGACGGATCGACGCGATCGATGCGGCGGCCTCCGGCGGCGCGCGTGAGGGCGTCGTAATCAGCCGCGGGTTCGCCGGAGAAAAGGGAGAGTTTGAGGCTGCCTTTACCGCCTGCGGCACCATGACACTGGGCCGAGTTGCACCCCTGGTTGGCCAGGAGCGGCTCGACAGTTTGCAGGAACGAAGCCAAGTTTTGCCGTGAGTCCCTGACGGTGACGTGAAGCTTTTGCTTCTGACCGCCAACCGATAGAGAGATTGTGGTTTCTCCATCAGCCACAGGTGTCACGATACCGCTCTTGCCAACCTTGGCGATCTTGCCGTTGGCAGACTTGAACTGGGTCTGGCCGGTGACATCGCGTATGCCGCCGGCAGCCAATTGGCCGGTGACCAGGATGCGCTGGGAAGCCCACCGGCCGATGAGCGCGAAATCCCCCGGTGCGACCTGGATGGATCGCAGCCTGGGCACGGAATCTTTGCCGAATACCAAAATCGGAATCAGCAAAAGCAGCGCAAGCGGCCGGCGGTGCATGCTACGTTTTGGACACGGTTCGGAACATGGCGATGGCTTCGATTTCGATGAGGAGTTCCGGGCGGCAGAGGATCGCCTGAATGCCGGTGGACGCGGGCAGAGGGTCGAGACCCTGTTCGGCATAGAAGGCGGTGCGCTCTTCGTTGAAGGCTTCGTAGTCGCGCTCGATGTCGCGCAGGTAGCAGGTGGTGCGGACGATGTCTTTCCACGTGGCGCCTTCGGCCTCCAGCAAGGCGGTGATGTTCTGGAAGGTGCGGCGCAGTTGCGCCCGGAAATCGCCGATGTGGATGCTGACGCCATGTTCGTCAATGCTGGCGGTACCCGAAATAAGCAGGATCGTAAGACCATTCAGGTCGATGCGCATGCCGCGCGAAAAGGAACTGGGTTTGGCGTAGGCATACGCCTCATTCAGCACCTTGAGGTTGGTGATGGCGCGTTTTTCCACAGGCGCCAGTGCGATTTCGTTTAAGAATTCAGCTTCCAGAATCATGACTATAATACCCGATTATCGTTAAAAAGTTGCGGAAAAATGGAACTTGTGGGGGGAAACTCGACCGGCGTGCCAGCACACGGAAGGAGTATCGAACGTCGGCGATGATGCTATCCAGCCACGTCCATCCCCACTCGGTGCGAGCGTTCTCGGCCGCCAGCGTGAGATTTCCCAGTTCACGCTTTCCAGCAATCCCCGTGAGCGCCGACAGTTCTTCCTGCATCTCGCGCTCGTGCGCGCGCCGGACGCGTGGAATCAGGTACTTCAGTCTCGATAGCACAAGCCCCTCATATGAAGACGCTCTATATGACGATGATCTCAACAATTGGTTAGGCGTTGGGTATGATGAGGCGTGACGGCACCCGAGGTATTGATCCGGTACGAAACCAGATTACTGGAGTTGCAGGCCAGCCTGCAGGAACTCCGCCTGGAGCATTCGGCCACTGCGGTTGTGCTGGGGTTCTCGGTGGGGCTGATTCTGCTGCTGGGCCTCAACGCCGTACGGCATCGCGTTGCCATGTGGTGGCCCTTGGTGCCGGTTCCCGTCGTGGCGGCCGCGGCGCCGCGATTCCGCCGCGTGCGGCTGGCGACCTCGCGGGAATGGCGATTGAAGCGCGTTTACGAGCGGGCGGAGCGGCGCATGAACGGGTTGTGGGCGGGCGAGGGCTGCGCGGGAGATGAATATCACGATGCCGATCATCCTTATGCGCGAGACTTGAGCATTTTCGGCGAAGGTTCTCTGTTTGAGCTGGTGTGCATCGCCCGGACGGCCATCGGGCGCAGGGGCCTCGCGAACTATCTGCTGGCCGCGCCTGCACTGGAGGAGACACGAGCGCGGCAGGAGGCCGTAAAGGAACTGCAGCAGTGCACCGGCCTGCGGGAACAAGTGGCCGTTCTGGGCGAGTTCGAGGCCGCGGAGTCGCGTTGGGAGACGTTCAACGACTGGCTGAACGCCCCGCCGGTGCCTTTCAGCGCAACCTTGCGGGTGGCGGCGGGGATTACTTCCGCAATGGTGCTGGGCATTCTTCTGGCCGGTCTACTGGGAGTGCTGCCCTGGGCGCGGACGGCGATTTGCATCCTTCCCCTGGCCCTGTTTCACTCGGCCGCCGGCCTCATCTGCCGGGACCGGGTCCGGGAAATGGTGGAATCGCTGCGCGCGGCCTCGCTGGAGACGCGTGTGCTGCGCGAAGGGCTGCAATTGCTCGAAAGGCAGCGGTTCCAGTCGGCGAAACTGGTCCGAATCACCGAGAGGGTACGCGGCGCCGCGCTCTCTGTGCGCCGCCTGGAGTGGCTTCTGAACGCGCTCCACGAACGGAATAAGGACTGGTTCTATCAGGCGTCGCTGTTGCTCATGGGCGGCACGCAGTTGTGCATGGCGATTGAACAGTGGCGTGCGCAGCACGGCGGGGCGCTGCGAGACTGGATCGAGTCCTGGGGGGAGTTCGAAGCGCTCAATGCCCTGGCGAACTACGCCTGGGAAAACCCCGGCCACACGTTTCCGGAGTTCTCTGAGTCCAAAGCGCTCTTCGAAGCCGCGGCGCTGGGACACCCTCTGCTGCCGGACGAGACCTGCGTGCGCAACGATGTACGACTGAATGGCGAGACGCGCTTTTACGTGGTCAGCGGTTCGAACATGTCCGGCAAGAGTTCGTTGCTGCGCGCCATGGGCTTGAACGCGGTGCTGGCGTTCGCGGGCGCGCCGGTTCGCGCGGGCACGCTGCGTCTCTCGCCGCTCGCGGTGTGCGCTTCTATCTCGGTGGTGGACTCCTTGTTGAAGGGCAAATCGAAGTTTCTGGCGGAGGTGGACCGGGTGCGGCTGACCATCCAGTTGGCCACCGGCTCGCGCACCGTGCTCTTTTTGATCGACGAAATCTTCAGCGGCACCAACTCCCGCGATCGCCGTGCCGCGGCCGAAGCGGTAATCCGCACACTGGTGGACCGGGGAGCGATCGGGGCGCTTTCCACCCACGACATCTCCCTCACCGAGATTGCCGACGCCCCTGAGATCCACGGCGCCAACGTGCACCTGGGGGCCCGCGACGGCGGCGACCCCATGAGCTTCGACTATCGATTGAAGCCTGGAATCACCACCGAGACGAACGCCTTGGCCATCGCGCGCATGGCGGGGGTTCCGGTATAAATCCGTCAGCCTGATCCGCGCGATTATTGCGATTCGCAATAAATAGCGCGGATCAGGCTGACGGATTTTCTACGGCAGGGCACCGTCCCTTCCCGAGGAACTTCTGGCGGGTATTGAGGGTGCCGCGGAAGCTGAGCACCGCAGCGTCGACGAAGTGCTTGCTGACGCCGTGGCGGAGCACCGCAGCGTCGACGAAGTGCTTGCTGACGCCGTGGCGCGATACCTTGAAAACCGCTCCTGGACCCAGTTGCTGACTTACGGTGAAGAAAGAGCGAAAACTCTCGCTTTTGGGGAATCCGACGTCGACGGGGGGACGATACGCGTTCATCCTCAGCCAGTTCGCTAGCTTTGTGCACCGAGCGGTCAGGCATCGGCTGTCCTCACCTGTAGGATGGCGAATGGCTGCCGGAAGCAGAGCGCCTGTCCTCACGTTGTTTTTTCGTAGGATTCGCCAACACCCCCGTCGCCTTTCCCTACACCGCCCCTAACTTCTTCATTTCACACCTCTTCATCGCAAATCTCGACACCCTGCCGTTGTAAACTTCTACACCACCCTTGTACCCTCAAAACTCCACACCGCCAACTGCTTGAAATCACATCAGATAAAAGGGTAAAAATCACCACTGTTTGGCACTCGCCGTGCCCTTATAGAGTGCGAGGAAAGAAAGAAAGGAAGGCAACAAAATGACAGTCCTACTGGTTCTTGGAACGTTCTTGGTTTTCATCGTTCTCGATTACGTGATGAACAGCCGCAAGGCAATCGCCACAGTCCCGCTGCAGGCGCAGGCTGCGGCCCAGGCCGGTGCGCTCATGGGGCCCGGCGCCGATTATGTAAATGGCTTTCACATCCCGGAAAACCTCTCTTATCACTCCGGTCATGGCTGGCTGGTTCGCGAACGGAAAAACGTCGTAAGGGTGGGGGCGGATGAATTCGCTGCCGCATTGGCGGGCAACGTCGAAAAGGTGGAACTTCCGAAACCCGGCCAATGGATCCGCCAGGGGCAGAAGGTCCTCTCGTTCTACCGTAACGGCGAGAAGACAGAAATGGTATCGCCGACGGAAGGCGAAGTGTTGGAAGTCAACGCGGAAGTCCTCGGCAATCCGGCCAAACTGCGTCAGGACCCGTACGGCAAGGGCTGGCTGCTGGCAGTCCACGTCCCGGACGAGGAAAACACCACGCGCAACCTGATCCCCAAGGGCTTGGTGCGGGAGTGGATGCGCGAGAGCGTGGAGCGGCTGTATGCCATGCAACCCTCCCTGGCCGGAGCGGTTGCCGCCGATGGTGGACGTCCCGCCGATGACCTGCTAGCGGCCTTTCCCCAGACCAACTGGAAGGCCGTCACTGGTGAGTTTTTCCTGACAGCGTAACAACTTGTAAGTTTTTGCTACACATTTGACAAAATATCTGCTAAAAAAGGAGTTGAGGATCCAGATATGCCAAAGGCGATCCTGTACGACAGCACTCTCTGTATCGGGTGTAAGGCCTGTGAAGGCGCCTGTGCCGAACGTTGGGGCTTGCCCTACAACGACAAGGTAGCCGCGGAAGAGCACATTTCCGCACACAAGCTGACCGCCATTGAGACGCACGGGGACAAATTCAGCCGCCGGCTGTGCATGAATTGCCTGCAACCGGCTTGCGCATCGGTGTGCCCCGTGGGAGCGCTGCAGAAGACCGCTCTCGGCCCAGTGGTGTACGATGCATCACGCTGCATGGGATGCCGCTATTGCATGCAGGCATGCCCCTTCCAGGTGCCCTCGTACGAATGGGAAAAGCGCTTGCCGAAGATGCGCAAGTGCGATATGTGCTTCGAACGGCAGAGCACCGGCAAGCTGACTGCCTGCGCGGAAGCCTGCCCGGTGGGAGCGACCAAGAATGGCAACCGTGATGAGCTCGTGGCGGAAGCCCAACAGCGCATCGCGGAAAAGCCCGATCAGTATCACCCCAAGGTGTACGGCCTCAGCGAGGTGGGCGGCACCAGCGTGTTGTACCTTTCGGCGGTTCCGTTCGAACAGATCGGGCTGCGCACCAACGTGCCCAACGAACCTCTACCTGAGACCACATGGCGAGTTCTGGAACTGGTGCCGGACGTGGTGTCCACGGGCACTGTGCTGCTCGGCGGCATCTGGTGGATCACCAATCGCCGCGCCGAAGTGGCCAAGAAGGAGGGTCGTCAATAATGTTGCGGAAATTCCCCAAGATCACGGTTTGGCGCGCCATTTTCGCGGTCATCATGCTGAGCGGCGCTTACGCCACGTACCTGCGGATCATGTACGGGCTGGCCGGCTCCACCAATCTCAGTGACAAGTTTCCCTGGGGGCTTTGGATCGGCTTCGATGTGATGTGCGGCGTCGGTCTGGCGGCCGGCGGTTTCACCCTGGTGGCCATGGTCCACATCTTCAGCATCGAAAGATATAAGCCCGTGCTGCGGCCCGCCGTGCTGACGGCTTTTCTGGGTTACACACTGGTGGTGGTCGGGCTGCTCTACGATCTGGGCCGTCCCGATCGCCTGTGGCATCCGCTGGTGATGTGGAATCCCCGTTCGGTGATGTTCGAAGTGGCCTGGTGCGTCACGCTGTACAGCACGGTCCTCTTTCTGGAATTTCTGCCGGTGGTGTTCGAACGGTTCGGCTTGCATAAGCCGCTGGCCTGGATCCATCGCATCTCCGTGCCGCTCATGATTCTGGGGGTGCTACTCTCCACGCTGCACCAGAGTTCGCTGGGCACGCTGTTTCTGATTGTGCCGGAAAAGCTGTATCCGCTCTGGTATACCCCCATTCTGCCGCTGCTGTTCTACGTTTCGGCCATCGGCGTGGGCTTGGCTATGACGATTTTCGAATCCTGGCATAGCAGCCGGGCCTTCGGCCGCGCGCTGGAATTGCCGCTGCTGGCCAGCATGGCGCGTGTTCTGGCAGTCGTGATGTCGGTCTATCTGTGGATCCGCTTCCTGGATATGAGCCACCGCCACGTATTCGGTTTGCTGGCGCGGAATCGCATCGAAACCTGGCTGTTCGCCCTGGAGATCGTGCTCATAGCGGTGCCCACGGTGCTCCTGTATCAGCATCGCATCCGCATGCAGCCGGGCAAGCTGTACGCCTGCGCGGTGATGGTGGTGTTCGGATTCATCGCGAACCGCCTGAACGTCGGCATCACCGGCCTGGAGGCCGGGAGCGGCGTGCACTACGTTCCCAGGTGGACGGAGATCGCCATTACCCTCTCCATCGTGGCGGCAGGCTTCGCCATTTTCCGCCTGATCGCGCAATACTTCCCCATTTTCGAAGCGGCCTCGCATGAGCAACCGCAAACGGAAATGGCAGAACAGGAGGAAGACCAAGTCGCAGTAGGATGAATGTCTACGGAACAATCCGCCTGGGACTGGCCGCCAAGCTTGCGATCTGCGTGATCGTAAGCACAGCGGCCTTCTTCACGTTGTTCGGGTTTCTCAACCTGAAGGTGGAGCGCGCCCAATCGCAGGAGCTGGTGGTGCAGGCAGCCGACCGCATCACCGATGTGATCCTGCGCAGCACCCACTATGAGATGCTGCACAACGATCGCGGNNCATTCGCCGCATCCGCATTTTCAACAAGGAAGGGCGGATAACCATCTCCACCGACGCGCGCGAACTCAACACCGTGGTTGATAAGAGCGCGGAACAGTGTTATGCCTGCCACGCTCAATCGGCGCCTCTCGAAAAACTCAACCGGCGTGACCGGGCCCGCGACTTCCACGATAAACAGGGCGAACACCTGCTCGGTGTGATGCGGCCCATCGACAACGCGCCGGAATGCTCCCGCAGCGCCTGCCACGTGCACGATGCGGGGCAGCGCGTACTGGGCGTGATCGATGCCGATCTCTCGCTGGCGCCGGTAGATCAGCAAATCGCGCAGAATCAGGCCACCCTGAAATGGTTCTTGCTGGGGGCCATGATATTTGGCAGTGTCACCGCGGTGTTGTTCATGTGGCTGGTGGTCTACCGCCCGGTGAAAGAGCTGATCGATGGCACCCATCGTGTGGCCGGAGGCGACCTGGAATACCGCTTGCCGGTGCGCTCGGACGATGAGCTGGGGGATCTGTCCCGCTCGTTCAACCGCATGACCGCGGAAGTGGCGGGGTTCAACCGCATGACCGCGGAAGTGGCGGGCGTACAGTCCAAGATCGAAGAAGAGGTGCGGCGGAAGACGGCCGAGCTGGAGCGGGTTCACAAGACGCTGCTGCGTTCCGAAAAAATGGCGTCTATCGGCAAGCTGGCGGCCACCGTGGCGCACGAAATCAATAACCCCTTGTTCGGCATCCTCACCTATGCCCGGCTGGTGCTGCGCGAACTGCTGAAGCACAATCTTCCCGCCCGTGACGAGATGGCCGAGCAGTTGCAAACCATCGAACGCGAGAGCAAACGCTGCGGCGAGCTGGTTAAGAATCTGCTCACCTTCTCGCGCCAGGCGCCCAGCCATCGCGAGCCCAACGACTTGAACGTGGTTGTGCACCGCGCCGTGCTGCTGGTGAAGCACAAGCTTGAAATGCAGAACATCGAGCTGACCGAAAGCCTGGCCGAAGGACTGCCGCAGGTGGACTGCGACGCCAACCAGATCCAGCAGGTGATTCTGGTGCTCATGGTCAACGCCTCCGAAGCCATGCCCAAGGGCGGGAAGCTCCTGGTGGCCACCGAATTCGACGATGCCGCGGAGCAGGGCGCGGTGCGCGTGAAAGACTCGGGAAGCGGCATCCCTGAGGATGTTCTGCCGCGCATATTCGATCCGTTCTTCACCACCAAAGAAGACCAGAACCGCACGGGCCTGGGATTGGCCGTAGCGCACAGCATCGTGGAGCAGCACGCGGGGGAAATCTCAGTCCGCTCCACGCCCGGTGAAGGAACGGAATTTCGTGTGGCGCTGCCGGCAACGGCGGCGGTCACCTCAGGAGCCGGCAAGTGAAGGAGAACGGCATCGGCCACAACGGCCGATTTGGACATGCGGATGTACAGGAGGACCAGATGGCAAGCAGTGTAGCGGAACCTTTGACACCAACTAAGACAAAAGGAAGAATCCTCATCGTCGACGATGAACTGGTGGTGCGTGATTCGCTGGGTAAGTGGTTCACCAGCGAAGGCTACACCGCCCGGCCGGTGGGCAGCGGGCGCGAGGCCCTGGAAGTGATCGCCCAGGCGGAATTCGATATTGCGCTACTGGACATCAAGATGCCCGGGATGGACGGCATGGAACTGCAGAGCCGGCTGCGCGAAGCGGATCCGGACCTGACAGTGGTCATCATGACCGGGTATGCCGCCGTGGATACCGCCGTGCAAGCCCTCAAGCGCGGCGCCTACGACTACATCACCAAGCCGGTCGATCCCGACGAACTTTCGCACCTGGTGGCCAACGCGCTGGAGCATAAGCGGGCGCGCCGCGAGGTGACGCGTCTGCGGGAGAATTTGCAGGAAGTAGTCCCCGGCACCGAGCTCATCGGCAAAAGCCCGGCCATGAAGAAAGTGGTGGAGCTGATCGAAATGGTGGCGCCCACCGAGGCCACCGTGCTGATCACCGGTGAGAGCGGCACCGGCAAGGAAGTGGTGGCGCGCTCCATTCACGCTGCCGGTCCGCGGCGCTACATGCCGATGGTTACGATCCACTGCGGAGCTCTCACCGAGACCCTGCTCGAAAGCGAACTGTTCGGTCACGAAAAAGGCGCTTTCACCGGCGCCCAGTATCGCAAGAAGGGCAAGTTCGAAGTGGCCGACGGAGGCACGGTCTTCCTGGACGAGATCAGCGACATCAGCCTCAAGACGCAGACCGACTTGTTGCGCGTCCTGCAGGAAAAGGAAATCGTGCGAGTGGGCGGCAACCAGCAGATCAAGGTGGACTTCCGCGCCATCGCCGCCACTAACAAGAACCTGGAGACTCTGGTCAAAGAGGGCTCGTTCCGGCCTGATCTCTATTACCGGCTCCACGTCTTCTGCATCGAGCTACCCCCGTTGCGCGACCGCCGCGAGGATATACCGCTGTTGGTGAACCATTTCCTCAACAAGTTCTGCATGGCCACCAGCCGGCCCATGCCGCAGATTTCCGCCGACTCGCTGGAGCTGTTGATGCGCCACGATTGGCCGGGCAACGTGCGCGAACTGGAGAACGCCGTGGAACGTGCCCTGGTGGTGGGACGCGGCCAGGAAATCCGGCCCGCCGATTTTTCGTTTCAGTTCCAGGCCGATGAGCCCAAGGGCGGCAAGACCCTGGACGATGTGGAGCGGGTGCACATCGAGCGGATTCTGCGTGAGACCCAGCACAACCTGTCGCGGGCCGCGCGCATTCTGGACATCGACCGAACCACGCTGTACAACAAGCTGCGGCGCTACGGTCTGCGGTGAAACCGATCCACCTCATTCCGCTGTCGAACGGCGACGGGGCGCACCTGGCCCCGGGGCTGAATGCGCTGGAAAGTCTGGCGTCTCGCCTGGCGCGGCTGTTCCGCACGCCCTGCCGCATTCGTCCCGAGCCGTTCGACATCTCC
>OKRF01000114.1:10911-16937 GCA_900290315.1 Candidatus Sulfopaludibacter sp. SbA3 | reverse complement strand
ACAACTTCTTCGTCCGCGAATTGCGGATGAAGCAGGATATCGTCCCCGGGATGGAAATCCCGCTGCACTTTCAAGCCGACCAGATTGGCGTCTACGAAGTCCCCTGCTCCGAGTTGTGCGGGCTGGGCCACTACCAGATGCGCACCACCATGCAGGTGATGAGCCAGGCCGACTTCGACAAGTGGATGCAGCAACAACTCCAGAACAAGTGATGTTTCGTCATTTTCCTGAGGAGACCTTATGTCCGCTCCCGTAGCACACGCGCATCATGCGCCTCAAGGCTTCATCCGGAAGTACGTCTTCAGCCTCGATCACAAAGTGATTGGCATTCAATACTGGTGTCTCGGGCTCTTCAGCGTGTTTCTCGGCATGAGCCTGTCGCTATTGATGCGCTTCCACATGGTCAACCCGAGCGTTCCGGTGAAGTGGTTCGCCACGCTCTGGCCCCAGGCCGCTTCGGGCGGTGTGATGACGCCGGAACTGTATCTTTCGCTCATGACCATGCACGGCACCATCATGGTGTTCTTCGTGCTGACCACGGTGCCGCAGAGCGGCTTCGGCAATTACTTCCTGCCCATTCAGATTGGCGCCGAAGACATGGCGTTCCCGTTTCTGAACATGGCATCGTTCTGGACCACGTTCATCGCCCTGGTGGTGATGGTGGCGGCGTTCTTCGTACAGGGCGGCGCTCCGCTTTCAGGTTGGACCGCCTATCCGCCGCTCAGCGGCGCCGGCAGAATCACCGGCCCGGGTGAAGGCATGGGGCAGAACCTGTGGATCCTCAGTATCGCGATCTTCTGCCTGGCCTCCCTTATGGGCGCCATCAATTTCATCGCCACCACGGTGGATCTTCGCTGCAAGGGCATGACCCTGATGCGCATGCCGCTTACCTGTTGGACCTGGCTGGTGACTGCGATTCTTGGCCTTCTGGGCTTTGCCGTCCTGCTGGCCGCGGGCGTGCTGCTGCTGCTGGACCGCACTGCCGGCACCAGCTTCTTCCTGCCGGCCGGCATGATGATCTCTGACCAGATCATTACCAGTCACAAGGGCGGCTCGCCGTTGCTTTGGCAGCACCTGTTTTGGTTCTTCGGCCATCCGGAAGTTTATATCGCGATCCTGCCCGGAATGGGCGTCACCTCGCACCTGCTCTCCACCTTCTCACGCAAACCGATTTTCGGCTACAAAGCCATGGTGTACGCCATTCTGAGCATCGGATTCCTGGGCTTCCTGGTTTGGGGCCACCACATGTTCATGAGCGGCATGAATCCGTATTCAGCCATGGCGTTCTCGATCCTGACCATGTGCATCGGGGTACCTTCCGCCATCAAGACCTTCAACTGGATCGGCACGCTGTGGGGCGGAAAGATTCATTTCACCACCGCCATGATGTTCGCACTCGGCTTCGTCTCGCTCTTCGTGACGGGCGGCGTGAGCGGCATTTTCCTGGGACAGCCCGCCCTGGACCTGTATTTCCACGACACCTACTTCGTGGTGGGCCACTTCCACATGATCATGGGCGTCGCCGCCATCTTCGGCATGTTCGCGGGAACGTTTTACTGGTTCCCCAAGGTCACCGGCCGGTTCATGAACGAGTTTCTCGGCAAGCTGCATTTCTATCTGACCTTCATTGGCGTGTACGCCATCTTCACGCCCATGCACTTCCTGGGGCTGGTGGGCAATCCGCGCCGCTATGCCGATTTCACCAACGTGGAATTCCTAGGCGCCGTGATTCCGGTGCACCAGTTCATGACCTATGCCGCCTATTTCACCGCGGGGGCTCAGATCATCTTCCTGATCCTGATCAACCTGTTCTGGAGCGTACGGAAAGGCAAACCGGCGGGACAAAATCCATGGAACTCCACTTCACTGGAATGGTCCATTCCTTCGCCCCCACCCTTCGACAATTTTGCCGGCGTGCATCCCGTGGTGAATCACGGACCATACGAATTCAGTGTCCCTGGCGCGCCCAGGGATTTCATCATGCAGAACGACCCGCCGTCCCCGGTTTCGGAAACCGCCGGACACTAGCGCACTGGAATGAGGACTCGATGCGAATGAGTAAGGATTCTTTTCATCGCGGAGGCGCGGAGACGCGGAGGAAGCCGCGGAGAAAACCGTTGGGCAAGCTTGCGATTCGTGCCTTCTCCGCGTTTTCCTCCGCGCCTCTGCTCCGCGGTGATGGGTTCCCCGCTCGGCTCGAGAGTGAGATCCTATGAGTATGGCTGGGTCTCTCACACATGATGTCATTAAGGGGCCTCCCGCTCCGCCTATCGATCGTGGTTGGGGCGGCGATGGAGGCAACGACGGGCGGGGCGCCGATCGCCGCGCTTCGTTCACCGGACTGTTTGTCCTGCTGGCTGCCAGCACCATGGTCTTCGCCGCGCTGACCAGCGCTTTCGTAGTCCGCCGCGGACTCTCCGACGATTGGGCCAGCATGCCCAAGCCGCAGATTCTCTGGCTGAATACGGCGGTGCTCCTGGCTTCCAGCGTGGTGCTCGATCTTTCGCGCCGCGCCCTGAAGGCCGGCAATCGAAGCCGCTTCAACCTGTGGTGGACGGCCGGCACCGCGCTGGGCATTCTGTTCCTGGTGGGTCAGGCCATCGCCTGGAGCCAGTTGAAGAGTGCCGGTGTGTTCATTGCCAGCAATCCCAGCAGTTCGTTCTTCTACGTACTCACCGCCTCACACGCCTTCCACCTTCTGGGCGGCGTTCTGGCGCTGGCCTATGTCGATGTGCAGGCGCTGCGGCTGCGGTTGGGACCGGCCAAGCGCACCGCCATCGACGTCACGGCGATTTTCTGGCATTTCCTGGACGGTCTCTGGGTCTATCTGATGATTCTATTTTACGTTTGGGGGTAAGGGATGTCGACGCACGTCAGTACTGCCGCCGAGTCGGTTTGGAACGGAGGAAGGTCGCCGTATGCGGTGAACTCGAAGAAGTTCGGGATGTGGCTGTTCCTCATCTCCGACTCGCTGACATTCGCGGCCATGCTGTTTGCCTACACATACAGCCGGGTTACCAATCCGGACTGGCCCAAACCGTTCGACTTTACGCCGGCCATCATCTTTTCCACAGTGATGACGTTCTGCCTGCTTTCCAGCAGCCTGACCATGGTGATGGCGGTCCACTCGATGAACCACGGCAATCGTGGTGCGACTGTGAAATGGATTCTGGCGACTATGGCCGGCGGCNNCAACGTGGAGCACGTGACGCCGTTTCAGAATCCCTGGGGAGTTCCGCTGTTCGGCGGCACGTTCTTCGCCCTTACCGGACTGCACATGACTCACGTGATCATCGGGTTGATTTACCTGTCGGTGATCACGATTGCGGTGGGACGCGGTAAGTTCAAAGCGGAAGATGTGGAGGTCGCCGGCCTCTACTGGCACTTTGTGGACCTGGTGTGGATGTTCATCTTCCCGCTGGTCTATCTGATGTCGGCAAGGGTGGGATAGGAGACAATCATGAGCACACACACGGAAGATACTCCCCACGTAGGCGCAACTACCATGACCTTCATGAAGGTCTGGTTTGTTCTTCTCGCGTTGACCGGCGTCGAGGTCCTGCTGGCTTACGAGCAGGTGCCTACCATGATCATGCTGACCGTGCTGGTGGGTCTTTCGATTATCAAGGCGGCGCTGATTATCGCTTACTTCATGCACCTCAAGTTCGAGCGGCTCAGCCTGTTCCTGACGCTGTTCCCCATGCTGATCTTCTGTATCGTGCTGATGCTGATCTTCCTGGGCGACGCGGTGCGCATTCCCCAAATGAGATTCCCGTTATGAAACGCATGCTGCCGGTTGCCGCGCTGGCCACCGCCCTGTCCCTGCCCGCGGGCGCGCAGTGCGTCATGTGCTACCGCACCGCGCACGCGCAAAACAACGCCCGCGCGCACGTGCTGGATATGGGGATCGTGATCCTCGGCGCGCCCCCGTTCCTCATTCTGGCTGGCTTCATCGCCTTCGTCTTCGCCAAGGACAAGGCCGGACAGGATGACGGTTCGTCCCAGTAGGACAGACGATCGCCTTTTGTCGTCTGTCATCCTCGGAGCTGGATTGGAATAAGACCGGGTCGCCATCCGCAGAAGGCCTTCCTGTGAGGCCATCGGGGATACCCCCCCCCGTTTGTTCTTGAGTATTGCATAGATTAAGCTAATAATATCTGTAAGTCAGTACCGTTCGTACTGGCCGGGGGAGACGCAGCGCCAGCGCCTGGAGCGTGGTGCTTCGGTACGCTTGTAGTCAAGGAGCATCAGGATGGCTGCCGCTGCTGGGACTCCCCGGCATGTAGAAGTAGTGTCGTTTTCACCCGGTCTTGATCCGCGAATCGCCGCGTCGATCGAATTCATGCGAGGTAACCTTTCGCAACCTTTGCGAATCAGCCAAGTGGCCAGGACAGTGGGGCTTTCGCACTCGCGGTTCTGCAGCCTTTTTCAGTCACAAGTAGGCATCCGCCCAAAGCAAGCCCTTACTCGACTCAGGGTGAAGCATGCTAGATGGCTTCTGCTCTCCACACGAATACATACAAAGGAAATCGCCGCGATGGTGGGCTTGACGAGCATGAGCACATTCATGCGCCTGGTCAAGGTAACGTATGGCATGACGGCCGGCCAGATTCGCGAGACCAGGTCGGATTGTTCGGCGATAGCAATTATTGAGACAGAAATAGCAAAAACTGAGAGTGTTTGAGGATTGCCAGGAGTGCGAGCATCGTGCAGTATGGGAGTTGACTACTGCAGAGTCAGGCACCTGAGAATGTTCGTTAGCATCAAGATCTCCTCATCGGGTACTTGCCGGCCAGCCTCTCTTGGTTTCATCTGGACTCGGCCCGCGAGCGACGCCACAGTCGATAACTGCAAGGCTCATCGGACAATGTATATGCACGCGATGAGGCTTCCTCACGTCTTAGTTGTTAAGGCAAGGAGTGTAATCATGAAATACTTCGAGATAGATCCCGTGCCTTCCTTCCCGCGGCCTTGTGTCCGCGTTTGGGATGCACACCACAACGGCCTTTTGTCTGGACTCCTGTTGGCCCTTATTTTCTGGTACTCGCCAGCAGGCTGCTTAGCCCAAGCCGGGCCTGGAAATCAGGTCAGCCAAGCTTCGCCGCCGCGCAAGTCAAGCCTCGATGCCATGCGTGAGAAGAGGGCGCGCGCGAATCCGACATATAGTACCGCAATTCAGCAGAATCGCGACCCACACGAGTTTCTGCTTGAAAAGGAGGCGGCACTCAATCCGCCGGGGCCGATTCAACACCGCCTCTTGGCGTACGCCGCCAAGGCGGCCCTCGAGGCCGGCGAGAAGGAAAAGGCACGCAGTTACGCAAACGAAGCGCTGGCTGGTGCCGCCGAGATGGCAGCTTTTTACAAGGGGCTCAAATACACTGCGCCACGGCGCTTTGGGGGCATTCCCGCAGCCGACTACTATGGGAACTTCGTATTGGGGCGCCTAGCCCTTCTGGACGGCGATATCAGGTCCGCCGAGCGGTACCTGATTGCCTCGGGGAAGGCTGATGGTGAGGGAGATGCGGTCCTCAGCTCTTACGGACCAAACTTATCCCTTGCCCTGGAGGTCCTGAAGCACGGCGATGATCAAAGTCGCGAGGCGGTACTCCAGTTCCTGGACGAAATCAAGGTCTTCTGGAATAGCAAACCATCTTACTACGACCAGTGGAAGGCCCAGATAGTGGCGGGCGAAATGCCGAATTTCGAGGCGGTCGGGCCGAACCTGTACAACTAATACCGGCGGAGGACATGAAGATGAGAATACCTATACTATTCGTGTGCGCTTTGTTGGCGGCTCCATTGGTCAGATCTCAGTGTTCCGCGCCGAATTGTAGCATGGTGGCCATAGATCGTCTGGCCGATGACTTCCTCGGTTGCGGCGGCTCGGCCCAGACCAACGCTGCCTGTGTCCTTTGCTGCGGCACCTGCTGCGCGGACTGTCTTGCGACGGTTACACCACGCTTAAACGAGTGTAAAAACAACCGGGATTGCTCTTTTCAGCAAGCTGTATTTTCCGCCTGCCAAGC
>OKRF01000114.1:0-10901 GCA_900290315.1 Candidatus Sulfopaludibacter sp. SbA3 | reverse complement strand
TGATTGCTCTTTTCAGCAAGCTGTATTTTCCGCCTGCCAAGCCGACTCCCTATGTTACGACGCCTGCTCAGCTAATCCATATGTGGGCTGCTGGGGCGTTTGCGATGCCGTGTACACTTTGCAGATTGGTCTTACCAACTACAACTATACCGTAGACGATACGAATTGCACAAATACGCAGACAGCCGACGAGACGGCGTGCGGCAACGACAGGGATTCTTGCATAGGAGGCTGTACGGGCGGTGGCGACGACGAAGGGGGCGACGATTGCACGCCAGGTGCTACCTGTGCCACCGATGCCTGCGGTAATGCGTGCGGGTCGGCCCTGTGCGACGGAAACGGGGGCTGCGACCAATCCGCCTGCGCCACATCTTGCGGCGGTAGCGGAGGAGATGGCGGTAACGACTGCAGGTCTTACGGGTGCGGTGACGGTTGGGAGTGCGACCAAATGGGAGGCGACGGCCCTTACGAGTGTTTCCTTGAGGACCCCCTCCTGATCGATCTCTCTGGCGATGGGTTCCCGATGACAGATGCCAAGGGTGGCGTGAACTTCGACTTCTTCGGAACCGGGAAGCCGGGGCGCGTCTCCTGGACAGCGGCAGGCGCTCAGGATGGCTGGCTGGCGCTCGACCTCAATCACAACGGCAAGATCGACAGCGGCCAGGAACTGTTCAGCAACGCGATGGCTCAGCCCGGGCCTGCGCAAGAGCGCCTGGGTTTCAAGGCGCTTGCGATTTACGACGCGCCCGACCATGGCGGCAACGGCGACGGAGTAATCGATGCCAGGGACGCCATCTACCCCAAGCTGCTGGTCTGGGTGGACAAGAATCACAATGGCGTCGCCGACCCGGGCGAATTGATGACGCTGCAGCAGGCCGGAATCAAGGCCATCTCGCTGGATTACCAGCCGTGGGGATACTCCGATGCTTACGGCAACCAGTTCCGTTATCGCGCTCAGGTGAAGTGGAACGATGACGAAGACAACCAGCGGCAACGGTGGGTCTACGACGTGATCCTGATACCGGAAGCGGCGTCCAAAGGAGGTAAGTGAGATGAGTGCCAGATCCCAAGTGGCGGCGTTTGCCGCTGCCTTCTGCATCCTTTCCGGCGCAGGGGTTGCCCAACCGCAGCCGCCGTGCCAAACGCTTGACGACGCCGGCCGTGCCAGGCTGATCGACTATGTTCAGAAAAAGTACAGAGTGCCGGTCACGACCCCCTTGGGAGTCGCGGAAGCGGGGTTTGTCAGCGGAAGTTGCTATCGCAAACTGGACTTCCATTCCGAGGACGCGCGCAGCCCGCTGCACATCATTTTGTTCGCGTCACCGGACCTGCGGTTCCTGGCGCGCGAGGTGGTGGACTCGCGCGTGGATCCGGCCGGGGAAGAGCGAAAGAGGAGCCAGGATATAGCCGCCTCGCTCAGACAGGGGAACCCGGTTGCCCTGGGACCAAAGGACGCGCCCGTGACCGTCACGGTCTTCTCGGACTTTCAGTGCCCGTTCTGCGCTCAAATGGCCCACGGACTCATGCAGGACATCCTGCCCTCGCAGGAGGGAAAGGTTCGTCTGCAATTCCGCAACTTTCCCCTGCCCATGCACGCGTGGGCGCGGACGGCCGCGCAGGCGGCGAACTGCGCACGGGAGCAGGGCGACCGGTATTTCTGGGCATTCCACGATTACCTGTTCGAGCATCAACGGGAGCTGAATCAGGAGAACATCTCGAAGAACGTATTGGATTACGCGGCCGGGTTGCCAGACTTCCAGGCGTCGAGCTTGAAATCCTGCCTGGCCCGCACCGGCGGAGCAGCGACTGTGGACCAGGACGTTGCGGTGGGCAAAGAGGTTGGCGTGACGGGTACGCCGACGGTGTTTGTCGGCAGCGAACGCGTGGTTGGTTACAAGCTCGAAGAGATCCGGGCTTTGATCCAGCGATCAATCGCGCCGCAAAGCGGGCAGGAGGTGAACAGACCAGCGGTTGAGCGATAGGGAGGTATCCGGCAGGGAAGGAGGTCCACCTTCGCTGCCAGGCACGTTGCCGGGCAAGCCTCAAACAACGCACGCGCGCATGTGCTGGCTGTGGGAATCGTGATTCTCGATTCTGGCGGGCTTCATCGCCTTCGTCTTCGCCCAGGACAAGGGCGCGCAGTCCGAGTAGCACAGACAGCTTGCCCCTGCGAAGCCGGGATCGTTTTTTGTCGTCTGTCAATTAGGGGCGGACGGCCCCGCAAAACGGATGAAAATACGCTCGATTGACGGCGCGCGATAGGCGCGAGGGGGGTGCATTTTCGCCCCTGTTTGGGATGGGCGTTCCGCCCGCGAGACTTCATGAAAAACCGGCGGTTGGTAACGTCGGCAGTCTTGCTGCCGGTTGCACTGGCCGACCGGCGACAAGATCGCCGGCGTTACCCAGTCGCTCGACCGGTTTTTGGCGACAAGATCGCCGGCGTTACCCAGTCGCTCGACCGGTTTTTGGTAGTGTCCTAACTAAAGCTGCGTTGATCGCAAATTGTGATATTTCGGCTGAAACCGAAGCGGCCCACTTCCGGTGCACCCGCTTAGGGAACTGGCGAACCATTACGGTGCCGAAACACGCCAGGCCTGGAATGTATTCCGCCCGACCGTGAATTCAGCTACAATGATCCTTAGGTGGAGGTGGGTCTTCTCAAGTAGCAGACGAGCCGCAGTCCCGATCATCGGTCCTTCCATAGTCCGGTCAGCTTCCCACGCCCTTTTTTCCCTCTTTTTCCCCGGCGATTGTCGTATTTGCGCCGCCCCTTTAGAAGAAATCAGCCGCATTCCAGTGTGCCGGCGATGCTTGAAGGCACCCGAGCCTCTCAGCGCCGAGTTCTTCTGTACCAGTTGCAGGACGCCGTTCCAGAACGCGTTCCCCCTGGATGCCGAAGGCCGTTGCGCTCTGTGCCGCAACGGCCTTCGCGGTTTTGATGCCGCCTACTGTTACGGCGCGTACGAAGGGACTCTGCGGGAACTGATTCATCTGTACAAGTACGGCAAGGTCCGGACGCTGGCGAAGCCTCTGGGCAATCTGCTGGTGTCGGCGCTGCCGCGCGACGAAGCGTTCGACCTGGTCACGCCCGTTCCGCTGCACTGGCGGCGCCAGTGGCAAAGAGGTTTCAATCAATCGGAACTGCTGGCCCAAACCATCGGGCGGTGCACTGGCATTCCGGTAGAACGCACCTTGCGGCGTGTGCGATCCACCGCGACCCAGGCCGGCTTGAGCAACACGGGGCGCCGCAAGAATGTAACTGCCCGCTTTTCAGGGCAGCCGTAAACTGCCGAACCGGCGAGTTTTGTTGATTGACGATGTCATGACGACAGGTTCGACGGCGGCCGCCTGCGCCCTGGCCCTGAAACGGGCTGGTGCCCGGCGTGTCGCACTCTTGACCGTGGCCCGCGTGGACCGCCGCTTTGACGGCGCGCGCGCGATGACGGCATATTCCACCTTGGGGGGAGTTTCCTGAATGGCGAGCGATCGACTGCAGAGTCCCGTACTGGTGCTGAATGCCAGTTACGAGCCGATCAATATTTGCGCGGCGCGGCGCGCCCTGGTGTTGGTGCTGAAAGGGGTAGCGTCGGCAGAAGAAGAATCCATCAACGCGATTCATTCCGCACGCGCCAACGTGCGCCTGCCATCCGTCATCCGGCTGCTCGAGTATCGGCGAATCCCCCACCAGACCCGCGCCCTCTCGCGCAAGAACATCCTCATGCGCGACAGATACACTTGCCAGTATTGCCATCGCACCATGCCTTCCGGCGAACTGACGCTGGACCACGTGATTCCGCGATCGCGCGCCGGCGAATCGGCGTGGGAGAATCTGGTGGCCTGCTGCCATCCCTGCAACAATCGCAAAGGCAACCGCACTCCCGAAGAGGCCGGCATGAAGCTGGCGCGCCTGCCCCGGCCGTTCAGCCTCCACACCAGCCGCCACTTGATGCGCATGCTCGGCAAGGGCGAAGCCCAGTGGCGCAAGTATCTGTTCTTTTGAGTACCGTGCAGTTTACAACTGCTAACTTCTCAACAACATCCAAACTTGCGGGGTTTGCGTACTCTGGAGTATAGTCGTTCGTGAACCGGAAATTCTGCAATTCAGAGGAGGTAGGGATTTGAAAAAGCTGTTGGCAGTGTTTGCGTTGGTTGCAAGCTGCGGCTTGGCCGCGGATTGGACTGGCTACATCGTAGACAAGAGCTGCGCTGGCAAGAAGGCGATGTGGGGCAACGAAGCATGCGCCCAAAGCTGTATTAAGCGCGGAGACCCGGCTGTTTTTGTAACCGCCGATGGCAAGATCTACCAGATTACCGAGCAAGCTAAGGTGACATCCGTCGCCGGCAAAAAGGTCACAATCACCGGCAAGATGGATGGAGACAAGATTAGCGTCGAAAGCGTAAAGGTCGCCGACTAGTTCCGAAACTCAATCATTGGTGGAAGGGGCATGGCGTCGGCCCATCCCCTTTCCCTGCGGTCACGAAGCTCCTACCATTTCCCGCATCTCATTTACCAGTGTCCTCAAGCCGGCAGCATACTCGTTTAATTGTGAGCCGGCGGCCGCACTCTCCTGGGCGGACGCCGCAGTCTTTTGGGTAACCTGCTCCATGTGCATTACGGCGCTGGATATCTGATCCATGCCGCGTGCCTGCTCCTGGCTGCCGTGGTTCACTTCGTCCACCAACGCCTTCACCCGCATGGAACTGTCCGTCATGGCTCGCACTCCTCCGGCCATCAGATCGAGACGTCCGCTGCCATCCTGCGACGTAGCGATGGATTCTTCGATCAGGCCGGCGGTATCTTTAGCAGCTTGTGCACTGCGTTGTGCCAGGTTCCGGACTTCATCAGCCACTACGGCAAACCCCAGGCCGGCTTCACCCGCGCGAGCCGCTTCCACCGCTGCGTTCAGCGCCAGAATATTGGTCTGGAAGGCGATCTCGTCAATCACCTTGATGATGCGCGCGATCTTATGGCTGGAGCCATCGATTTCTTTCATTTTCTCCACCATGCGGTCGAGCATTTGATTCACTTCAGCCGCTCCCGAAGTGGACTGCTGCATCAACCCGGCTACCTGTAGCGCGTGGTCTGCATTCTGGCGGGTGATGGAAGCGATTTCTTCAGTAGAAGCGGAAGTCTGTTCCAAAGACGCGGCCTGCTCCGATGCTCCTTGTGCCAGGGACTGGCTGGCACCCGAGACCTGTGCGGCGGCTCCGGCCACTTGCTGGGCGCTTTCCGCCAACTGAGTAGAAAGACGCAACAGACTACGGTTGGTGTGAAGCACCAGCCAGAAAACCGCCCCGCCCACCCCAAGAGCCAGGATAGCCAGGGCGATCGTCACGGTGATGCTGCGCGACGATTTGGCAGCGGAGGCTTCTGATGCTGCGCGACGATTTGGCAGCGGAGGCTTCTGACGTAGCCTGCAGATCGCGGTTCTGCTGCTCTACCAGCGACGATGCCTGCCGCCCGATCTGCTCCAAACTCGGCGCCACTTTCTGCGCGAAGATACTGAGTGCCGCATCCATTTGGCCGTTGGACATGGCGCGACGCAGTTCCTCGTGTGCCTGCAATACCAGCAAAGCCTGTTGGTCCAAAGTCTTTAGCAAGGTCACAGCCTCTTGTGTGGAGGCGGTCTTGTGGAGATCGGCCAAGGCACGCTGCAGGCTGGCAGCCGTGGCATCGAAACTCTGTTGGTACTGCGCGGCATGGCCGTCTCCCAACACCGAAGACAGCACTACGGCCCGCTCCATCCCGATCATGTCGGAAGCTTTGGTATCCACCTCTCCCGCCAGGAATTGGCTGCGCGCCGTGACATTGGCGGCCCGGTCCAGATCGCCGCTCAGATCGCGGGTGATTACCAGGGCAGCGGCACTCATCAGGAGAATGAGCGCCAACATGACTCCAAATCCACTCAGCAGTTTACGTGTGAGACTCATGGTTTCCTCAGGCAGGTCGTTTGAAGATGATTGTGATCGGCGCCACAGCCTTGACTGCTTTGCCATCTTGCACGAAGGGAGCAAACTTCCATTTCTTGACCGCATCCGCGGCCGGCCGGGTTAAAACCGGGTTTCCGCTGGTGATGACCACGTCCTCCACAGCTCCGGATTCCGCTATGGAGACTTCCAGCTCCACCGTGCCTTCAATTTTTAGTTGTTTCGCCATGGCCGGGTATTCGGGTTGAACCTTGGTTGTGGCGGCACTCATGGCTTCCGCCCGAGTCACTTTCTTAGGTGTTTGACCAAGCACCCCGATCGTTCCAACCGCTACCATGACCAGAATCGCTTCGGCTGCATTCGTCAGCATACGTGCCATGTGGTTAATATCGACTGAAATCGCGAAAAGTTTATTGATGGAGCGCTGCCACGCCCGCGGCGGCGCCACTACGTATAATCGAATGTAGGGCTTCCCCATGAAAAAGCGCTGGGTGTACAGCATCGCCATCACGCTCCTGGCTCTCTCGGTAGCGATCGTGGTGTGGCTGGGCTCGTTCAATCCGGGACCGCTCCCCAAACCAACCAATCCCAACGAGACGCTGGTCTTCTGGGCAGGATACTGCATGATCTTCCTGCTGATGCTGGCGCTCATGTGGTATCTCTTCCGCGAGGGCGCCAAACTCTACCTGGACCGGCAGAGCCATCGGGAAGGGTCGCGCATCAAGTCCAAACTCGTGGTGGGCGCGGTCACCCTGAGTTGTCTCCCCGTATTCTTCATGTCCGTCTTTAACTTCATGATCATGAACCGGAACCTGGCGAGTTGGATCCGCGGCCCGGAAGACAAACAAATCGACCTTTTCAAAGGCGTCAGCGGGATGCTGAGCAAGGAGATGCAGGACGAAACCAGGGCCCAGGCCGCGCTGCTGGCGGCGCAACCGGAAATCCACCAACTGCTCTCCGCCGGGGTCCGCACCCCCGGCTTCCTGCAACAGTTCTGCCAGCAATGGGAATTGGAATCGGCCTCCATTACGCCCGCTGCCGGATCTTTCCCCATCGATTCCTGGGGACCGCGCCCCGCGGCAAAAGACGACGGCCGGACAGTGGTGGCCGACGCCAGGGTAATGGAAGGCGAAAAGACCGCCGGAACGGTGTATGTTTCCGCCCGGATCCCGCAAGATGCCGCGGCCAGTGAACAAATCATCCGCACCTCTTCCAAGAAGTGGGAGGACTTAAGGTCCCTCTGGAAGTCCGAGCGCAGCTTCTATACCCTGATGATGGCGCTCATCACCGTGATCGTGTTGTGCATCTCCACCTGGATCGCTTTCTTACTGGCCAAGCAGATCAGCATTCCGATTACGGCACTGCTGGACGCCGCCAGCCAGGTGCGCAAGGGCAACCTGACCCACCGGGTGGATGTGCGCGCGGCCGATGAGCTCGGCTCGCTGGTTCGCGGCTTCAACCAGATGACCCAGGAATTGGAGGCCAATGCGCGGGAGCTGGACCGCCGGCGCCGCTTCACCGAGGCGATTCTGGAAAGCATCCCAACGGGCGTGATCTCCATCACCGCCGATGGTTCCATCAAGCGTGTCAACAAGGCATTGTCCAAGATCTTTCCGCCTCAGCAGGTAGAGCAGGCCACGCGGCTGGAAGATCTGTTTTCGCGGGAAGACACGGCCGAGATCAAATACCTCATGAAGCGCGCGCGCCGCACCGGCGTGGCCAGCCGGCAACTGGACATGCGCACCGCCAAACGGAAACTGAACATCGCAGTGACTATCTCCGCCCTGGAAGAAAAGCTGACCTCGGGCTTCGTGATCGTGCTGGAGGACACCAGCGAACTGCTGCGCGCCCAGAAATCGGCCGCCTGGCACGAAGTGGCGCGCCGCGTTGCCCACGAAATCAAAAATCCCCTCACCCCCATCGGGCTCAGCGCCGAACGCATCGGCAGGCAATTGGACAAGCTGGAACTCCCGCCTCACACGGCGCGGATTCTGCGCGAGTGTTCGGGCATCATTTCGAAGTCCGTCGAATCCGTGAAGACCCTGGTGGACGAGTTTTCGCAGTTCGCCAGATTCCCCTCCGCGCAGCCGGTGCGCTGCGACTTGAACGAGGTGGTGGAAGAAGCCCTGGCCATCTTCAAAGACCGGCTGGAAGGCATTTCCATGCGCACCAGCCTCGCGCCAGACCTGCCACCGGTGAACGTCGATCGTGAGCAATTCCACCGCGTGGTGGTCAACCTGGTGGATAACGCCGCCGAAGCCATGCAGGATTCGCTGGTCAAAGAACTGTACGTGACGACCCAACATGGCGCGGCCGAGACCGTGGAACTGGTAGTGGCCGATACCGGCGCAGGCGTCAGTTCAGACGACAAGGAGAAGCTCTTCCTGCCTTACTTTTCGACCAAGAATCGCGGCACCGGCCTGGGGCTCGCGATTGTCAGCCACATTGTGGCGGAACATAACGCGCACATCCGCGTGGAGGATAACCAGCCCGTGGGAGCGCGCTTCACGGTGGAGATCCCAGCCTTCCTGGAAGCCGATCAACCTGAAATGCCGCGGCCGGCCGCGGCCAAAGTATGAAGCCGCGGCGCGTCCTGGTGGTGGACGACGAGCCCGGCATTCGCCAATCCTTAAGCGGTGTCCTGGAGGATGAGGGCTACGCGGTGGCGGCGGTGGGTGATGGGGAAGCCTGCCTGGAGGCGCTGCCGGGCGGCGATTTCGAACTGGTCCTGCTGGACATCTGGCTGCCCGGCATCGATGGCATGGAAGTGCTGGCGCACATCCAGGAGATTCCCTTCCCGGAACGGCCGGTGGTGGTGGTGATCTCGGGCCATGGCAGCATCGAAGCGGCGGTCAAGGCCACCAAGCTGGGGGCATTCGATTTTCTGGAGAAGCCGCTCTCCATCGAAAAAGTCTCGGTAGTCACCAAAAACGCCCTGGTGCATCGCAACCTGGCCATCGAAAACAGCCGGTTGAAGGCCGATACGGGCGCGCGCTATCGCATCATTGGCGAATCCGTGCCGATGAAAGCGCTGCGCCAGCAATTAGCGCTGATGGCCGGCACCAATGGCCGCGTGCTCATCTACGGAGAGAGCGGCACTGGCAAGGAACTGGTGGCGCACGCCATGCACGCGCAGAGCCCGCGCGCCGCCGAAGCTTTCGTGGAAGTGAACTGCGCGGCCATTCCCGAGGAGTTGATTGAAAGCGAGCTGTTCGGGCACATCAAAGGATCCTTCCCCGGCGCCCAGGAAGCCAAGTCCGGAAAATTCCAGAAAGCCGACGGCGGCACACTCTTTCTGGACGAAGTGGGAGATATGAGCCTGCGCACCCAGTCCAAAGTGCTGCGCTCCCTGGAGGAGCAGCGATTCGAACCGGTGGGCGCCTCCGAATTCGTGCAGGTGGATGTGCGGGTGGTGGCGGCCACCAACAAGAACCTGGAAGAAGAGATCGAGCGCGGTAATTTTCGCGAAGACCTGTTCTATCGCCTCAACGTGATTCCGTTCTTCGTGCCCCCTCTGCGTGACCGGCGCGAGGATATTCCGCAGTTGGCCGATCATTTCCTGCGCGAGTTCACTACGGCCTATGGCCGCAAACCGAAAGAGCTGACTCCGGAAGCCTACGGCGTGCTCAGCGAATATCACTGGCCCGGCAACGTGCGCGAACTGAAGAACCTGATCGAGCGCATCGTGATTCTGAACCCGCAGGTGCGGGTGGACGCGCGCCACATCCCCTTGCACGCCGCCCGCCGCCAGCCGGACCGTCCGTTGGACCGCTTCGGCAGTCTGCAGGAGGTCCGCGANNTCTCAAGAAACTCGAAGAGACCAGCGGCAACGTCACTCGCACCGCGGAGTTGCTCGGCCTGGAACGTAGCAACTTGTACCGCAAAATGAAGACCTTGGGAATCGGGCCCAAGGAGTGAAAAATCCGTCAGCCTGATCCGAGCAATTAATTACGATCTGCAATAATCGCGCAGATCAGGCTGACGGATTTTCTGCCTAACCTTTTGTGAAAGCGGACAGTAGTATATGGTATGGAAAACCTTGTTCAGGACGTCCGCTACGGGTTCCGCAACCTGGCCCGAAACCCCAGTTTCGTGCTGGTGGCGATGCTCACGCTGGCGCTGGGCATCGGCGCCAACACCACCATCTTCAGCGTAATCAACGCCACACTATTGAAGCCGCTGCCGTACCCGAACGGGGACCGCCTGGTGCTGGTGTGGGAGACTTTCGGCAAAGGTAGCGACAATTGGAACATCGTCTCCGCGCCTAACTTCTGGGACTTTCAGAAGCTGAGCCACTCCTTCGAGAGCATGGCCATCTTCGATTCCGCCGGCAGAGGCTACAACCTCTCGCCTACTGCCGATTCCCGCGAAGCGGAACAGGTGTCGGGTCTGCGCGTGACCGCGGGCTTCTTTTCCGTGTTGGGCGCCAAGCCTCTTCTGGGCCGCACGTTCCTTCCCGAGGAAGAGACCCTGGGCAAGGATCGCGAAGTGGTCCTCAGCTACGGACTGTGGAAGACGAGATATGGCGGCGACCCTTCGCTGGTGGGCCGAACCATTCGCGTCGATGGTGCGGAGTTTACGGTAGTGGGCGTGATGCCGCGCGAATTCCAATGGCAATTCTGGAGCAAGCCCCGCCAGCTTTGGGTGCCCGTCGGCTACACCAAGACCGACTTCGGACGCGGCGACAACAGCTTCATCTCCATCGCCCGCCTCAAGCCCGGCGTGAGCATGGCGCAAGCGCAAGCGGAGATGGAGGCCGTGGGAAAAAGCGTTGCCGCGCAGTACCCTACGGAAGATGTAAATATGGGCGCGACGGTGTCTTCCCTGTGGGATTACGGAGTCAAGCGCATGCGTAGCACCATGCTGACGCTGCTCGCGGCCGTGGCGTTCGTGCTGCTGATTGCCTGCGTCAACGTCGCCAACCTGCGGCTGGCGCGAGGTGCGGCTCGCCAGAAGGAGTTTGCCATTCGGCT
>OKRF01000099.1 GCA_900290315.1 Candidatus Sulfopaludibacter sp. SbA3 | reverse complement strand
TTCTTTGCCCCAACCGGACCCAAAACGGCGAAAATCATCAGATCGCCAACAAAAACGCTGCCTCTCACAGTCCGCCTCGCCTGTCAAGCCGTGTTGCCGGGAGTTCTGCAAGTCGGTCCGGTAAACAAATACTATATAAGTGCTGCGGCATCTTGTGATTCGGCAAGCGCTCGTTGCAATATGCCTCAAACGATCTTCATCCAGGCTTCCGTTCGCTCGCGGCACCACGAAAGAGGCAATGCCTTCTGCAGACAATTCATACGGCTCCCCGACTACGGCCGCGTCGAGTACGTCCCGGTGCATGGAAATCGTATCTTCCACCTCTTGGGGGCTGATCCGATTGCCTTGACAATGAGAATGAGAATATAGGCGCAAGTTATCTGCTGGACCGAAGTGGCATGAGTCAGTGTGCGCGAGTGGCCGTTGCGCTTCTGCCACTCCCTGGCTGCATCGCGTTGCTTGTCACGGCTCTCCAGGTCGCCCGCAGAGTTGACGAATTTCAAAAGCGGGTGCAATTTGAGGCGGTCGTAATCGGCTTTGTATCGACGGGAGTGGTGGTGTTCGTGTACGGCTATCTGCAGAAGGCGCACGCCGTTGGGCCACTCAACCTGGGCTTGGTTTGGCTCTCGATGGTCGGCGTCGCGGTGGTTGGAGTAGTCGCCATGATGCTGGATGGGGCTGCGCTCAGATGGTTCCCGGGCCTGTACGGGTTCGATGAAAAGACGTTGCGGCTCCGCGCGGCTTGGCTGTTATATGGGGCCAGTCTCGCCGACGCAGCGATCGCCACGCCCGGCTCCATGTCGCCGGTCTGCCGGATGCCGCCATTCCGGCCTGAGGGGCTTGCGGACGTATTTTTTCACAGCTTCCTGGGCTAACCGTTCTTCGTCCAGCGGCGTATTTGAGTCTGGAGGGTAGAATGACGACCCATCGCTTGCTCTTGTGGGCCGGGCTGACGGCGGCGGCTCTAGCTTCAGCCCAAGCGCCGGCGTTTGAAGTGGCCTCGATCAAGCTGAGCAAGGAAGCCGGCGACGAAAGTTGGGTGATACAGGACCAGAGCGGCAACCTGACCGCCCACAACGCCACGCTCAAGGACCTCATCCGGATGGGATATAACGTCCGCGACCATCAAATTGCGGGCGGAGCTGGGTGGATGGACGCGCAGCGCTATGAGATTCTGGCAAAACCGCAGGTTCGCAGTGTGAGTGGCCCGGAGTTCCTGGCAATGGTGCAAGCGCTCCTGGCCGAGCAGTTCGGACTGAAGCTCCATCACGAAACCCGGGAGATGCCGGCTTATGCGCTGACCGTGGGAAAGACAGGTGCGCGGCTCACAGAATGGAAAGACGAAGTAGGGCCGGCGTGCGGGCATGCCGGTGGCCGGTTGACGTGTACGAAGGTGACCATGGCGACGCTGGGGGAATCGCTGGCGCGCCGCCTGGGCCGCTCCGTGATCGACAGGACGGGCCTGACGGGGACATATAATTTGAAGCTGGAGTGGACACCGGATGAGTTTCAGGCGCCCGGCCCCTCGGAGATGGGCAAGGCGCAGGGGAGCACCTCCGGCGGACCTTCGCTTTTCAATGCCATCCAGGAGCAGCTTGGGTTGAAGCTCGAATCCACCAAGGCCCCGGTGGAGGTCCTGGTTATCGACGGAGCGGACAAGCCATCGGAGAACTGAGTACCTTACTCGTACCGGAGCGCCACCATGGGGTCGATCTTCGTGGCGCGGCGCGCCGGCACGTAGCTCGCCAGCAACGCCACGGCCAGCATTAGGGCGATGACCGCGCCGAACGTGAGAGGGTCGCGGGCACTGACGCCGTACAGCATGTCCTGCAGCACGCGCGTGGCGTAGAAGGTGGCCCCCAGTCCCAGCGCAATGCCGATTCCGGCCAGCGCCAGCGCCTGCCGCAAGATCAGCTTCATGGCATCCATGCGTTGCGCGCCCAGGGCCATGCGGATACCGAGTTCGCGGGTGCGCTCGGCCACGGTATACGACACTACGCCGTAGAGGCCGATTGCCGCCAGCAGCAGACCGGCCAGCCCCAGGCTTCCCACAATGGTCGCGCTCACCTGTTGGGGATAAACCGACGAGCGCACCAGGAGCCTCATACTGCTGATCTCCAGCACCGGTACACCGCGGTCGATCGCGGCGACTTCGGCGCGCACCTGCCGGCCCATTAGGGTTGGATCCATGCTGGTGCGCGCAATCAGATACAGAAGCGAAAACCGCGTCTGCGGGAAGGGCAGATAGAAGTAAGGCTCGGCCGGCTCTTCGATGCTGTTGATGCGCGTATCAGTCGCCACGCCCACCACGGTTCGCTCGGTGTCTTTTGGATCGCTAGTGAGCCGCACGGTCTTGCCCAGGGCATCTTCGTTGGGCCAGAAGCGTTGCGCCATGGTGAGGTTGACGATCATCACCTTGGCGGTATCGGGCTGATCGTGACTATCGAAATCGCGGCCCCGCGCCAGGGCGATGCCCAAGGTGCGGAAATAGTTGGTGCCGATCGCGGTGTACTTGACGCGCGGCGGTGTATCGCCGGGCTTCAGAGCCTCACCGGAGATGGTCACGTTCTGCGCCAACCCTCCGCCCGATCCATTGAGCGGCGGGCGCAGGGCCAAGGTCGCATCGAGCATCCCGGGGATGCCGTGGGCGCGCTCGAGCAGTCTTTCGTAGAAGGCGCGCGATCTCGTGGGGCCATAGGGCGGAGAGATCTCCGCTACCATAACGTCGCGGTGAGTGAAGCCGGGGTCGAGACTCAAGCAGTAGATGAACGTGCGGACCATGAGCCCGGCACTCGCCAGCAGCACGATGGAGAGGACCATCTGCAAAGCCACCAGCGCCTGCCGGGACCAGGCTCGCCGCCGGGCGCGGGCCACCACCCGCGATGTCTGCACGGCNNGAATGATCACCGTGGGCGCGAGCGAGATCAGCACGAACGCCAGCACCAGGCCGGCCGACGTGCCCATCGCGCCGATGAGGGTGCTTTCCGCCATGAGCTGCGAGACCAGCCGGAGGCGCGACGCACCGAGCGCGAGCCGGACGCCCATTTCGTAGCCACGGCTGCTGGCGCGCGCCAGCAGCAGGCCCGCCACGTTGGCGCAGGCAATCAGCAACACCAGCCCCACAATGCCCATCAGGATGAACGGCAGTTTGGAGCTCAGCAGCCTTTCCGAGTCGGTAAGCAGGACTGCCCGGCAGCCCTTGTTGAACTTGGGCCACGTGCGCTCCAATTGCGCGGAGATGCCGGCCAGTTCGCTGCGCGCCGCTTGCAGGGGCACGCCTGGCGCCAGCCGTCCCATCACGGTGATGCCGCGGTAGGCGCGGTTGGCGGCCTCCGCGCCGGTCGGGTCCCAGGAAGTCTTGGGGATCCAGACATCGGAATCGCGGAACAGTTCCACGCCGCGGAACCCCTTGGGCGCTATGCCGACTACGGTATAGGGCCCGCCGATGCGAATGGTGCGGCCCACAATCGAGGGATCGCCGCCGTAACGGCGCTGCCACAGGTTGTGGCTCATCACCAGCACTTGTCCGTTCCCAGCATCGGCAGGAGTGAAGATGCGCCCCAATTGCACGCCGATGCCGAGCACCTGAAAATAGTTTTCGCTGACCACGTTGGACTCCAGCGAATCGGTGAAGCCATCGCCCACCAGGATGCCGCCGCGGCGCTCGGTGGCCAGCAGGCCGCTAAAGCTCCTGGCGCCTTTCTGGTAATCCAGAAACTCGGCGTAGGAAACGTTGTCCTGCGGGTCTCGTGGTGTGGCCGTGTAAAGGTACACCAGTTGCTGCGGATGGGGCACCGGCAGAGGCCGCGTCCAGTAGCCATCCACCAGGCTGAACACCGTGGAGTTGGCGCCGATGCCCAGAGCCAGGCACAATACCGAAACGGCGGTGAAGCCGGGGGCCTTCGCCAGCATGCGAGCGGCGAAGCGTAGATCGCGCAGGAAGTGCATATCAGTTCTCGGTGGGAACGCGTTCCATGTGGTCGACCACGACGCGGTCGACTGGCGCCTTGCGTTGCTCCAGCTTCAATCCGAGTTGCTCCTGGAGGGCATCGAGGAACGAATAGGCGGGCGGATCGACGTTATCGTCAATCCGTCTGGTCATCGTCCAGGTAAGGCTGAAATCGTAGACTCCGGTGAGGCCGGTCTGGTCGACGATCGGCATATCGAACCAGTTCCTCGACATCCAGCGCGGAAAATTCCGCACCAGATCCGCCATGCTCGATTTCTGGCTCTTGCACGTGAGTTCGCGGCCGTCGGCCTTGCATGTGTCCCGGGTCTGGCTGTCGGCGGCTGCCGGCTGGAGCTTGGGCCCGTTCTTGGCCACCACCAGCGCGTAAACCGGCATGGGACTCGCTTCGTGGTGAGCTGCCAGCTTGAATCGCTCCACCAGCAGGTTCTTCACCATCACCCACAGCGTTTGTTCCGTGACGTCCTTCGGCATCTTGGCGACGATGTCGAAGCCGTCGGTATCGAGCCAGTCCGGGCCGACTACCTTGTCATTGGTCACCCCGTACCCGCGAGCGATCAGCACTTTCATCGGCATGTTGAACATGGTGAACTGGCCGCCTTTGGCGTCTCCCGAGGGCCTCTCTCCGGTGGTGTTTTTCTTGACAGAGGCCACCTCGAAGGTCTGGCCGAAAGTCACGCTGCAAAAGAGGGCAGCGATAGTGAGTATCAGTCTCATATTGAGATTCTCCTGACCGCTTGCTTACGCGCGCGGCTCCGATCAGAGCCGCGACCGTGAGGGAGCGGACGTTCGGCTTAGAACCCGCCGTCCCACACCCAGCGATGCGCGGGGTTATCGTTGCGTACCGCCAGGTTCCACTTCTTGTGGTAACCGTTGGTGAATTGAATTTCGTAGGGCACGAACCAGCCGCTATACAGACCCGACTGGAAAGGCTCTCCGATAGAGATCACCTGGAATGCTCCGCCGGTGCGTTTCAGGCTGTCGTGAATAGCGGTGGCCGGGTAGACCGTGAGCACGCGATCCCAATCGCTCTGCGACAGCCCTTCCAGGAAGGCCACCGCGGCATCGCGAGCGGTCGCTGGAACGGACCCCTNNGGAACGTCCCAGATTACGCCTTCGGGAAGCGCCACAGTGAATAATTCCGCCGTCATCGGTTCGTTGTAACGGATTTCGGTGGTTTCGAACACCACCACGTCTTTGGCTCCGTCGTGCAGAATCACCTGCAGGCCGGTGAGCCGGCTGGTGGAGGCATCGAATTCATACACCCGGGTATGGTCGGATTGCCTCACTGAGCTGTTCTTGAGCCAGCCGTTGACGTACGTCCCTTCCGCTTTGCGGTTGGTGGCGAGAGTCACGCGCGGGCCCTCTCGCCGGATCGTTGTCCCATACGACTCGTCTCTTTGCACCGCCCTGAGTTCCAACGCCAGCACCTGCTCGGGATCCAGCAGGGGCTTGAGCCACTCCACGAAGCCCGTGAACCGGCCGCCACGCACCGCGCGATCGGGCTTCATGAATAGCGTGGAGCGCTCGCCATCCATGACCACCACGCGACCCGGATTCTCCACCCGCCAGCGTGGTGTGGCTCCAAACTGCTTCCACATTTCGACTGGCTGGAAGTCGTACTCCGCCCCGATGGTCTCAAAGTTGTCGCCGGCGGGTGTGCGCATGCGCGCTACAATGTGGACGCTCTGCACGGTGTTCATGGCCTGCGCGGACTGCGCCAGCAAAGTCACGGCGCCGCTGTTTTTGCCGAGGCTGCCCAGATACGGCAGCGCCAGCACGATGGCCAGGACGACGCCTGCCATCAGAACCAGCCGCAAAAACGGCGTAGTCCGGAATCCATGCCGCACTGTCTGCGCGGCGTTCAGTTCATCGGCGAGTTTGCTCATGGTGCGCTCCTTGAAGTCTGGGGAGGCGCACACACGCTGCGTCGGCTCGATCCTTGCCACCGCGTTCACCGTCTCTTCGAATGCGGCGGCACACGCGGCACACGCCGCCAGGTGCTCCCGCACTTCCGGCGTATCGCGATAATCGAACAGGTCCGCCATTTGGCGTCGTGCAGATCGGCATGTCATCTTTCGGCCTCCCGGGATAGCAGGCTACGGAGCCGTTCGACTCCGTAGCGAAAGCGCGACTTGATGGTCGGCAGGGAAACGCCGGCCGCTTCTGCAATGGTCTGGAAAGGCAGTCCGCCGAAAATTCGCAGGCGAATGGCTTCCGCCTGGCGCTCCGGCAACTTCGTGAGGAGCGCTTCCACTTCTGCCAGTCGGTGCTCCGGCGGGTCTGGCGCGGGTGGCGGGTGGATGGGCCGCGCGGCGCGCTGCCGCTTGCGGAGCAGGTCCGTACAGCGGTTTGCCACCATGCGGTACAGGTAGGGGCGGACGCGCACGATGGCGCAATGCCGGGCCCGTTCCAGGTAGGCCTGGACCAGCACATCCTGCACCACATCTTCGGCATCCGGCTGGTTCCTCAGCCGGCAAAACGCGAAGTGCACCAGCTCATCCTGCACGGCCTCCACCAGCGCTTCGAATTGGGCCACGGTCTGCGGCCACTTCATATCGCCTTCGGTGAAGGCCGCGGTCCGGTCCAGCGGCCGGTCCTGCGCGACTGCGATTGTCCAGTCCATTACAGTAGCCTTGTCTGCTGCTATAACGATGTGCAGAGGGCAAAAGATTTAAGACTTCTGGACTCTATTATATAAAAGATGTGTTCGCCCCATGCCTTGCCGCCAAGGCGAGCGAAGCGAGCTACACAACCCCGGCCCCTGGGAGTTGGGGCGGGGGTTGGGGATGGATGCGCTTCGCGCGCCCGAAAGCAGGGGTTGGGGATTGGGGGCTGGGGGTTGGGATGGGGGAAAGAGC
>OKRF01000101.1:9976-13110 GCA_900290315.1 Candidatus Sulfopaludibacter sp. SbA3 | reverse complement strand
GCAGGCGGACCCCTTCCGGCCGGAGCCCAGGCATGATCCGGTGGGGTTTTTCGACCCTGTCTTTCTAAAGCGATGCGGGCATTTTCGTGAGCCGCGGGTCCGGCCGCAAACCCGTGCCAAGCTCGAAATTCGCTGCCTTTTGGCGAATCTTCGTGCCTGGCTCGAGTCTGCCCCTTCGCGAAATCCCGAGGCGTTTCCTCATCATTTCGTCCCGCCGCATGGGCCTTCGCCTCATCAGCCGACTGTCACCGTTTTGCCCTTTTGCCAAACCCGGATGCCGCACAGGCACGTGTGCAACCGCTTACAGCATCGACAGCAGGGCACGAATTTCAGTACCATGAAGGCGAGGCCGTTGTGGGCTGTGTGTCCCCATGCCAAACATTCCCAGCGCACCAGTTCGTCTGAAAGACATTGCTCGAGATCTCAACGTGTCTGTCATGACCGTTTCCAAGGTGGTACGCAATTGCGCTGACGTAGGTGCGGAAACGCGCAGCCGCGTGCTGGCGCGGATCAAGGAACTCAATTACCAGCCCAACTGGGTGGCGCGCAGTCTGGCCGCGCGGCGCACCTTCATGATCGGGGTGATTGTGCCCGACCTGATGCACTCGTTCTTTGCCGAAATTGCCAAGGGCATCTCGACCTCCATCCGGCCCCTCGGGTACGACGTGGTGATCTGCAATTCGGAAGAGGATTCGGCGGTGGAATCGAGCGAAATCGACCGGCTCCTGGGGCGGCAGGTGGATGGACTGATCCTGGCTTCGGCGCAACCGCCGTCCGCTACGGAAGCGTTTGACCGCATTGAAGCGCGCGGCGTGCCCTACGTATTGATCGACCGGCGATTTCCGGATCGCGCCGCATCGTACGTAGGAGCCGACGACCAGGCCATCGGCATGCTGGCGACGAATCACCTGATCGAGCGCGGCTGCCGGAGGATCGCCCACATTGCCGGGCCTGAGCCGAACCCGGGCAGCGGGCGGCTGAAGGGGTATCGTGCCGCGCTGGCGGCAGCGGGCCTTTCCGTCCCCGAATCGTATATTGTGCCGGCCACGGACGATGCCAGCGGCTACGAAGCGACGCGGCGTCTGCTATCGCTGAAGCCGCTGCCGGACGCGATTTTCGGCTATAACGACCCCACCGCGGCGGGCGCCATGAAGGCCATTCTGGAAGCCGGAATCCGCATCCCGGAGGAGATTAAGGTGATCGGCGCCGGCAACGTGCACTATTCCGACCTGCTACGGGTGCCGCTTTCCACAGTGGACCAGGCCAGTACAAGGATCGGCCAACAGGCGGCCGACATTCTGGTGAAAGCTATCGGCGCCAAACGGAAGAAGCCGGCCTCGACGCTCCTGATCGAGCCCACGCTGGTGGCGCGGGAATCCACGGCGGCCCGGTAGAGAAAGGTCAGGCTCAACGTCTGACCCACTTCAAGAACCCGTCAGCGGATAGGAGCGGAACATCATCCACGCCGAAGGCGTGTTTTAGGGGAGAGGGGAGGACAGGCATTGCGGAACGCGAAATTCCGCCACAACCTGAATCCTTGCGCTATTTTCGCGCCCACCACTCTCAGGCGAAGTGCCCGGGCGCCGCATCGGCCGCCTGGCTGGCCACGCAGATGGCGTGCCGCAAGATTCGCTCCAGGTGCCGGCAAATCAGCATCAGATCCACGTAGACGGCGCCCTCTCCCGGTCCCGAAATCAGTTGCGCGAGCTTATCGTACACCGCGCTGCATTCCAGACGGATGGCCGCCTCTTCGGGCCGAATGCAAGGTGCCGGATTGGTGGTTTCGTGGCGCCAGCTTTCCACGGCCGCGATCAGATTGGAGCGCACGCGCGCTCCCAATTCCGAGATCTGACTGCAGATCTGGGAAGGAGGCCGCCGCTTCATCGCGGAGCTCAAGGTCACGATCTCATAGCCGTAGTCGCCGATCAGTTCCAGATCGACAATCGCGTCCAGGACTCCGGTGACCAGCCGGGCATCGCTTGCTACCGGCGCCTGCAGGGTGATGAGATTCAGGCATTGGTCGTGAATCAAGCGGTGCTGATGATCCGTCCGCGCTTCCAGTTCGCTGGCACGGGCAGCGGAGCCGTAAGTGGGGTCGGCCACCGCGGCGATTGCCTCGCCAAGAAGCGATATGGTGGTCTCTCCCATCTGGATCAGGTTCTGCCGTACCGATTCCAGTTCCTCTACGTAGTGGGTTCTCGTCATTGGTTTCTCGTTGCGGTTCGCGCCTGTTACTGCCGCTGTCAGACAGGAATGGGCCCCCTTTCTACGAATTCATGGTATACCCACCGGGGTATATCTGTAAAGTGTTTCCTGCGCCTGTTTTTGTGAAAGACTAGTTGACATGTCGCACACCTTAGAGGAGAAGAAGAGACTGCTCAACCGGGTCCACCGCATCCAGGGGCAAGTGGCCGCCATTGAGAAGGCTCTCGATCAGGAAGCCGAGTGCTCCGATGTGCTCCACAACATCTCGGCTTGCCGCGGAGCTATGGATTCCCTCATGGCTGAAGTCATCGAAGGTCACATCCGATTCCACATTCTTCCTCCCAGCGGCGCCGCCAACGATGAACAGGTGCGCGCCGCCGAGGACCTCGTCAGCGCCCTGCGCGCCTACCTCAAGTGATTTTCCTTTTGATACGCTGAAGCGTGACAAGACGCATTGCGTGGATTCCTTCGTGCGCTGCCGTGCTTCTGCTGGCATCGTGCGGGCCGGCGCCCGTAGCAGCGCCCCTGGCGGACAGTCCCGAGTGGCTGCAGGCGCAGAAGACCCGGCAGTTGTGGACTTCCGGTGAGAATCTCGGCCGGGCTCAGGCCGAGGACGTGGAGCGTCATCTTGACGAGCAGCCTGACGACCAGGTGGCCCGGCAAAAGCTGCTCACCTTCTATTTCACCAACGGCACCCGCTTCTACGATCCGGAGATTGTGGTCAAGGCGCGCCGCAAGCACATACTCTGGCTGATTGCGCACCATCCGGAAGATCCGCTGCTGGCCGAACCCCGGAGTGTACTCAGCCCGTCCGGGCCGGAACAGATTGCCGATGCCGAGGGCTACGCAGTGGCGAAGAAATTGTGGCTCGCCGCAGTCGCCAAGCCGGACGTGCCCGTCCAGGAGCTTGCCAATGCAGCCGAGTTGCT
>OKRF01000101.1:7770-9966 GCA_900290315.1 Candidatus Sulfopaludibacter sp. SbA3 | reverse complement strand
AAGCCGGACGTGCCCGTCCAGGAGCTTGCCAATGCAGCCGAGTTGCTCAGTGCCGCCGACAAGCCGCTGGCGGAGAAACTCCTGCTGCAGGGGCAGGCGCGCGATCCGCAAAGCAAATGGCCGCGCCGTCTCGGCAGGCTGTACGCCGAGGCCTTGGCGGGCGCGGATGCCGCCTACGCCAAGCTGGCGCGACAGAAGCTGGAAGAAAGCCAAGACCCGGAACTGCTGGCCACCGCCGGACACTTTGTGTTCACCAGCAACCTGCCGGACGGGCAGGTGCTGGGAAAAGCCTACGTGGAACGCGCCCTGCAACTGGATCCGCAATCCGTTCCAGCGCACGCCGCCAGGGCGCGCATGCATCAACCCGCCGATGGCTCCGCGGCCGCGCTGGCACGCCAGGCGGAATCGTCCTTCTTCAAGGGCGATCGGGACGCGGCGCGAAAGGATGCCACTTCCGCGCTGCAGCAGGCGCAGAAGTCCACCACCGACCCGGATTACGGGACCGCCATCTACCAGGCGAACATGGTGCTCGGCATGATCGCGATGTCGGACCACGACCGCAAGTCGGCAGTCAAGTGTATGCTGGCTGCCGCCGACGCCCCTTCCACCGAGGAACTGGCGTACTACGTCTCCTCCGCTCCTTATCAATTGCCAGGCATGCTGCTGGCGGATGGCGAGCGCGAATCGGTGCTGCAGTTCCTCGCTCGCTTCGCCAAGACGTGCGTTGCGGATCGCAAGGAACTGCTGGCATCGGCGGACTTGATTCGCCACGGGCAGAAGCCTGTGTGGTACCCCGCGGCCGATTAACCGCGGTAACGCCGGCGATCTTGTCGCCGGTCAGCGACCTTCCAGGGGCCCGCCCGCAAAACCGCCGGCGCTGCCACGGGCCATCCCGACGCGGAATCCGTAAACCGCGATCAGCGCCGTGAGCACGAAGGGCAGCATGCCCGTGCTGGCGTACCAGAGAGTGAAGTCCAGAGTGCGCGGGACGGAGATCATGAAGTCGGTGAGCATCGCGGAGACCATAGCCACCAGCAATCCGTAGCGCATCAGCATCAAGGCGTAGATGCCGGCCAGCGCCAGGTACACCGGTATGTCTGTCCAGGGATACGAGGCGCCGCTGCTGTCGCTCGCCGCCACTGCCGCGATAAATACTCCGGTTGCCAGCCATTGGTTGCGCAACGTCACACGAATCAGAAAGAGCAGCAGCAGGCGGAACACCGGGTCGAAGAGCGACTCGGTGAAGGAGTTGAAAACGCCGGCCAGGGCTTGCCGCACTCCTAACAACGGATACAGGTAGGCGAAGACGGGCTCGCCTGTGGGCCCATGCAGGGCCAGGCGCAGCAGCTTGAGTGCGACCTGGAGACAGGCGAAGAGCACGCCCAATAGAATCGCCTGTCCGACCAGCGGGTCGCGAATGCCGCGCGTGGTGAAGCGGCTCCAGGAAATCATGGTCTGCGGCCAGCGTTTGCGCACCCATGGCTCGAGCGCCACGTAGAACGCGGTCAGCGCGATGGCGTTCATGCCACAGTTCGACAGGATGGTCCAGATCACCTGAAACTCGCCGCCGGTTGCCGTGTGATTGGCTTGCAGCAGCGACGAGCCGGCCATGGACGCGAAATACAGGAGACCCAGTTTAGCGGCGCCCCGCAGGTCCGCCTTGCCGGCACGCACATTGTGCCAGGCAAACACGCCGGCCGCCGCCAGCACCAGAAACTTGAGGAACACGTAGGTTACCGGTTCTCCCCCTTGCGGCGCATGGTCGCGTCCGGCGCCGCTCCATGGTCCGATAATGCCGAAGAACACCGGCAGTCCGCGCCACGCGGCGGCTTCGACGCGCAGGGGCGTCCCGTTCAGTGCGTCGGTTCCGGTCCACGCGGCGCGCGCGTCGAAAGGGGCGAGGGGAGTCCATTGTGGCGCGGCGGGGTTGAATCGCGCCGGGTCCAGTCCCGCCGCCTGGAATAAGCGGATCCAATCGAAGGGGGGCGCGGGCGGCTGCTCAGCCTCATGTTCGGGCGGTACGGCATCCAGTTGTTGCAGCTTGCCCTGCGCGTCGGTGAAGATGCGCAGCATTCCGGTGCGGGTCATCGGCGGATCCCAATCGCTCGCGGCGGTGAAGGTGCGATAAGTGGCCTGCAAGGGATCGGGGCTTTGGCGATACCAGAAGCCGATGAGCGGCGGTTGGCCGGCGGCGGG
>OKRF01000101.1:0-7760 GCA_900290315.1 Candidatus Sulfopaludibacter sp. SbA3 | reverse complement strand
GGCTTTGGCGATACCAGAAGCCGATGAGCGGCGGTTGGCCGGCGGCGGGATTTTTCCAACGCCTGGCGGCCACATCGGGATGCCCGATCAGATACCCCAGATACTCGCCGTTGTTGAAGAGTCCTGAGGCGGTGTCGCCGGGCTTGGCGGTGTAGCCGAAACTGCGCAGCAGATTGCGCGCGTTGACCGCCAGCGCGTCCGGCGGAACGTCCATGGGCACTTTCTCGGTGACGTAAAATCTCACGCCAAGAATGGCGATCAAGACGGTCCCCACCAGCGCCGCGGAGAGCAGCGCGATGGCGCGTGCCGGCTGCATGCCTTCAGTCTCACCTGCCGCGGCGACCAGTTCCGGCGAAGGCGTTTCTCCGGCGTCCAGCGCAGCGGCGAGAGGGTCGCCTCCGGGAAGGGCGGCGGCGACGGCCATGGCGGAGGCGGGCCGCTGCCGCGGATCGGGCTGCAGGCAGCGCAGGACGATTCGCTCCACCGCCGGATCCAGGTCCCGCGCCACCGCCGTAATGCTTGCCGGCGCGGCCCGCTCCTCATCTCCATCAGCTCCACCAGCGACGAAGCTTCGAAGGCGCGCTTGCCGGTGAACAGTTCGTATAGCACCAGTCCCAGCGCGTAGAGGTCGCTCTGCACCGTGACGCCAGTGCCTGCCAATTGTTCCGGCGACATGTAAGCTGGCGTGCCGCTGCGCACGTCCGCTTGCAGGTGCTCGGCGAGTCCCGCGAGGCCGAAGTCCATGATGATCACCTGGCCGCGGCTGTCCACCATCACGTTGGCGGGCTTCAGGTCGCGGTGCAGGACGTTCCTTTCGTGGGCGGCGGCCAGCCCCGCGCACAGCCTGCGCGCAATCTCCACGGCCTTATCTGCCGGCAGGTGCCCAATGCGCCGGAGCAGAGAAGAAAGGTCTTCGCCATCCACGTACTCCATGGAAATGAAGTGCAGGCCCTCGATCTGGCCGATATCGTAAACGCGGCACACGTTGGGGTGCGTCACCTGGCGGGCCATGCGCACTTCGTTGTAGAAGCGCGCCAGGGTGCGATCGTCCTGTGCGGCCTGCTCGGGGAGGAATTTCAGGGCCACGGACTGTGCCAGCGTGAGGTCCGTAGCGCGGTACACTTCCCCCATACCACCGCGGCCCAGCAGGCCGGCCACGCGATATCGGCCGGCGATCATAGTACCGGGAAGGAAGCGGCCTTCGTCAACCGCGCTGGAGGCGGTCAGGCGCGCAGCCGGCGGGGCTGTCCCCAACATCACCGTTTCGGCGGAAGTGGCGTCCAGGGCGGCGCCGCACCAGGGACAGAACCGGCCAGCGCCGTCCGATTCGCGCGAACAGGAAGGGCAGCGAACCATAGAGATGCACCAATTGTAGGGCAAAAGCAGAGGCGGCAAAAAGCAACCGGGGTCGCGGCAAAGCGGAAGAGGCACTGGGGTGGACCGGTGGGGTGCTGAAGCGGTTGGAGCTGACACTGAACGAGAAAAGGACGAGCTTCCGGAATGCGCGGCAGGAGCTGTCATTTGAAGCGTAAAGTGACCGCGGATTCAAGCATAAAGTGGCCGCGAGTGAAAAACATAAATCGGCCGCCAGTTCAAATCGCAGGCCGTTGGCCGACGATCAGCCAACGCGCATGTGTCAATCCTTTTGACCACAGCGCAGCCGGTGCTTCCTTCCGGACTCGGCTTACGGACGGCTGTTTCGCCGTATTTGAGGGGATCCTATCGGTTGCAAGGGTTATCAATAGATGATAACGTTGTCACGATGAGCGGGCGCGATCGAGATCCCGGCGCAGAGGTGCTGCTGGATCTCGACGGCCAAGTACTCGTAGTCGACGCAAAGGGCGGATACTGGGTTCGGTTCTCCGTCAACCGTGTAGCTTCCACACCCGAGCGGCCGCATGGGCTGAGGTATTCATTGACACTGCACGGTCCGGACGGCAGCCGCCTGATTGGATTTGACAACGCTCATCCTGTCCGTGAGTCGCGCGGGCCTGGTGGCAGGAGCCGCGGCCCTGTTGATCACAAGCATCGGCTGGAAACGAAGTGGACAACTCTTGAGAGAGAGGGGAGTTATCTAATGAGGACACTGCGCGTTGGAATTGCCAGTTATGAACAGATGAAAGCCCGCACGATTGCGATCGCCCGCGGCAAATACAAGCCGGCGGCCGGCGAGCCGAAGGTTTGGTTCACGTCCGCTGAGAGCTTCGCGAGGGTTCTGTCCGATCGCAATCGTGCCTTGCTTGGGATCATCGCCGCATCTGGTCCTGAGTCACTTACGCGCCTGGCGGAATTAACCGGGCGAAAAAAGTCGAATCTCTCCCGGACGCTCAAGACCATGGAGAGGTACGGCTTCGTTCAGCTCAGCCACGGAGCGCGGGGCTCGATCATCCCGAAGGTTCCGTACCAGAGGATCTCGTTAATACTGCCCTTGTCAGAACCGGGGCTGCAAGGGATCGAAGCTGCATGACCCGCGTGCGGCGCGAATTAAGGCTGCAGGCGTTAGTTTAGTTGTCCGTCGGTTTTTGCTCTACGTGATCGATCACCAACACAGGCATCGGGCGCCTTTGCAGCTTCAACCTCAGCCCGAGTTGTTTATCAAGGGCCTCTACAAGGGTGAGGCCGCCATTCGGGTCCCTAGCCGCGGGGGCCGCGGCCCCGACCGCGTCTCCGCCCTCGATCAAGTGCGGAGGGCTCCAGCTCAGCACGAAATCCCAAGCCCCGTCGAGTCCCGTCGAATCGATCACGGGGTGGGGGATGTAGGATCCGCCCATCGGCTGCAGCCTTTCCGCCAGTTGAGCCATGGTCGTGTTCCGGCAGGCCACCGAAAAGTTCGGCACGGAAGCCATATTCGCGCGGATGGGAATGGGAGCGTTTCGGCATCCCGGCCGATTCGACGAATCCGCCTTCTTCAGTTTCGGTTTGGCAGCCACTAAAGCATACACGGACACAGGCTGGCTCTCATTATGGGTTGCCAGTTTGAACCGGTCCACCAGAAGGGCGCGAAGCATCATGTGAATGGATTCCAGGTCGATTGGCCCGGACGGCCTGGCGGGATCGGCTGGACTAGCGACTATGTCGAAGCGTTCCGTGTCCAGCCATTTCGGCGCTCCTACCAGCATATCGTCGTTATCCATGACGTCGAGATCCTGAAAATTCCAGGCAAACTTGATCAGCGCCTTCAGCGTGAAACCTCGCAGGTCGATGCGGCCGCCGGGCTCGATTCGCAAACTTCTTTGGGTCGACCCCGGGGCGCTCGGCTTGATCACCGCCACTTCGAACTCCGCCGGGCCGGCAGCCAGAGACTGCGGCACGCCGGAAAAATTCCCGGTTGGCTTCTGGTTGACACTGTCAATCGCGATCACGGGCGTGGGGACATTTTGCACCTCCAGCTTCAGCCCAAGTTGCTTGCCGACCGCATCATAAATTGAGACGCCACTCGCTCCGGCCGCCACGAGGAATCTTCGCCGCGTCCATTTCAGTGTGAAATCCCAGGAACCTTTGAGTTCCGTCCAGTCAACCACGGGATTGAACGGGAAGTAATCGCCCGCCATCCGAGGGAGTCTCTCCGCAAATTCTGACATGGTGATGTTGTGACAGGAAACACTTGCGCCCGGTATCGCGCCGGGTGTAAGGTCCGGCGCATTCTGCGGGACCGGCCGGCATCCACTCTCGCCTGCCGCCGCCGCTTGTTTGAGCTGCGGATGCTTCCCCGCCGTTAGGACATATTCCGGGAAGGGCCGTGTGTCCCTGTGGACGACCAGCTTGAAACGATCCGCCAGCAGGGCCTGGAGCATGAGCCTGAGCGATTCTGGCGTCGTATTGGGCGGGCCTGTCGCAATTACATCGAACCGGTCCGTCTCCAGCCAGCCAGGGCCGCCCACCACGTTGTCGGCATCGACGCCCCAGGCACGGCCGATCAGATCGACCATTGTGGCGTTGCGCAATTCGTACCGGCCCCCACGCATGAATCCGCCGTGCAAGTTTGAGTCGGTGGAGCGGGCACTTGCACGAACATCCGCCACATCAAACACCGGCTGAGCTTCCTGAGCATCAGTTCGGCTCGCGGCCACCAGCATTGTTAAGAGACATTGCGTGATCAGACACACCCCGAGCGTACGAGTTATCGTATTCATCTCGTCTACCCCTTCGTAATTTTGGTTGTAGCTAATTCGGCAATCGAGCGTTTATCGGCAATGGCGGGACATCATCACGCCCACCAGCGTCCCGAGCACTCCTGAGGTGATCACCAGCGACGGGCTGGCCGTAATCATCATTCCTCGACTTTTCCATTCAGCGCATTCAGCGCACAAGAGCTGACCGAAAACACCGGCTATGTCATTTCCATATGTGCGGCGAAGGTCCGGAGGATAGAGCCAGAGAAGGGCGCGGTAGCAACGCAGAACATACTGGAGAGTCTTTGGCATGTTCTAACCTTCCGATGACCATGCTTCGGGCCAGACGAAAGCGAGAGCATGACATAGAAAACGGCAGGAGTCAGGGGAATCAGGCGCGGTATGTTCTCGGGCAGGGATGGCGGAACCCTAATTCGCATATCAGTTACAGATATACCTGTGACTGATATAAATGTCAAGGGAGAAATTTGCCGGTACAAAACACGGATTTTTCCATCGTTGTCCCCGGTAGAGTCGGCGCTCAGTCAGGATCTGGCCAGGCATACGCCAAAAGTGCGGATCGCCATCGACGAGGCAATCTTCGGGCCACACTTCGGTCGGCGGACAGGGCGGGCGTATCGGGCGATCGACGAGTACGTGGAAGAACGGGTACGACACCTTCTGAGACGCCGGCGCAAGGTGTCTACGCAAGGTGCCCGTGAGTTTTCCATCAGGCGGATCTACGGCAGATGGGAATCGATCGGCTCCACAGGCCGCTGGGTGCCGCTGGTTCGTGAGTCTACGAGGAAGCCAGCCGGAAAGCTGGATGCGGGAATCCGCACGTCCAGTTTGATGGGCCCCCAACCCCTATCCTCTACCCCAGTCTTCTTCGCTGCGCTGAACGTCTAGCGCGCGACCAGCCGGACCGGGCCCAACAGACCGGAAGCCGCCGGTGCGCCGCCCCGGCCCCGTCCGCCTGCCGGTGCACCAGCACCGCCGCGGCCTGCCGGCGTCGCGCGTACTTCCACTTCCAGCTCATTGGAACCCGCCTGCAAAGCGCTGTTGACGTCCCAGCGATAAGGCTGCCAGGCGTGGCCCTCCAGTTCCTTGCCGTTCAGTTTCACCCGCGCGTAGTCGTGTACCTCGGCGATTTCCAGAAACGCCCGCTTTCCGGCTGGCACCGCGTTCGACGTGAACTGCTTGCGATACGTCACTGGGCCCGCAAACGCCGGAGTGCTCAACTCTTCCCACGATTTCAAAGGCGTGGTCACCTGCTTGCCGTTCAGGTCCAGCGTCCAGTCGCCGTCCAGTTCCGCCAGCGTACTTCCCGACGCGAACGATGGCTCCGCCGCACCCACCACACCGGGAAGCGGCCCGGCCACCACCACTTTCGTTTCATACGGCCCGAGCACCAGCGGAAAGCGCACCGCGTCGCTCTCGGCCATTGCGCCCGAGATGGCGTGGATCTCGCCCGTGGCCAGGTCCCAAGCCTGCGCCTGTCCGCGCCCGGCGATGGTTGCCATGCGCGATTCCACCTTGTTGCTCTCATTGAAGAAGAAGTACATCTCGCCGTCCTGCCAGCTCTTGTGTGTGTAAGTCAACCGCGGAAATGCGGCGTCCAGCTTCACATCCGGCTGGGGCAAGGCCGCCATCACGCGCGGCGTGATATCGCCCGCAGGCTCAATCAACGTGGCGAAGCTCAAGTCGGGCACGTCCTTGGCATTCATGAACGCCTTATCCACGATCAGCCCCGGCGTCTTGCCCACAAAGATCGCCTTGCCGCCCGCCTTGACGAAGGCCTGCAAACGTTCCAGGCCGGTACGCGTGATCACCGTCATGGAAGGGAACACGATGGCCTTGTACACCTGGCCGCTCAGATTCTGGAAGCCGCCTTTCCCGATCGTCGCCACCGAACTGAGTGACTGCTCATCGAAATAATCCCAATCCACCTGGTGTTCCAGCAACTGCCAGCCCAGCTTGGTGGTGCTGCGATCGGCCTCCTGATCGCCCATCCAGATGCTGTTGCCAGGATGGTACAGACCCACCCGCGCCGCCGGACGGCCGATCGCCATCAGGTAGCCGCCCCGATTGGCGTACCATGCCAGCATCGGCGCCTGCGGCGGAATGACGGGCGCCACTGCTGCGACGGACGGGTCGCCGCCACCGCGCAACACGGGCGCGCGGATCTGCAGCGCGTTGACTCCCCGCACCAGTTGAAAATCCATCTCGAACTTGCCATCGATGCCCACCCCGCCGCCTTCCTCCGCCCAGACCTTCGGCTTGCCGAACAGGTGCGCCGCCGAAGAGGCCAGCTTGGGGAAATTGTTGTTCACGTTCCAGGTGCCGTCGGGCGTATGAATGGCGGCCGGTACAAGCTGGCTCAGGTTATCGATTCCGGGCACTTCCACTTCGCGGTTGTCGCGGAAATAATCGCCTTCACTGCGCTCCAGCGCGATCATGGTCTCTTCGTGGTTCAGGTGGACCAGGTATTCCACGTGGTACTTCTTGCACCACGCGGCCTGCTCGCCGAAGAAGCTGTTTTGGAAGATGCCGCTCCACACGTCGGCGTAGTCGGCCCTGGCCCGCCGCACCTCTTCATTCACTTCCACTCCCCTGCCGAGGAAGAACTGGGGAAGGTAAGGCTTCAGATCATAGCCCTTGCGCGCCTGGAACTCCTCCAGCAGTTTGGGAGTCCACGGAATCGAACTGCTATAGTCCGGCTCATCGCCAAAGAANNGGAATAGAGAGCATCCTTGGCGCGCGTGCCGTCTTCCCGATTGAAGTTCCGCGTGGGCGAGCTCACGTAAATGTGCCGCACGAAGGCCACCTCCCAGGAAAGGCGCGGCTCGTTGGGGGTCGAACCCTGGGCCGGCACGGTCCACTTGAGCTGACCGTTGGAGGGAACCGGAATGGGAATTACACCCTGTATTTGTTGGTCGGTGGACGTTTTCGTAGCGAAGATCGCCAGCGTGTCGGGTGGCGCCGGCATCGTGAGGGTCTGGCCAGGCACCACGCGGACGCGGATATCGGCGACGATGCCCTGCATGCCGAGTTGCGGGTATTGCCTGCTGATGTTGCCGCCGGCAAACCCGCTGGGGTAGTCGGATTCATCCTGGATCCACAGCCTCATCCCACGCTTCGCCGCTTCCTGCACCGTGAACTTCACCTGGTCCATATGCTCCGGCGAAAGGTATTTCGGCTCACCCCGCCCCGGCGAAAGATTCACCACGAAGATGCCATTGGCCGCCAGCCGGTCGAAATCCCGCACGATCCTGGCCCGCACTTCCTTGGGATCGGTGCCGTTCCAACTGGCAAACGGTTGGATCGCGCCGTACTCATGCGGTGGCATCTTGAAATTCGCGGCTGCGTCGCGCACGGTCGGAATGGTGATCTGCTGCCAGGGACGCTGCGCCAGCAACGCGGCGGCCAGAAGCGAAAAGACGAGCAACTTGATAGCGGCCTTCATATGTTTTCCGTCCAACAGTATAATCGCCAGCAACGCCGCGGGAAGACACCCTCGAAAATCCCGGGCCGTGTGTCCGCTGCAAATCCGTACCACCTCCCTCGAAAATCCCGAGCCGCGTGTCCGCTGCAAATCCGTGCCAGGCTCGAAATTCGCCGCCTTTTGGCGAATCTTCGTGCCTGGCT